>CAYTKB010000025.1:0-19736 GCA_964438265.1 uncultured Acetomicrobium sp. | reverse complement strand
TATCGATAGCTGATATGCAGCGCCTGGGCAGGCTCCACTTTTCCCTCTTCCACATCGCGCAAGATCTGCGCCTGGCGCCGTTGAGGGACGAAGCGGGATAGGACCTCAACGGATACGGGAAAACCCACAAGGCGAGATTTGAAGGTCGCATAATGCTGCTGAGCCAAGAGCGTCGTGGGAACCAAAATCGCCACCTGCTTGCCGCCCTCTACGGCCTTAAAGGCGGCCCGCATCGCTATCTCCGTCTTGCCATAACCTACGTCGCCCACGACAAGGCGATCCATCGGTAGCGGGCTTTCCATGTCCCTCTTTATGGCTTCAATTGCCCTGAGCTGATCTGGCGTCTCGTCGTAGGAAAAGGTGCGCTCGAAGCGCGCAAGGAGTTCGCCATCTGGAGGGAAAGCGTAACCCTTTAACCCTTCTCTTTTGGCGTATAGCTCGACGAGCTCCTTAGCCGCCTCCTCAGCCCTCCGCTTGGCGCTCTCGAGGGAACGCTTCCATGTCCTCCTATCCAGATGGTCCGGAGATGCCTCTAAACCTGAAGGTGACACATAAGGTGAAATTTTATAAAGCTGAAAGGCGGGCACGAGGAGGCGCTTTCTCTCAGCGAATTCGAGCTTCAAGAACTCCTGAGGCCCGCCGTCCACCTCCACGGGCTGGGTGCCGAGGAACTGCGCCACTCCGTAATCCTCGTGGACCACCCACTGCCCTACGGATAAGACCTCATCCCAGTCGGCAGGCGGGCGTATCGCCTCTTCCTGCGGTGCAAGGTAGATATCGCCGAGGGCGGACCCCGCCAAAAATACCTTCCTCACGGCGCGATCTATAAAGCCGCAGGAGATGTCGGCGGCGCGACATTCGACGCCACGAGCGAGATGCCATTCTTTTAGCTCCTCGTTTTTGGAGTAGAGACAAACTTCGTAACCTTGTTCATTCCAAAGCTTAAGGAACCCCTCTACCTCCTCGAATCTGCCGTGGAAGGTCGGTAAGGAAGATACAGGCAGACGCGCCCCCTTGCCGGCAGCGGCCGAAACGCGAAGCCTCGGAAAACGGGCCAAGGAGAGGAAAAGTTCCTGCCATGACGAAAGGCCGGGGAGAGACCGGGTTTCCTCCCGCAAGTTCTCCCACAACCACAAGAACGAATCGGCCTGCGATTCCACATTGTCCGGGTCGAAGACTACGATATGGGTGTCCTCCCCCAAGAAGTCGAGCAGTGAGCGCTCCTCTTCGCCCGTCAGCGAGCAAAGCTCGACCTCTTCGAGGCTATAGAGGCTGCGCTGGCTCTCCGGCGAGAAGGCGCGCATCGATTCTACGGTCTCGTCGAAAAATTCCACTCTCAAGGGATGGTGCAAGCCCGGATCGAAGAGGTCCACTATGCCTCCTCTCACCACAAACTGACCAGGTGCCCACACCACATCGACTCGTTCGTAACCGGCTTCGGAAAGCCACCTGATGAACCTGTCTCGCCCTACCTCTTCTCCTACTGCGAGCGCAAAGAAGGTTTCAGCAAGCAGGAACGGAGCGACCAAGGCCCCCGGAGTGGCTACGAGGACACCGCCGCTCCTATACCATTGGCGGAGCGTCTCGCCTCTCCTGACCCACATGGCCTGCTGTAAAACCTTCTCGGGAAGGAGAGGTAATTCCTCCAGTAAAAACGGCACCCTGCCGAAAAGCCCTTTCCAGTCGCTTGCAAACTCTTTCGCCTGCCTGGAATCGGGCAACACGACAAGTAAGGGGCCTTCAGGATCCCTGCATATCCAAGGCCTGGACGCCCCCTCCGAAAGGAGAGAAACGGCTTCCCCCGCAGCCCACAGGCCGGAATCCAGATCCCAAAGGCGCGTGGAAGCAGTCCCTACGGCAACCTGATGCGGCATCTCTCTACGAAGATCCCCCCCGCAATCTGTCGTTCACATAAGATACAGCCCTCTCCATGTCCATAGAAAGCCACGCCTCAACCGCCTGCACGCAACGGCCCATCACCTCAGGCAACTGGGCCAATTCTTCATCTACAAAGTCGCTGAGCACCCAAGAAGCTACATCGCCATCTGCCGGCGAACCTATGCCTATGCGAAGCCTTGGCACAGCGAGCGTACCCATGGCGCTGAGAACCGAAGCCATGCCGTGGTGCCCGCCTGCGCTCCCCGCTGCCCTCAACCTGAGCCGCCCGAATGGCAACGCGACATCGTCGTAGATCACTAAAATACGCTCAGCGGGAATGCAAAACCGAGCCGAGGCGGCTTTGACCGCCTTGCCGCTCAAGTTCATATAAGTGATGGGCTTTAAAAGCAAGAGCTCTTTTTCTCCCCAACTCAATGGCCCCCAAAGCATGGCCGAGCAAGCAAACGTCGCCTCAATCGATACCTCCAAATGCTCCAAAAGGGCGTCGATGGCGAGCCATCCCATGTTATGTCGCGTCATGGCATAACGAGGGCCAGGATTTCCCAACCCCACGCAGAGACGAAGGCTCACCCTCTCTACTCCTCTTCCTCCTTTATGCCCTTTACTTTGATCGTTTCAGGTTCGGTTTGAACGGGGACCTCTTCTGTAACGGCTTCCTCAACTGCCGCTGGGACGTATACTGCCACCACTAAAGTCTGAGGGTCAGAAAGCAGCGCAGCGCCCTCGGGCAAAGGAACATCGGAGGCGTGAATCGCTCCGCCGAGATCGAGGGAGGAGACATCGACCCTCAGGACATCCGGCATATGCGCGGGCAGCACCTCTATCTCAAGCGCGTGTATATACTGCTCCAACATTCCGCCCTTCTTAACCCCTTCACACCGCTCACTGCCGATGAGCTCGACGGGAACCTCGACAGTCACCGTATGGCCTTTGATCAACTGATAGAAGTCAATGTGGAGGATCTGGTCTGTGACGGGATTTCGCTGGATCTCCCTCATTATGGCCATCTCCCTGCCCCCGTTCGGCAAAAGCGCTTCGAATATCACGGTCTCCCAATGCGCCGAATTGGCGTAGGGTTCTATTTCCCTCTCCACCACTTGCACAGGGAGGCCCTCGCCATAATTCGGGCCATAGAATACCGCCGGCACATATCCTTGAGCTCTGAGCTTTTTGTTCCCCTCTTTGCCCACTACACTTCTCTCTTTGAGCTCTATATTAATCATCGACACCGCACACCATCTCCCTCATCTGAAAAGAATGCTCACCGAATGATCCGAATGGACTCGGTTTATGGCTTCCGCAAATAGCGAGGCTATGGAAAGCTGTATGATTTTATCCAGTCTTTTTTCCTTGGACAAGGGGATCGTGTCCGTGAGCACCACCTGATCCACAAAGGGCCTGCCGTTTTCGTCGAGCTTGCTCAAGTTCTCTATTGCCGGCCCGGACAAAATGCCGTGAGCGGCGCACACATAGACCTTTTCAGCCCCTCTTTTGATCAGCGCCTCAGACGCCTTGGAGACCGTCCCTGCCGTATCTATCATATCGTCGATCATCACGACCGTCTTTCCTCTCACATCGCCTATGATCTCCAAGACCTCACAGTAATTGGCTACCTCATAGGAGCGCCTCTTGTCCACTATAGCGAGATCCGCGTTAATCTGAAGGGCAAAGCGGCGCGCCCTGACCACGCCGCCTATGTCGGGCGCGGCCACGGCTACCTTCCCCTCCTTAAGCTCTTCCTTGAGTGCTTTGTGGCAGTAGGAAGCCATAAGTGGAATGGCCGTAAGGTGATCAACCGGAATATCGAAGAAACCCTGTATCTGCCCCGCATGGAGGTCGGCGGATATGACGCGATTGGCTCCAGCTTTTTCCAAAAGGTTCGCGACGAGCTTCGCCGTGATCGGCTCTCGCGACCGCGTCTTCCTGTCCTGCCTGGCATAGCCGAAGTAGGGCATCACCACGTTTATCTGATAGGCCGAGGCCCGCTTGAGCGCATCTATGAGGATTAACAGTTCCATGAGGTTTTCGTTCACCGGGGGGCAGGTCGGCTGTATAACGTAGACGTCTGCACCCCTGACGCTCTCTTCGATTGAGACGCTGACCTCGCCGTCGGAAAACCTGCCGACCTTCGCGCTCGAGAGGGGCACACGAAGGTTTTCGCTCACCCTCTGGGCAAACTCCGGATGGGCGCTACCAGAAAAAATCTTCATTTCCCTAAGCCTATCCGCCATCTACCTTTCTTCCTCCTTCCTTTTCTTTGCCCATCCTTCCACGTTGCGCTGTCTCGCCCTGGCTATGGCGAGGGCGCCATCTGGGACATCGCGCGTGATGACCGACCCCGCCCCGGTATATGAATCGTCGCCCAGCAACACCGGAGCCACGAGCATCGTGTCGCTGCCCACGAAACAACGGTCGCCTATGCGTGTTTGATGCTTCCTGCGGCCATCGAAGTTACACGTTATCGTTCCGGCCCCTATATTCGTCTCCTCACCTATGACGGCATCGCCTATATAAGAAAGATGGGGAACCTTGCTGTTTTGGCCCACGGTGGAATTCTTGATCTCCACGAATTTCCCCACGTGAGCCCCTTCGCCCACCTCTGCGCCGTTACGAAGATGCGCAAAGGGGCCAATAGTGGCGCCATCGCCCACGACGCTATCTTCCATAACCACATGCCCGCGCACCTGCACGCCGCTTCCAAGCTTGCTATTCCTTATTATGGTGAAGCTGGCGATGTGGCTACCGCCCCCGACCGAAGTTTTGCCCCACAGCTCGACCCACGGATCTATCCACACGTCCTCCTCGAAGGAGACCTCGGGGCCAATCCATACGCTGTTCGGGTCGAGGCACTTCAGGCCAAATTCCTTCATCCAACGGTAAAGCAGCCTGTCTCGCAGCATGGCAGCAGCTTGAGCGAGTTGAACGGGGTCGTTGACTCCCGTGAGTTCTTCGGGATCTGGCCAGTTCAACACGGCCACACGCTTTCCATCTGCAGAGAGCAATCGAACTACATCAGTGAGGTAATACTCCTTTTGAGCATTATCGTTATCCAAGCGGTGGATCAAATCCGCTAAAGGGGCTGCGTTGAAGGCATATATGCCGCTATTGACCTCCTGGATTGAACGCTCCGCCTGAGAGGCATCTTTGTCCTCGACTATACGCACCCTTCCGTCCACCTGGATCACTCTGCCGTAGCCTGACGGATCGTCGAGGGTCATGGTCAGAAAGGTGGCCTCGGTCATTTCATCCATATGGCGCCTCGACAGCGCCTCCAATACGTCTGCGTCGACGAGCGGGACATCGCCCGGCAAGACGAGCAGCTCATCGAGCGCCGCCCACCAAGGCTCGGCAACCATCAAAGCATGTCCGGTACCCAACTGCTCTCTCTGCCAGAGCACCGCCACATCTGGCCATCTGGAGGCCAGGTATGACTCCACCACCTCGCCACCCCAACCGACTACGACAGCTATGTCCTTTATGCCGGCCTCGCTGAGAGCCCTCAAGGGATAATAGATCATGGGCTCTCCCAATACCGGGAGCATCACTTTGCTAAAGCTTCCTTTCATGCGCGTCCCTTTGCCAGCAGCTAGGACAAGAGCACCTACCCTCCCCATTTGCGCCTTTCTCCCCCCATTTTCTTAAATTCACGCCACAAGTCCACACAATATAAGTTTACACGCTAACCCGCGCTTCGCGGCACAATTTTTAAAAGTGCCGCACAAAGCACAATAAAATGGGGGAAGCGGTAAGCTTCCCCTCTATCTCTCAAAAATGGCTGGGGCGGCAGGATTCGAACCTGCGAATCGCGGATCCAAAGTCCGCTGCCTTGCCAGCTTGGCTACGCCCCAAATGCTACGACCTCATCGAATGCGCACTCTCCACACATTTTCTACCACACTTATACATCGTAGGTCAAGTCGACGCTAACCAGCCGTAGATTGACATGCCTTAAGGCGTTGCGCCAGGTTTTTGCCCAACTGGTCGCACAGCTCAAGGTCTTCCAGTGTGGGGGAGGATTTCACCTCCACCTGCGGCTCCAAGAGCTCCCATCCGCCGGATGTGGCAAGCTCCTTCAAGGCTTTAAGCGCTACGCCTTTGCTCCAGCTGTAGGAGGCGCAGACTCCGAGGATGCGATTTTTCATGTTTTTGTTCTTCAAATGTTCGACGAGCGTCTGCACAGGCGGGAAAAGGATCATGTTGTATGTGCAAGCTGCCAACACGAGGCCGCTGTACCGCCATATGTCCCTCACTATAAAAGACGGATGACTCCGAGAGGTATCGTGAAGGACGATATGCTCTATCCCCTCAGCCGACAGGGCTCGAGCGACTTGTTCGGCCACCTTCTGTGTGTTGCCGTACATGGAACCGAAGGCTATTACGGCACCGCAGTCGGTTTCGTGGCGACTCCACCTCGCGTATTGCTCAACAATATAGTTCGGGTTTTTACGGTGTATGGGCCCATGAGAGGGAGCTATAATCTTATAATCCAAACCCTTTAACTTATCGATCGCCTTCTCCACTTGAGGGGCGTATCTGCCGACGATGTTGGAGAAGTAACGCAAGATCTCACCTTCGTAATAGCCCATATCGACCTCATCGTCGAAGATGCCGCCGTCGAGGGTCCCAAAGCCGCCGAAGGCATCGCACGTGAAAGCAACGCCGGTCGCCCAGTCGAAGGTGACCATGGTTTCGGGCCAGTGGACCATAGGGATGAGATGAAAGGAGAGCTTGTGCGTTCCGAGGTCCAGACTCTCCCCATCCTTAAAGACCAGGATATCGCTATCGTCTACGGCGTAGAAGCTCTTCAAAAACTCTCTGGTTTGAGCATTGCCCACGATCTTCATCTGAGGGAAAAAACCCTTGAGCACCCTGATGGCCCCGGAATGGTCAGGCTCCATGTGGTTTACGACCAGGTAATCCACGCCGCGACCTTTCCCCAATATGCCTTGAATCTTCCCTATGAGGTCCGCCTCGTAGCAGTTTTTCACCGTATCTATGAGGGCCACCTTTTCGTCCGTCACCAGGTATGCGTTGTAAGAGACCCCCCTGGGCAGGGGCCATATGGATTCGAAGAGGTCCGTCTGGCGATCGTTGACGCCGACCCAATATACATCTTTAGCTACAGGAATGCCGTGATTCATCGCTTCTCCTCCCCCTTTATATCGGCTTGGTGACATCTAAATTTTTATATCCTTTTGAAGACGTTGTCAAAAGGGATTTTCAATATAACACAAAGAGAGCGAATTATGTCTTAAATCTGGGCACCGTTTGGGCCTTGCGCGAAAAAAGATCTCATGTTATTATCATCCTCGCCAATGGGGGATCGTCTAATTGGCAGGACACGTGACTCTGGATCACGCAATGGTGGTTCGAGTCCACCTCCCCCAGCCAAAGAGTGGAGGCCCCATCGTCTAGTGGTCTAGGACTCCGGGTTCTCAGTCCGGCAACAGGGGTTCAAATCCCCTTGGGGCTACCAAGAAAATCCAAGAGGCAGGCTGAAAAAGGAGCCTGCCTCTTTCAGTTTTTAGCTGGCACTTCGCAGCTCTTCCTCACCGCTTCCAACGCCACCCCCCGGCAGACAGGGTCCCAAAAACCAGGTCAGGGTCCGCCTTAGGTCTGAGGTCTGCGACGGGCGAGGCAAGATAAAGGCTGCTACGCGCACTACTTCTTAACGCTGTAGGTCTTGCTACTCCAAGGTTTACCCTTCAGCGGTTCCCCAGAAACCAACTCCACGAAGCGGTTCAAGCATTTCGGACACTTGAGAACGGCCGGTGCTTCTTCCATCTCGAACTCATACTTACAGGTGAGGCAGCGAAACTTCCTCATCATTCGTTCCCTCCCCATGGTTTCTTGTTACTTTTATTATAGCAGACATCATTGACTTTGATTAATCTTAAAAACGCCCCTCTGAGGACGGCTTGCCCTCCCGTTCAAAGACGCACGTTTTAATTGAGCAAGGCCAATCCCAACAGCGCCGCCACCAATAGGCTCGGCAACATGTTTGTGACGCGCAGGCGCTTTATCTCTAAAATAGAAAAGCCCAAACCCAACAACATTATGCCGCCCGCCGCTGTAATTTCGGCGACCACCGCTTCTGAGAGGACGGAGCGCAGCGCATGGGCAAACAGTGTCAACCCACCTTGGTATACGAGGAGCGGTACCGCGGAAAATATCACGCCCACGCCCAAAGAGGCCGACAGGGCTATAGAGGAAACACCGTCCAAAAATGACTTGGCAAAAAGCAGGTGAGGATAGCCGCCCAACCCCTCCTCAAAGGCCCCCAATATCGTCATAGAGCCCATACAAAAAAGCAAAAAGGCGGTCATGAAGCCCTCGACAAAGCTGCTCTCACCGACATTCAAGCTTTGCTTGAGGCGCTCGGCCGCCCCGTTGACCCGCTCTTCGAGGGCCAGAAACTCACCCAGGATAGAGCCCACGACGAGGCTGAATATCAAGATGAGGACGTTCCTGGCGCTTGAGGCCATCTGGACGCCGAGATACAGGGTAAAAAGCCCTATGGCCTGAAAGGCGATGTTCGAATAGCGCATCGGGAGCCTCGAACGGACGGCAAGGCCTATCAGGCTCCCGACGATGACCGAAAGGGCATTAATGATGCTGCCCGCCATAGGTATCGAAAGCAAAAAACCTTCCATTGATCGAACCTCCTCGCATAGAAAAATGAGCCAAAATATAGAATAATTAGTCATTATATGTTATACTACAAGCTGGTGAAAGCAATGGACAAAGAGCAATACCTGAGAGTGCTGGAGAAAAAGCATGCATTATATTTCGACGTCTTCAGAGATCGCAGGATCGGAGGAGAATTTTTCGACATAGTCGCTGAATTTCACGCAAGGACCGAACGTCATCTCCTCACGATGGTGATGGATGCTTACGAGGCCCATGAATATCGTATGATCAAGTATTATGATAAGTTTCCATTAGAGGAGACTGAGCGTTTTGCTCAGTGGCTCGTTGAAGAGGCTCATCGCAGGGCAAGGCCCAATGAAGAGCATATGTGTACAATCGTAACCGGCGCGGCTATATCGGAAACCCCCATGGAAGAAGACGTAAAGCGGTTCGTTAAAAAATTCAAGCACGTCAAATATCACGCCTTCGGCCTCAGAGGGTGGCAAGAGGTGAGACTTTTAGCCGTGGACCTGTCTACCGGCAGCGTCATCGCAAACGGGAGAGGAAGGCAGGTGGTCGATGACTTTAAGATCAGCGAAGCGGCGGTATGTAGCGGCAACATATCTAAAAGGGAGGTGGAATAGGAATGAGTGGAATTTTACTGTTGGTGATTTCGATAATCCTTTTCGCTTTGGCTTATGTCTACTACGCGGGCTGGCTTGCGAAGCAGTGGGGGCTGGACGTAACGCGCGAGACGCCGGCGCATTCCATGTACGACGGCGTCGACTACGTGCCCGCCAAGGCGCCGGTGCTCTTGGGGCACCATTTCGCTTCCATAGCCGGCGCAGGGCCCATCAACGGGCCGATCTTGGCGGCGACCTTCGGCTGGATACCCGTTACGCTCTGGATCATCTTGGGCAATATCTTCTTCGGCGCCGTCCACGATTTCGGGTCGCTTTTGGCATCGATAAGACATAAGGGCATGTCAATAGGAGGGATAATAGAGCTTAACGTGGGCACGGCCGCCAAGAGGTTGTTTTTGCTCTTTTCGTGGCTCACGCTCGTGCTCATCATCGCTGCCTTCGGAAATATCGTGGCGGATACCTTCGTTTCTACGCCTCAGGCAGCCACGTCATCGCTTTTGTTCATGCCTCTTGCTGTGGCGTTCGGATTTGCTATATACAGGCGCAATGCTCCACTATTTTTAAGCACTATCGTAGGGGTAGTCATACTCTTCCTGTGCGTGGTGTTAGGGGTCTACATGCCCCTTCACCTTTCCAAAACCGCGTGGCTGATCATACTTTCGATTTATATTATCGCGGCGTCCATTCTACCTGTGTGGATACTGCTCCAGCCGAGAGATTACTTGAACTCCTTTTTGCTTTACGCCATGATTTTAGGCGGCGTAATCGGGGTAATATTATACCATCCAAGTATCCAAATGCCAGCCGTCACGAGCTTCAAAGTCGGAACGCAATATCTCTTCCCAATGCTCTTCGTAACTATAGCGTGCGGCGCCATATCTGGTTTCCACTCGCTCGTGGCCTCCGGCACAACAGCTAAGCAGTTGGATAAAGAGGGGGACGCCAAAGTCATAGGCTATGGCGGCATGCTCATCGAAGGCGTCCTCGCGATACTGGCGACCCTGACCGCAGTATACTTGACTAAAGAAAACTATGGCGCACTGTTGAAGGGAGGCCCTGTAAACGTCTTTGCCACCGGTCTTTCCACGTTTATGACGAGCTTCGGCCTGGACGCCACCACAGGGAAAACGTTTACGGCTTTAGCCGTTTCGGCTTTTGCCTTGACCACGCTCGATACGGCTACGAGGCTCGGGAGATTTGCCTTTCAAGAGTTCTTCGCCACAGCTACAGCCACACCCACCTCTCCGGCCGAAGCTGCAGAGGCAAGGCCCGTCACCACAGTTAGCTTTCTGGCTAACAGGTATGTAGCATCAATAGTCACCGTGGTAATATCTGTATGGCTCGCCTTCACGAGCTGGTCCGTGATCTGGCCGATGTTCGGTTCTGCAAACCAACTCTTGGCGGCAGTGGCACTTTTGGCCGTGGCCGCTTGGCTTGCAAATGCAGGAAAAAACAACAAGATGCTCATCTTCCCCATGATCTTCATGTTCCTCGTAACGCTGACGGCTTTGGGCTTCCTCATCAGGGACAACGTCGCCAAAGGAAATTATGCGCTCGTCTTCTTCGGCGTGCTGCTTTTTATCTTGGCGATCGTGCTTATAGCCCTTGCCTACAATGTCCTCACGGGGAAGAAGAAAAAGGCCGGAGCGCCAGTTTAGCGATTCAAAAAGGGGGGGCGACGCCCCCCCTTTTTGAAAGCACGGGGGGGTAATTCTTGTGAAGAAAACAATCTCCTTCCTGAAGGACGTGTTTTCGGCGATCCTGAAGGCTCCTGCAGAAAATGCGATCACGCGCAAGGAGGCATTCGACGCCAACGATAATTTCTTCCTCCTCCTTTACGGCGACCTACTTGGCATCCCAAATCCGGTCTCCTATTATACCTTGGAGCTTTTGCCCTACCTGGCTCCCGAGATTGAAGGATGGGAGAGGAGGATTCAAAACAGGAGCTCGATAATAGAGGAAAAGGCCGCCCAATTTAACTTCTGATGTTAGCAACGTCGCCTCGGCGAGGCGACAAAAGGAAGCGCAAGGATGGGAGCACTGGCAGAAAAGTTCAAAAGCCGCAGCTTCGTCTTCTTCGGAGGCAAAGGCGGCACAGGAAAGACTACATGCGCGGCGGCTTTTGCCCTGCGCGCGTCGTGCGGCGGAAAGAAAACCCTCATAGCCTCTACCGACCCAGCTCATTCTCTGTCGGACATCTTTGGCGTCGCCATAGGGTCCAAAGAAAGGCCTATATCCCAGGGGCTTTACGGTATAGAGATAGATCCCGAAGAAGAGGCTAAGAAATACATCACCAGCGTCAAAGAGCAAATGCAGGGCGTGGTGAGCAGCGTCATTATCCAGGAGATAGAAAAGCAGATAGACGCGGCGTACCTGTCGCCCGGCTCCGAGGAGGCCGCCACATTCGATAAATTCGTGGAGTTGATGGATGAGGCAGGGAATCCCTACGACCTCATCGTTTTCGACACGGCTCCTACTGGCCATACGTTGAGACTCCTCACCCTGCCAGAGATATTGGGGGCATGGATGGACAGCCTCATCGCGCGCAGGAGCCGCGCCGTAAAGCTCCTTAGGATGGCCTCAAGCGGCTCAAGAGATGACCCCATCATAAAAGTCTTAGAGAAGAGAAAGGCTATCTTTGAGAAGGCACGGGCTATCCTGACAGATCGTTCCATCACGAGCTTCATTTTCGTCATAAATGCAGAGAAGTTGCCCATAGCTGAGACCGCAAAAGCCCTCTCTCTCCTTCGCAAATACGGAATAGCAGTAGACGGCATCGTCATAAACAGGGTAATTCCCCTTGAAGCCGGAGGCCTCTTGGAGAAGCGACGGGCGATCCAGGAAAAATATCTGGCGGAGGCGCGCACGAAATTCTCCGGCCTTTGGATAACTGAGATTCCTTTGCTCGATAGCGACGTAGACGGCATAGAAGGGCTTTTGAAGGTTGCAGCATTCCTGTAAGCTGTCTATGCGGCTGTTTCCCGCCGGCAATCTATTTTTGAAGCCTTTTTAAGTTTTTGATATAATTGGCCTATACAAACCTCAAAACAAAGGAGTGTGAGTCGATGATTCTCTTGCCTCGAGAAGGAGAAAGAGACGTCTCTGTCGTCTTAACCGGAGCAGCCGGCCAGGGCATACAGACAGCAGAGGAAGTCCTGAGCAAGGTTCTAAAGCGGAGCGGGTTTCACATCTTCGCTACGCGCGAATTTATGTCCCGCGTGAGAGGCGGAAACAATTCCACCGAGATTCGCGTCTCTTCAAAGAGAGTGAGGGCCTTCGTGGATCGGATCGACCTGCTCGTGTGCCTGAACAAAGGCCTAAGGGATTACCTAAAGGGGCGCATAGGCGATAGGACAGTGATCATGGGCGACGCAGAAGAGATGGGGGACGAACTAACCGGGCGCGGCCTTCGCTTTTTCCACGTCCCACTGTCGTCGATGGCCAGGGAATTGGGGAACCCGGTCTATGCAAATGTGGTAGCCGCAGGAATAGTAGCTGCCCTTTTCGATGTAGACTTCTCCTTGATGGAAGACTTTTTCGAGGAGCGCTTCGGGGCAAGGGGCAGCGATGTAGTCTCGAAGAACGCCGAAGCAGCCCGCAAGGGGTATGAGATCGCTTGCGACCTGGCTAAGGAGATCTCGGTCAAGGTGGATCGCGATACAAAAGCCGCTTCCGAGTGCCTACTGAGCGGAAGCGACGCCGTGGCGCTCGGAGCCATAGCAGGCGGTTGCAACATGGCGTTCGGCTATCCCATGTCTCCAGCGACGGGAGTGCTCTCTTTTTTATCGCAGCACGCCGAGGAATTCGGCATCGTGACCGAGCAGACGGAAGATGAGATCTCCGCAATGAACATGGCCATAGGCGGTTGGTATGCCGGCGGGCGCGCAATGGTTACGACCTCAGGCGGCGGATTCGACCTGATGAGCGAAGGACTATCTTTAGCGGGCATAGCAGAGAGCCCCATGGTGATCCATCTGGGGCAACGCCCCGGCCCAGCTACGGGGCTCGCCACGCGCACGGAGCAAGCAGACCTGGAACTGGCCCTCTATGCTGGGCACGGAGAGTTCCCCAGGGCAATCCTCGCTCCAGGGTCCGTAGAAGAGGCGTTTTATATGACTCAGCACGCTTTCAATCTGGCCGCCCGTTTCCAAGTGCCCGCCTTCGTCCTAACGGATCAATATCTCTTGGATTCCTCCTATAACACCCCGAAGCTCTCTTTCGACGGCTTGAAGGTAGAAAAACATATCGTAAAAACCGACAAAGACTACAAACGCTACCTCATCACCGATGACGGCGTCTCGCCCAGAGGGATACCGGGCTACGGCGAAGGCCTAATAGCCTTCGACAGCAACGAGCATGGCGACACCGGCAGGAACATGGACGAAGATCCCAAGATCCGCACGGCCATGAACGCCAAGAGGCTGCGGAAGCTGAAAGAGCTCGCCCAAGCCTCCCTCCCGCCGACCCTTTACGGCGATGACGACTATGACCTCCTCTTGGTAGGGTGGGGGTCCACGCGCTACGTCATAGAAGAAGCGCTACTTCGATTCGCTCGGCCTAAGACGGCCTTTCTCCAAATCAAACAACCTTTTCCGCTTCACAGCTCCGTCGAGGGTTTTTTGCGCGAAGCCAAAATAGTCGTAGATGTGGAGTGTAACGCCACGGGGCAGCTTGCGAAACTGATGAAGCTCTACGCGGATGTGACAGTGGACCATAAATTCTTGAGTTGGTCCGGCATGGAGATGACAGTGGAGGAGCTGCTCGAGCGCCTTCGTGAAATAGCGATTTAAAGGAGGAAGAGAGATGACAGATTTAAAGCTCTTCGACGTGCCTGGACCGGTTGACATAATGTGGTGCCCAGGCTGTGGGAACTTTCCGATATTGGAGGCTGTGAAAAAAGCGCTGGCGGAACTTGATCTGAAACCCCAAGAGGTGCTCATATGCTCCGGTATAGGTCAGGCTGCCAAACTGAACCATTACGTGAATACCCACTTCCTTCACGGGCTTCATGGGCGCTCAATCTCCAACGCTACCGGAGCCAAGGCGGCAAATCCCCACCTCGTCGTGCTCGACGTGGGAGGAGACGGAGATATGTATGCCGAAGGCGGCAACCATATGATCCACACGATAAGGCGAAACCCCGACATCACGGTACTCGCCCACGACAACAGGGTTTACGGCCTCACGAAAGGTCAGGCATCGCCCACTAGCCCTTTGGGGTTCGTATCTCCCACCACCCCAAAGGGAGTAACCAGCGTGCCTTTTAACCCCATAGCCGTGGCCGTCGCCTTAGATGCCTCGTTCGTGGCACAAGCCTCAGCCGGCGACATAGAGAAGACCAAGGAGATCATAAAGAAGGCGATCTCCCACAAGGGGTTTTCGTTGGTCAACGTCCTGCAGCCCTGTGTCACGTTTAACAGGGTCAATACTTACCAATGGTTCAAGCAACACACTTACTATTTGGGCGATGATTACGACCCCACCGACCGCATGGCGGCGATGAGAAAGGCTTTCGAGACTGAGAAGCTCCCCCTTGGTGTAATATATGTGAGAGAGAGGGAAGTTTTCGAAGAAACCCTTCCGGCCTATAAAGCCTCGAGCGCGCCGCTGTATGAGCGCGATGTGGCATGGGACCGGTTGAGCGAACTGCTGGGAAATTACGCCTGAGGAGGAAGAGGAAGGGGCTTCGCCCCCTCGGGCACAAAGAACGCGATGCCTTTGGAGGTGATGCGATGCCCCCCGAAAAAGAGTCGGTAGCGATCCTGCTTGGAAATGAGGCCATAGCGAGGGGAGCTTACGAGGCGGGCGTAGCTGTGGCTACTGGATATCCCGGCACGCCCAGCACTGAGGTAATAGAAGCGCTTGCAAAGATGCCGGACATTTGGGTTCAATGGTCGCCGAACGAAAAGGTAGCCTTAGAGGTGGCCACAGGCGCTTCCTTCGCTGGAGCCAGGGCCTTGGTCGCCATGAAGCACGTTGGTCTAAACGTGGCCGCCGATCCGTTGCTTACCTTTTGCTACATGCCGGTCAAGGGCGGCACGGTTATAGTTTCAGCAGGCGACCCTGGGATGTTCTCATCACAAAACGAGCAGGACAACCGCCATTACGGTTGTATGGCGCGCACTCCCGTACTGGCGCCTTCGGATAGCCAAGAGGCGAAGGACTTTACGATAGCTGCTTTTGACATTTCAGAACACTTCTCCACTCCGGTGATACTATTCACAACTACGCGCCTCTCCCACGGGCGCAGTACGGTTTCGCTTGGTAAACGCATAAAGCCATCACGAACACTGGAGTTTGTGCCCAGGATTCAAGACCTCGTCATGGTTCCGGCCAACGCCAGAAAGAGGCACCCCATCGTAGAGCAGCGTCTCGACGCGCTTAAAGGATACGCCGAAAGCTGTCAGTTCAATAAAATAGAGCTAAAAGATAGGGACATCGGTTTCGTCACTGGAGGCATCGCATATCAATACGTCAAAGAGGCCTTCCCCGAAGCCTCTGTGCTCAAGCTCGGGTTGGCCTACCCGCTGCCCAAGAAGCTCATCACCGACTTCGCCTCGCAGGTAGATCGCCTCTTCGTGGTCGAGGAGGGGGATCCGTTTTGGGAGAAAGAGATCCTGGCCATGGGAATTTCAGCGATAGGGCAGGGGCTATCCGGCGCTTGCGTCTTCCCGCGCACGGGCGAGCTCTCTGCAGATATAGTCCGTAGGGCAGTCGAGGCGTACCTGGGCACCGAGACTTCTTTCGAAGAAGAGCCTCAAGAGGTCCTGCCCCTCCGCCCTCCGACGCTTTGTGCAGGGTGCCCTCATCGGGGTGTATTCTACGTGCTCGCGAAGTGCCGTCTGAACGTGACAGGGGACATCGGCTGCTATGCCCTCGGGGCATCCCCGCCCTTCAACAGCCTGCACACGTGCACGTGCATGGGTGCCTCTATAGGAGAAGCAATGGGCTTAGAGAAAGCAATGGGAACAGAATTTTCACGGAGGACCGTGGCCGTGATAGGCGATTCTACATTCCTGCACTCCGGCATAGCTCCCCTCATAGATGTGGTTTACAACCGCGGCACCGTCACCGTCGTCATCCTCGATAACGGCACCACTGCCATGACAGGCCATCAAGACAACCCTGCATCGGGCAGAGATGCGCGCGGCAAACCGGCCCCGAGGGTAGACCTCGACGCGCTGATCCGCGCTTGCGGCGTCAAAGACGTCAGCATAGTAGACCCCTACGACCTCGAAGGCACGGAGAAAGCGATAAGAGAGGCCGTATCGCGCGAGGAGCCATCTGTGGTCATCGCCAGGAGATCCTGCGCCCTCACATCCGGCACCGCACGACCCCCTGTGCGCTATTCGAGCGAACGCTGCGTGGGGTGTGGAAACTGTTTTCGCATAGGCTGTCCGGCGATAGAAAAGGAAGATGGACGGCCACGGGTGAACGAGACGCTCTGCAACGGTTGCTATATGTGCGTCCAGCTCTGCAAGAGCGGGGCCTTGGCGGAGCAGGAGGCGTGAACAATGGTCAAAGTCGCTTTAAACCAACGCGTAGGTCGAATAAACGACATCGTCATAGCCGGCGTAGGAGGACAAGGGAGCATAATGACGATGCGCATCCTCGCTTCGCTCTTTTTGGCCCAAGGGTGGCAGGTGAAGGCATCTGAGGTCCACGGCATGGCCCAGAGGGGGGGCAGCGTGGAGACGCACGTGCGTCGAGGAAGGGTTGTCTATTCTCCCCTCGTTCCCTTCGGCAAGGCAGATATGCTCTTAGCCTTAGAGCAGCTGGAATGCCTTCGCTACTTGCCGTGGATGAAAAAAGGAGGGCTCTGCGTAACGAGCGACGAGCGGATCATGCCGGTGACCGTTACGCTGGGAGACGCGAAGTACCCCGAAGACGCGAAGGAGAAGGCCGTGCGGAAGGCAGGAATATTGGTATGGGCCGAAGCCTCGAAGATAGCCAAAGAGGCCGGCAACGCCAGAGCGAGCAATGTGGCCCTCCTCGGGGCTTCATCGCCGTTTTTGGACGCCTCGGAGGAGGAATGGAAACAGGCCATCCGCGCCTCGGTCTCCGAGAAAGCATTGAGTGCGAATATGAGCGCTTTCTGCATGGCGCGAGAGCTCGCTTTAAAACACCTTTCAAGCGAAGGGAGAGCGATAGAGTGAAAAGGACCCCTTCAAACTTAAAAGCCCTGTTTGACCCGCGCACCGTTGCAGTACTCGGAGCCTCTCGAGACCCCTCAAAAATAGGCCACCTTGTCTTTAGGTATATGCTCGACAGCGAAGCCAAATTATTTCCCGTCAACCCTTCAGCGAGCGAGATCCTCAGCCACAGATGTTATCCGAGCCTCGGATCCATACCGGAAGACGTGGATATGGCGGTTCTGGCCCTGCCTGCAAGCGCAACGCCGCAGGCCGTCAGAGAGTGCGTGGATAAAGGCGTAAAGGCCATAGTTTGCCTGGCATCCGGGTTCGGCGAAACGGGAACCGAGGGAAAACGCCTCGAGGATGAGATCAAAAAGATACTCGCAAGCGCTCCTCCGGGGAGGCGTCCGAGGTTTTTGGGGCCGAATACGCTCGGGGTATACGTCCCGAGGCGGCGGATCGAGACGATCTTCACGTCGCGAGAGCGCAATCCGAGGCCGGGACCTGGCGGCATAGCTTTCATCTCCCAAAGCGGAGCTACAGCCGTATGTATTATGGAAGCCGCGGCAGCTGTGGGAGTGGGCTTTTCCGCCTTCGTGGGCATAGGCAACAAATTGGATGTGGACGAAAACGAGCTCCTCGATTACTTCGCGGCCGATCCTGAGACGTCAACCATCATCATGTATCTTGAAAGCTTCAAAGACGGACGGGCCTTTTTGGAAAGCTGCAGACGAATCGTGCCTCAAAAACCCGTCATAGTCTTGAAAGCTGGCAGATCGGAAAGCGGTGCCAAGGCCGCAGCGCTTCACACGGGCTCACTGGCCGGTTCCGACAGAGTCGTGGATGGAGCCCTTGCGCAGGCAAGGGTTTTCCGCGCCTATGACGAGGAGGAGCTGGTCGATCTGGCACGCGCTCTCGACCATGGTCGCCCTTTTACGGGAGGCCGCGTGGCAATCCTCACCACGGCGGGCGGGATGGGCGTCATCGCCGCCGATCTCTTGGAATCGCAAGACAAGGGAGTGGGATTAAAGTTAGCACCTCTTTCTGAAGAAGGGAAAGCGAAACTCCGCTCGATTCTCCTCCCCTTCGCCTCGGCCAACAACCCGGTGGACGTGACCGCCAACGCCAGCAACGACCACTACGCCGCCGCGCTCGAGGTGCTCGAATCCGAGCCGGATCTGGATGCCATCTTGTGCATAATGCAGTTTCAAAGCCCCTTTGTCGATGAGCGCCTAATGGGTATCGTTACCGACTGGTTTCATCGCGGCGAAAAATCCATTGTAGTCACAAGTATAGGAGGAGAGCTCTCCCAGCGCGCGCTAAAAACCCTTACAGAAAGCGGAGTGCCCGCTTACCCGTCCATATGGAGGGGCGTTCGAGCCATAAGTGCGTTACACAAGCGCGGAGTCTGGGCAAGCACAAACTCGAAGCGATAGAGAGGGATGAATATGAAGGCAAAAGATCTGCTCCTCTCACATATGCCGCTCGCCGAGCACCAAGTCAAAGAACTCATCCAATCTTATGGCGTGCCAGTGCCTCAGTGCCTCGTTTTAGAAGGAGACGAAAGCCTGCCGAGGCGTCTGCCGTTTCCGTATCCCGTCGTAGTAAAGGTGTCGGACCCGCAAATTCTGCACAAAAGCGAAGTCGGCGGGGTAAGGCTTGGCATCAAAAACCGCGCCCAACTGGAAAGGACCGTCTCCAGCATGAGGGAAGACTTTCCAGGAAAGGCCGTCCTCATTGAGGTCCAGGAGCCTCCAGGTGTGGAGGCCATCGTTGGCCTGATCTACGACTCCGCCTTCAAATCTTCTATAATGCTCGGCATGGGCGGCATTTTAACGGAGCTTTATCAAGATGTCACGTTTAGGGTAACTCCCATAGACGAAAGCGATGCATACGAAATGATATCGCTCCTGCGGGGCAGTCGCCTTTTCGAGGGCTTCAGGAATTTCAAGGCGAACAAAAGCGCCCTCGCCTCACTCCTCCTCGCCGTCTCGCGCCTGGGCGAGGAGTTGGGTGAGCGCATCGCCCAGATGGATTTGAACCCTGTCATCGTATATGAAGACAGGTGCATCGCCGTCGACGCCAAACTGTTATTAAGGGAAGGAAGCGCTGCCTTGTAGTTTAATTTAGATAAAAATGAGCTAACGCACCTCTGTTGATACAGTTGTAAAATATAGCAAAAGCAAAGGCAGTGAAGTTTATTTGAAAGTGGACGTTGAGTACCTTGAGTTTTTGTGGCCCCTCAAGACATACCTGATCACATGCGGCGATGCCAGCTCGCGGGCCAACGTCATTGCTTTAAGTTTTTGCATGCCAGCAGCCGGGCAACCCCCTCAGGTCGTATGTTCCATAGGGAAGGCCTTTTACTCACATGAGCTGATCGAACAAACGGGGGAGTTCATCGTAAACGTCCCCAGTGAAGCCTTGA
>CAYTKB010000024.1:0-19837 GCA_964438265.1 uncultured Acetomicrobium sp. | reverse complement strand
AAGGGTTTGTCTTCTGTGATATCTTCCATATGGGGGAAAAGTGCGGAAGTCAGGAGGCACGGCGCAGATACACGAAGCCTATAGTGGCAGTCGCCATGGGCGAGATGGGCGCTTTCTTGCGCCCTTTGGGATGTTTTTTCGGCTCAGACCTGACCTTTGCCTCCTCCGGCAGGGCATCCGCCCCAGGGCAGCCGCCATTTGAGGTGATTAAGTGTTACATGGACATGTTGTTTGGCTTTGTAGCGTAGCTCGCCTTCTCCCGTATGAGGCCGTAAGGTCTGAAACAGTATTGTGTAGACCCTTCTTGCCCTTATCGGCTCGATGCCGATAATGAAGGTGAGGCTGCTTAAAGCTGCGCTGACGCCGTAGTAATAGGCCATGTGAGGAAGTGCGACCTTTATCGCCTCGCCGTCGCCGGATTGTGTGCACAGTGCGGAGAGGGTGGCGAGCCAAGCGCAGTTATACGCTACCAGGCTATAGATGTCGAGCGTCTCGCTTATCCGCTCCTCTGTGACTTCAGGAGATCCTCGAGAAATTTGAAGGTGGTCGGCAATTTTGCCTCACCTTTATGTTTTTTCACAGGGAAACCTCCAAGCCTACATTCACTTCGAGAGCTCTCTTGTAGATCTCCCTGGCAGTGACTACGTCTTGGACTCCTATCCCCACCGTCTTGAAGACCGTTATTTCTTCATCGTTGCTGCGCCCTCTTGTGTGCGCGGCCACCAGCTCTCCTATCTCCCCTGAGATGATAGAGGCGTCAAAAAGTCCTTCTTTGATGGGTATGATGAAGTCGCCTGCCTCCGATAGCACCGCTTCCCGCGAATCTACGAACACCCTGTCGGCCCTCTTGAGGAGGTCTGGGGGGAGCTCTTGCATTTGAGGCGTATATGAACCTATGCCGTTGACATGAGCGCCCTCCTTGACTTTGGCTCCAGGGAAGACTGGTGCCTTGGAAGTGGTGACTGTGGTTATCACATCGGCGCCATCTACGGCCTCTTCGGGCGACCTTGCAAGCGCAATTCTCACACCCCTTTTGCCCCATCTCTCTCCTGCGTTTCGGACGAGGTTTTGAGCTCTGGTAGCGTCGACGTCGAAGACCCTTATATCCTTCAGATCTCTGACGGTCAACATGGCCTCAAGTTGGTAGAGGGCCTGCCCTCCAGCTCCGATTATGGCGCTCACCGCTGCATCTTTGCGGGATAGGAGGTCTGTGGCTGCCCCTGCAGCCGCCCCGGTGCGAAGCTGTGTGAGGTATGTGCCGTCCATGATCGCGCATACTTCTCCGGTCTGTGGCTCCAGAAGCACCATTGTAGCTGGGACCGCCGGGCGCCCGACCTTCACGTTGTTGGGAAATACGGATACGATTTTCACTCCCAGGGACTCCGTCTCCTCAACGTAGGCGGGCATAAAGAGCGCTTCTCCAGCGTATTTCGACACGCCGATGTTGGTCCTCAAGGGCACAGCCGCCTTCCCTTCGGAGAAGAGCTTGAAGGCGAGTTTTACGGCCTCTATGGCCTCCTTCATGGAATAGACCCTTTGCATCTCTTCTTTCTTGAGCAGAAGCACTCGGCATACCTCCTTGCTCTTATTAAATACAAGCCGGCTCGAAAAAGAGATTGCCCTCCTCGAAGCGGCTGTAACGAAAGGGAGATATGTCTATAAACGGTTCTTCGCCACAGACGATTTCAGCCATGATTCGCCCTATGGATGGGGCAAATTGCAGGCCATGGCCGCTCCATCCGCAGTCCAAGAAGAAGCCATCCACAGGGGTAGCTCCCACTACGGCTTGCGAGTCAGGCGTTACGTCATAAGTGCCCGCCCACTGCCGCACAACCCTGACGCCCGCCAGGGAAGGCATCTTCGAGAGTACTCTTTCAGTCGCTTCGTGCAGGAATTCCCAAGAGCTTTCATCGCTGATCTCCTTTATATCTAAAGGGTTTCCCCACCCTAATATGAACGTCCCGTTTGGGCACTGTTTCCAGTAGCTGCCATCGTCCATGCACAGCACGAAGGGGTGCCTTATGCGCTCAACAGGCTCGGTTACCAGGAGTTGATGTCTTTCGGGCGTTATCGGAACATCGAGCCCCACCCATGAGGCTATATGTGCGCTCCAAGGCCCCGCTGCACAGATTACGGCTTCAGCGTGGCAATCGCCAATGACGGTTTGTACCCCCCTAATTCTGTCCTTCCAGCGCAGGAAGCCTGCAACCGGCGTCTCGGCATAGATTTCGGCGCCAAGACGCTTTGCGGCGTGGGTGTAGGCGAAGGTAAGCGTGTGGGGATTTATGTGTCCGTCCTTGGTGCACCAGCTCGCCCCCAACATGCCACGTACGTCGAGAGCGGGGGCCACCTCCTTTATTTCTTCGGGCGATAGGATGGACGACGGGATGCCCAAAGAGTTTTGCAGCGACACATTTTTTTCGAGCTGCCGGAGCTGTGCCTCACTATACGTGATCCAGAGATACCCCGATTGTTCAAATTCGAGTGAAAAGGGAGGGTCCAATTCCTCTTTTAGGGAGGCCAGATGCTCGAGGTTGTATATGGCCAAACGGCAGTTCACCTCCGTGCCGAACTGGTGCCTGGCTCCGGCCGCACTCCTGCCGCTCGCCCCGGAGGATAGATAACCCTTCTCGAAGAGGGCGCAGCGCACGTCCTTTTTGGCCAAGTGATAGGCTATGGAACAGCCGTGAATGCCTCCGCCTATTATCGCCACATCGACAACCATGCCCAAAGTTCCTTCCTTAAACATTTGTTTTGGGATTATTTTAGTAAGACAGATGGCAATGTCAAGCTCGCCGAGCGCCTGCGGTTTGCCCCTTTGTGTAGAGTGCCTACCGGAGCGCCTCCTGGCGGGCAAAGGCGCGGTATGGAGAGAGGATCTCCAACGTTTCCTGGTCCTCGGGCACGAGCCTGTGAGTCACCATGCGCGAGAGGAGTTCTCCGAGGCCTGGCCCGAGCATCACCCCCTGCCCGCACATCCCTATCGCCATGAGATATCCCTCCACTTCCTCGCTCCAGCCCACGAGCGGGGAGCCGTCCGGCGTCATGGGGTAAAGGCCGCGCCACTGCCTTCGCACACGCAGGTTTGAGAGCCTCGGCATAATCTTGACCATTCGCCTGGCCGCCTGTGGCAGGAAAGCGCTCGTCTCTCGCCTGTCCTCGCCCCAGATGAGGGGATCGGGGGTGAAGTTGAAGGTAAATTGACCGCTGGCGAGCTGGTGAAAGTAGAGATTGGCTGACCCTGGAACCGGCCGGATGTCAACCACCATCGGGTCGAGGAAGTGGGCCACCGGCTCGCTCACCCCGGCCTCGTGGCAGTCGGGTCGCACCGGATGTTCAAAGCCGAGCATCACACCTACCTCGCGCGCCCACGGGCCTGCGGCGTTGACCACCACGTCGGTGCTGTAATCGTCCTTATTCGTGCGCACCGACCGCACCCTGTCTCCGAGCTTTATAAGCTCCACCACGCGCTCGTTCAGGTGGAATTCGGCCCCGTGGCGGCGCGCCTCGTCGTAAAAGGCGCGGTTTAAAAGCAAGGGTGAACAGTGCCCGTCGTCGGGGGAATAGGTTCCGCCGATCAGCCCTTGCGGGTTTAAGTCGGGCGCGATCTCCAGAAGCCCTTCTGCGTTATGCCAATCGATGTTGAGTCCATAGCGATGCTGGATTTCGAGGAGGTCTTTCAAGGTCCTCTCCTCGCGATGGGTGTAAGCGACGAAGAGATAGCCGCCCGGTCGCCACTCCACGTCGTGGCCGTGTGTCTCCCGCCATGTGGAGATGATCTCGATCGAGTGCAGGCAGAGCCTTATCTTTGCCGGGTCGGAGTGGGTGGCGCGCACGCCGCCGATGGCCGCCTTGTTCGACCCCTGTCCTACACTCGAAAACTTGTCCAAGACGAGCACGCTGAGGCCGGCTTTGGCCATGGCAAATGCCGCAGGCATCCCTACGCTCCCTGCCCCGATGACGACCACATCGTAGTGGCTCTTGCGCTTCATTTCTCGTCACTCGCCCCTGCAAACGAGCTCAGAGGCACCTCCAAAAAGAGCGGCCGCCTGACGTAGTCGGTGACGCTTTCAAGTGGGATACCTTCCTCGAGAAAGAGGCGCTTTATGATGGGGCCGCAAACCTTTCCGCCGCATGATCCCATCCCGGCTCGCGTCGCTGCCTTGATCTCGTTCATGTCCCGACACCCCTCTCGGATGAGCTTCCTGATCTCCTCGACCGTCACCCGTTCACAACGGCAGGCGATCTCGTCGTCCGCAAGCCTGGATTTGGCTTCAGGAATCGGCGCAGATGCCTCTGGCGCCTGTACTCGCACCCCGGCTATCTCTTCGGCGAAAGCCCTCGGGCTTTTGAGCTCAAGGAGCAGAGTACGGTCGTTCTTTGGGATCGCCTTTACCTCTGTCACTTCGACCTCCCCGAGCGGCTTGCCTTCTTCGTCCACCGCTGTGACGATGTCTCCGACGTTGAGGCTTTTCTTTGAGAGTTCGTAGGGCAGGGTGACGGTGGGCCATTCCAGGTCCTCGCGGTAGTCCACGAGTGCGATCGCCAGCCCAGGGCATACCACGACGCACCGCTCGCAGCCGATGCAGCTTTTGTCGCCTTCGACGAACTCCGGAACCTTTCGGATGTCCTCCGGGTCGATGTGGATGAGCCCTCGCGGGCATGCCGAGACGCAAGGATTGCAGGGGATCTCTTGGCGGCAGTGGATCACCGGAAAGACTCCACCTTCGCGGTGTGGAGTGCGTTTCGGCAGGCACAATCCGGGCTTTGAGGCCAAGATTTCCGCCATGTCCTCTAACTCCTTCGGGACTTCGACCTCCTCAAACCCCAGGGCGGAAGCTATCTTTAAGCCGGCTATTTCACCGGATATGATGGCAGCGGAGGCTTCGGCGATCTCTTTGGCATCGCCGGCGGCGAAGGCCGTCATCTCGAACTCCAAGGCCTTCCGGTAGAATTCGTCCACCGGGTCCAGGCCCACTGCAACTAACAACGTGTCGCAGGTGAAGGTCTTCTCCGTTCCCGGGATGGGGTTGAATTTTTTGTCCACCTGGGCGATGGTCACCGATTCCACCTGATCTTCGCCGTCTGCGGAAACGACGGTGTGAGAGGTGTAGATGGGGACGCCAAGGCGTGCGAGCTTGTCGCGGTGCACCTTGTAGCCGCCGCATTCGGGTAAGGCCTCGGCTAAGCCCGCCACCTGAATCCCGGCCTGGATGGCATGGTAGCCGGCGATTAGGCCGACGTTTCCCCCTCCCACGATGAACAGTCGTTCAGCGGCCTTCACGAGATCGCGGTTCACCAAGGTCTGGAATGCGCCGGCGCCGTAGACGCCCGGCAGGGTATTCCCGCGAAACACGAGGGATCTCTCTCTGGCCCCGGTCGAAACCAAAAGCACCTCTGGCTCGACTAAGACGTAATCTTTCCCGTTGCGCAGGATGCCCACCTTGTGATCGCTGAATACGGCTAAGGCAGCGGAGTTGAGCCACACCTCGACTGAGGGGAAGGCACGCACCTCCTCCTCCAATTTGGCGGCTATGTCTATACCTCGCGTGCCGGCGTAAACTGCGTCGCTTGAGCCGAAGAATCGATGCGTTTGGAGGACGAGCTTCCCTCCGAGGGAGAGCTTGTCTTCTACGATGAGGGTTTTTATGCCGCGCCTGCCGAGCTCGATCGCAGCCGAAAGCCCGGCCGGCCCTCCGCCTATGATAAGGGCTTGGGCTTCGACCTTCTCGATCTCGCGTATGGGTGGCACGGAATCCACTTTGGGGAGTTCGGGCAAGCCGCATACGGGCTCGACCCGCATCCCCGGTCGCACCGCGGTCATGCAAGCCTTGAGCGGCTTTCCATCAGCTATCACGAGACACTGGGCGCACTGGCCGTTGGCGCAGAAGATCCCTTGGGGTGAGCCGTCCTTCTGGTGGTTGCCGAAGATGCGGATGCCGTTCGCAAAGAGCGCCGCTGCGATGGTCTCCTCCTCGTAGGCTTGGAGTTTTTCGCCCAAGAACGCAAACTCGAATGATCCTTTTCGCTCTACCTTAAGGATAGGGTGTTCTTCGATCCGCATATTGACCACCTCTTGAGCCTAAGACACATTCTCTCGCCTTAACCGTGACACGGCCAGAATTTTTTGGCGTTTAAATATATTTTACACTTGATGAGATTTATTGGACAGAAGAAATCACCTTTCGATCAGGCCGAATCCGAAATGCGCTCCGAGGTTTGTCTCAGGCTAGGCATCGAGACAGCCGACGCCACGTTGACGATTTTCGGGTTGGGCGTTAATATCGTGTCGTCTTCAGTTTGGCAAGGGCAATCTGCATGCCGCATTTGGGACGCCGGTGTAGCTCAATAGGCAGAGCAGCTGACTTGTAATCAGCAGGTTGGCGGTTCGAGTCCGCCCGCCGGCTCCAGCGTAAATGTAGTACGTGAGGCGTGATGAGTAACGCGTGAGAGATGAGGCTCAAAAGACGGCCTTTTTCTTTCAGATGTTTTTCTTCCCGGTGAGCGAGTCGGCACGGATCTTCCAGACCAGCACACGGTCCAAGGCTGCCTCGGGAAACTCGAAGGGGCCCTTCGTGTAGTGCTCCATGAAGATCTCAAGCGCCGCGGCTTTTTCGGCGGCATCTTCCACGAATTCTACCCTTCCTGAGCCCATGACGCTGCGATAGTGCGTTGTCCAGCTGCATGACACCGGCCCTTCTACAACCTCCCACTCCGATACGACACAAAACGATACGCGGGGGTTTTGGCGGGCAAATTCGACCTTTTTGCCCTCCTTCGCCGAGTGCAGGTAGAGAGTGCCATCTCGCCAGGCGTAATTCATGGGCACTACATAGGGCTCGTTTTCTTTGCAAAGGGCGATGTGGCACACTTTGCCCCTCTTTAAGATTTCCTCTATTTCAGCTGGGTCTTTTATCTCGCGGTCGCTCCTCCTCAAGGTGTTCCCTCCCTGTGTAATTCTATAGGCAGACATTTTATCTTATTATACGAGATTTGTTCTTTGGACGTGTCGAGTTCTGTCGAGATCTAAGGCCCAAATCGACCTTGCAGGTCGAGCAAGATTGGCCGTAAGTCTGTTATGATAAGCGCAACTGGGGTGGCAAAAAGACGGATGGTTTGCTATGCTGTCTCAAGCGATAATTGACACGAAGATTTTAGGGAGGCGGAAGTAATGGCAAGTGAAAGGCTTAAGGCTCTCATCATCGACGATATTAATCCTGTGGCGGCGGAGATCCTGGGAAAGTACATGGACGTGACGGTGGACAAAAGACCATTGAAGACCGAGGAGCTCGCCTCTGTTATTGAGCCGTATCATCTTCTTATGATGCGGGTCTCGGCGAAGATCGGCCCTTCGGTGATCGACAGGGCACCGAACCTGAAGATAGTCGCCTCGGCCACGGCAGGCCTCGACCATGTCGATCTGAGCTATTGCCGTGAGAAAGGTGTAAAAGTGATAAATGCCGCAGGCGGCAATGCCGAGTCCGTGGCGGAGCTCGCCTTCGGTTTCATGATATCCCTTTTCAGGGAGATTCCGAGGGCCAGCAAGGATGTCAAATCCGGAGTATGGAATCGGGCGGCCTATAACGGCAGAGAGTTGTTGGGAAAGACCCTCGGCCTCGTGGCTGTCGGGAACGTCGGAAGGAGAGTGGCAGAGCTTTCCAGGGCCTTCGGCATGAGCGTGCTCGCTTTTGATCCGTATGTATCGCAGGAGGCGGCCCGTGAGATGGGCGTCAAGCTCGTAAGCTTGGAAGAGCTGTTGCGGGAAAGCGACGTGATTTCGATTCACGCGCCCCTGACGCCGGAAACGCGCCACATGATCTCTGCCCCTCAAATAGCCATGATGAAAGATGGCGCATATTTGGTGAACGCGGGCAGGGGTGGCATCATCGATGAGGCAGCGGCTTACGAAGCCCTGAAGAGCGGGAAGCTTGCGGGGATGGCGGCTGACGTTATGGAGGTTGAGCCATGCCTCCAATCTCCCCTTTATGA
This sequence comes from uncultured Acetomicrobium sp., assembly GCA_964438265.1. GTDB lineage: Bacteria > Synergistota > Synergistia > Synergistales > Thermosynergistaceae > Thermosynergistes. The sequence continues at coordinate 11,848 of CAYTKB010000024.1, read as the reverse complement.
GCTCGACAACTTCATCGTGACGCCTCACTTCGGTGGCCAGACGCCTGAGGCCTTGAAGAGGATGGCCTCCATCGCCGCAGAGAGGGCGCTCGAGGCATTGGGGCTTAAGGCGTAAGCATCGTTCACGGAAATGCTATAGTCCAGGGTGCAGTTGGCCTTTTCCTTAACCCAACCTTCGTGCTCTGGACTGTATTTTAGCCGGCTTTCCCATGTGTGCGGCTGACAAGCGCGGTGGTAGGTAGTTGGCGACGAGGCTCCTCGAGATTCTTTTTTTCTTGCTGCACCTCCTGGTGTGTACAATTTGGCGGCCTGTGCTGCCCACCAGGAGGTGTTTCTTTCGTTTCTCAAGGGCCATATATAAAATAGGTTACGCTATCTTCTTCGGCAGTGTCGTCAGGAGAGTTTGCAAAACCTCTGTGTCCTCGTATTCCTCGAGACGGCCCTCATCTCCAAGCTTGGCGATCGAGGAATCTATGGGCAGCTTAGCCAATACAGAGACTCCATGCTCCCTTAACTCTTCTACGTGGCTTAAACCGAAGGGTTCCCATATCTGATGGCAGTGAGGGCATACAGCATAGCTCATATTCTCCAGTGCGCCCAAAACCGGTACGGACAACATATTGGCCATGTTTACGGCTTTAAGTACCACCATAGCAGAAAGGGCTTGGGGAGATGTGACCGCCAGAAATCCATCCAGGGGGAGCATCTGCATGACTGTAAGCGGAGCATCGGAAGTGCCTGGCGGCAAGTCCACCAAAAGATAGTCTACCTCCCCCCACGTTACATCATCCCAGAATTGTTTTATGACGTTTGTTATGAGGGGCCCCCTCCATATCACGGGTTTGTACGGATCATCCAGGAGGAGGTTGATAGACATTACGCGGATCCCAAATCTCGGTGAGGCAGGAGGGATCAAGCCAGAAGAGGCGGCTTTGGGCATACCATCCACCCCTAAAAGTTTTGGGATGGATGGCCCTGTGAGGTCTGCGTCCAGAATACCTACCTTAAAGCCTTGTCTCTGCAAGGCTACGGCGAGCAGGGCGGTAACAGAGCTTTTTCCTACGCCGCCCTTGCCGCTTCCTATAGCGAACACACGATCTATACCTTCCTTTTTGGCTTTGGCGAATTGTGCGTTATCAGGGGCTTCACTCATCGAGAACTCCTCCATTTCAAGTTGATTGATATAGGGCTTGGATCCGTGAGGATCCATGCAGTTTTTGGTGATCTTCTTCTCTTTGTCATAACACCATGATACGACTTCGCATAGCACGGATGGCCCTCCGCGAAAAAAGACACAACAAGAAACTTCCCCTGGTTCACTAAACCAGACAAAACATATTATACTATACAGATATTGAATATCAATATCAAATATGCCGAAGCCGCGGGTGAGGTGACTGAAATGAGGCATTTGATGGCCAGCACCAAGAACAGTAGAGAGGAAGCAAAAAAGAGGAGCATAGGGAACCACTATAGTGCGGTACGGAGCTGCATGCTTGATGATGCGAGAGGTCGGGGGTACCCGACCTCTCGATTGTGTATTTTCTCTGCTGCTTTCTAAGCCTGACTGCTTTCTCCTTCGATTTCGGCGAGGCGTTTCTGTATATCGTCAAGTGCGCGACGAAGTTCCGTTGCTTCCTGCCTCAAGATATCCCGCTCCTGCCGTGGATCTTGTTGTGCGGCATAAGGATAAGGATACGCTGGCATCGGGGCGTAAAGATAGCGCCCCCACCATCTGCGGCCACCTCCCCAGAAGCCTCTTCCCCAACCAAAGTAACCCCTTCCAGGCCAGGCGCTTGCGTATCCTGGAACACCGTAACCGGCACAATAACCGGCAGCTCGACCAGTCATGGGACCAAGGCCCGCAGGTCCTGTTCCGTCTCCGCGCGGCATCTCCCTTTCCCTCCTTTATTGATATTGATAATCTATATCAACTGTGATGATACTCCTCTCGTTTCTCTCTGTCAACTAATCTAACGGCACCGGCCATGCTCTGGAACATGCAATGAAACCGATCGGCTTTCGATCAGAAACCAGCACAACAGTCATCGGTGCCTTCGCTACTAAGGAACTTTTTGTGGAGTAGCTTGCATGTTACCCTTGGAGGGTATATAATGTGCCCAAAATAACGAGGCTATATGAAGTTGGCTAAAAGGAGAAAAGGAGGAAGGATGCGTGAATAGAAGTCTTTCGACGAAAGCGCTCATCATCGGTGGGGGGCCAGGTGGACGCATCTCCTATATGGTTTTGCGGACGATGGGTGAGAACAAAGTGAAGATAGTTATGAATGAGGAACCAACGGTCATCTGCAGCTTGCCATATGGGGTTGGCAGGAAGCTTGTGCCCCAAGGCCCTGAGGCGCTGGTGGTGGACCTTTCTAAAGGTGGGCGCCTGCCCAAAGACATGCCGAAGGATGTCATACATGGCATCGTGAAAGAGCTTGATATTGCTTCCAAAAAAGCCTATGTGGAGGGATCCGATGGGCAGGTCGAGATTTCCTTTGAAAAACTCATCTTAGCCACCGGTGCCGTCCCGTGGATTCCTCCCGTATCAGGGGTTTTGCGGGAAGGCTCGTCGCCTGCAGCATCTGAGGGCAAAGTCACATGGGTTATGTATGGCAATGAACTTGTGGAGAAATCCCGTCTGGCGCCCAACGTCTATGTCATCAGGGGAGCCGATGACGCTCGAAGACTTGATGAATTTGCCTCTCGTGCTAAAAGTGTGGTTGTAGTCGGAAGCGGTGCCATTGGGCTGGAAATGGCAGAAGCCCTCCATGATCGCGGGCTTCAGGTCTCTGTGGTCGAAGTGTTACCGCATTTGAGCGTGGCTTTGGACGCGGATATGGCGTCTTGGATTGAAAAGCGTGCGCTTGAGCGCGGCGTTAAAGCCTATATCGGCGTTAGCGTGACTGACGTAACGCCCGAAGGTGTGGCATTATCCGATGGCTCGACTATCGAGGCCGATGGTGTGCTCTTCGCCACAGGTGTACGTCCCAACGTGGCATTGGCTAAAGCTTGTGGAATCAAAGTGGAGAGGGGAATCGTGGTCGACTCCCACATGAGGACGTCTCATCCAGATGTCTACGCTGTGGGCGATGCCGTGCAGGTCGTTGATGCTCCTACTGGCAGGCCGATATTGCCTCTCATAGGCACTCTCGCCATGAGGCAGGGACTGGTGGCGGCATCCAACATCATGGGCATGCCCGTAGAGCTTCCACCCGTTACCATATGGGGAGTGAGCTCCTTCTTTGGCCTGCATTGGGCCAGCATAGGATGGAGCGAAGAGGCGGCGAGCAAGGCAGGGATTCCCGTAAAGACGATCGTCCTCCCCGTTAGGACGAGGGATGAAGCGATGCCGGCGGGAAAAAACGGCAATTGGAAGGTCGTCGTCTCAAAAGAAAAGACTTCTGACTTAAAAGAAGGGCAGATAATCGGTTTCCAAGCTGTGATCGAAGGTGATCCTGTAACGAACCTGAGCGAGCGTTTTTTGGACATTATTGCGGCAAAAGAGAGCGTCCCAGAGATCTTGCGTCACTACTTCGCTCATTGTCCTTCGCAAAACGCTGTGGACGATCCCTACCTCGCCCTGTTCTTCAATTACCAGAAAAGCATCGCCGGTTAAGGGATTGAACATAAGGCGGGTCATCGTCTGCCCGGAAAGGATTTGACTATCGGCGATTGGACGGTAACTGAACATCTCAAGCCTGGGTGGTTGTGGAAAAATTATTATTGCGGCCAGTGAATCACTTATTGGCCGCAATAATATTGCAAGCTTGGGAATTCCTCAAGTTGTGCAACAAAGCTTTAGTGCAGCAGTGTCCAGGGATCGTAACCACCGAAATCCCTTTTCATCTCATCATATACACCTTTACCCAAGAGAAAGGCGTATATGTCATCGGCCTTTTTCTCCGGATCGATATCTTTGAACGCCTCCGGATATAAGACGGAGCCTATATAATATGCGTTGGCAAAACAGGTGCCCAAATTTGTGGTGTAGTGGTTAAAGGGGAGGGTCAAATACACTCTATTATGTTTAAATGCTGATAGATGTTCATAAAAGTGCGGATTTTTTTCTATATCTGCCTGGACGAGATGGCTTCCGCCGCCGTCTATGAAAATCACGTCCGGATCCCACTCCAAGAGTTTTTCCCTGTCTATGAAGATATGGTCGCCTTTTAGCCCCTCTACAACGCTTTTAACAGATAAAAACTCAAAGGGAGGGTAGGATTTGAGCGTGCTGTCGATGCCGTGAGCCCCCCTGTGCCCAATTCCGCCCACGTAGATCTTTGGCTGTGACCCCTTCAGGAGTGCAGCCCGGTCCGACAGCTCTTTCTTCATTTGCGTAAAAAATTTGACGAGGATGTTCGCTCTCTCGTCGCATTCCGTTATTCGTCCGATGAGCCTGAAGGAATCAAAAACGGCCTCGTCAAAGGTCCCCAAATCGCCGTAGGATAACACCACTACGGGAACGCCCAGCTTGTTCTGTAGTTTTTCTGCGTTTTGCCCTTGCATGTATGTTACAAAAAGCAGGTCGGGTTTGCAGGCAAGGGTTGCTTCTGGGTCCGGGCCGCGGTCTATGTAGGCTGGCCCTCCGGGGCCTATCGTGGGAAGGGTCTTGAACTCTGGGTGGGCATAGGCATAAGGTCGCCCTGTCGGGTCTTTTTCCATCTCTTCCACGCCGACCACTTTTTCTGTTTGGTTCATATAGGCTACAAGCCTAAGCGCTCCCGGTCCTGCGCAAACTATCCTTTTCACAGGAAGGTCAATCGTTACGGATCTACCTGCCAGATCTGTGACGGTTAGGGGTTCTGCCCATGCGGCAGAGGAGACCATCCAAAGGAGGGTGAGCGCCGCTCCAAAAGCCAAAATGTGTTTTGGTGCAAATGTTCCTATTTTCATGCTCCTACCTCAACTTTTGTAAAATTTCTTTCCTTTTTGGTTTTGAATGTTGGAATAACTACGAAGTAATCATCCACGCGCTGCATAACAACACGAACGTCAAAGACCTCTTCTATGAGCTTAGGAGTAAGGATCTCCCGTCCACCGTAGGCATAAACCTTGCCATCTCGCAGCAAGAGAAATTTGTCGGCAAAGCGAAGGGCCAGGTTTATGTCGTGGAGAGAAAAAATTATCGCCATGCCTCTTTCTCTTGCCAACTCGCAGAGCAAATTCATCACCTCGAACTGTCGATGGAGGTCGAGGCTGCTGGTCGGTTCATCGAGCAGGAGTGCATCTGGCTCTTGAGCTATGGCTCGGGCCAAAGCGACTCGCTGGATTTCGCCCCCGGAGAGTTCTCTGACGGGACGAAGGGCGTACTTTTCAAGCCCCATGGCGCACAGGGCTTCGTCAACTACTTCGAAGTCTCTATCTGTGGGATTCCACCTCATGTGGGGTTTTCGCCCCAACAGCACGGCATCGAAGACGGAAAGCTCACCTTCAGGAGAACGTTGCGGTACGTAAGCGACCTTTTGTGATATCTGCTGGCGATTTAGCTCGCTTAGGTTGTCGCCATCGAGCATAACAACTCCTAACCACGGCTTTAGTAAGCCATTGAGGCACTTTATAAGCGTCGATTTACCCGAGCCGTTCATACCGAGGATTGCCGTTGTGGTCCCTCTGTCCACTGAGATCGTTATCCCTTTTAGGACTACATCTTTTCGGTATCCAAATGAGACATCTTTGGCCGTTAGGATTTTCCATATCCTCCCTTCATGAGCAGATAGAGAAAGAGCGGCGCCCCCATGAAAGAGGTTACGATGCCCACGGGAAGCACAATTGGCGCCATAACGCTCCTGGCAACCGTGTCCGCGCAGAGCAGGATCAAGGCCCCCACAACGCACGATTGGGGCAATAGATGGCGGTGATCTCCGCCCACCAATCTGCGGGTTATGTGAGGCGCGGCGAGGCCTATGAATCCGATAACGCCAAATGTTGCGACCGCTACAGCGGCAATTAAAGCAGCTATTGTGAGGCTCATCTTTCTCAGGCGTTCGGCATTTACGCCGAGGCTCTTCGCCACATCGTCTCCTGCGGCGAGGGCGTTCATGTTCCAGCGGTTGAGCAGAAAGAACAAGCTCGCGGGCACGATGGAGAGGACCATTAGAAAGAGTTCGTTCCAGGAAGCTCTCCCCACATCGCCGAAGGTCCAAAACACGATAGACGCCACCTCAATGTCGCTGGCGAAATATTGGATCATCATGGTACCCGACGTGGCGAGCGCCGAGAGGGCGACCCCTGATAGGACAATGGCTTCGGGGGATAGGCGCCTTCTTTGGCTCAGGAACAAGATGAGCCACGTGGAGGCGAAAGCCCCTAAAAAGGCGAACATGCTCACGCCCCAAGGTAAACCTGCCAAGAAGCCTTCGTTTTTGCCGCTCGGTCCCAAGCCTAAAATGACGAGAGCAACGGCAGCTCCAAACGCCGCTCCCTGAGAGACCCCAAGCGTATAGGGCGAGGCGAGGGGGTTGTGCAGGATGCACTGCATCGCCACCCCTCCCATGGCAAGCCCCCATCCGGCGAGGACCGCTCCAATGATCCTCGGAAGCCTGATACGCCATAGGATGGTAGATGTAACGTCATCGGAACGCCCTAACAAGGCTGCAAAGGCATCGCTTAAATTTACTTGGGAGGAGCCTACGGAGAGGGAGACGAAGACCATCGCCATAAGCCCTAAAGCGAGAGTGAAAAACACCACTTTGCGACGGTAAGTATATGCTTTATATGCCTCGATAGTAGACCTGCTTGACATTGGGAGCCCCCATATAAAATGAGTGTTACGAATAATATAATCCGTAATACTCACATGTCAAGAGCACGGTAATCCCTTGGTGGCAGCCGTTTAGCTATAATGGCACCTAACTATAGAATAACCCAAGAATAAGGCGGAAGGAAAGCGGCGAGGAAAGGAAGCCAATTAGGGATTTATATGGAGCGTGGGGTATCGCTATCGTCTGGACTCTTATGTGTGGCGACAAGAGGGATCAGGGAATGTCAAAGCTATTTTGTCTACACCGTTGCGGAAGAGGGCCTTGGTTCCGCCCCCCTCAGCTATCGTCTGTAAGGCGGTTTCCGAGCCGCGCACCTTGGCTCCAAACAGTCCAACAATGCCCTTTAGGCGCAGCAACTCAGGCCACATGGGCGTCGATGGACCTATAATCGCTATGCGCCCCTTGGAGAGTTCCAATAAGTGGTCTATGGTTTTGTTGATAAACGCAGTGCCCGAAACGAAGACGACATCGCATCGAGGAAGTTCCCACTCTGCAGCCCAGTCGGGCAGGACGCCTGGCAAACGTCTGGATGGGTCGCGTTCGAAGATAAGCAGTTCTTTCGCCCGCTCGCGAAGGGGGCGAACCAGCGGGCCAATATAACCCACAAGGCCCACCACGTCGTTTTTGCCTACAGTTAGCGCGTCTAAAGGTTCGTCATTTTGCAATGGAAGCTTGGCAGTCAGGGCGGCGTTTATCGTTGCCAATCCCAGGGCAGAAAGCAGCGGGTCAGCCGAGAGCAGGCCGTGAGCCAAGTCCAAAGCTGGTTGGCCAGTCATGGTGCCGGCCATATGAAGGGCCTTGCAGCCGCTTCTCTCATTTAGAATGGCTGCGAGGCCGCAGCTTCCGTCGCTCAACATGACACCGGTATAGGCTAATCCGATTACGACCTGCTTGACTTGGAGTGCTGTAAGTGCCGCTTTTACAGACGAAAGAAGTTCCTTTGCGATCATTTCTAACCCCCCTAAGGATCTCCTCGAACTATGATAACTTCATCGCCCGGCCTGACGACGCCTCCTTTGAGGACTCGGAGGAAGTAACCTACTTTGGGCAACAGGCACCATCCTTTGTAGTCATAGGAGTGGGGCTCGTCAGGCTTTTTGCCCTTTTCTGCCACGAGCAATATCGCCTCGGATCCTACTTTTAGCTTTGTGCCAATGGGAATTTCGCTCGGGAGGCCTTCTATTACCAAATTTTCTGCCAGCGAACCCGGCGGAAAGGGAATGCCTGTCTCTGTCTCAGCGGCCCTTATATCTTCGGCACGCAGCAGGCTCACATGGCGATCGGAGAACCCCTTGTGAGAATCGCCTTCTACGCCTTCTCCTGCGATGAAATGTGCCTCGGGAACGCCCCTTTTCGCTTCCTGCCTTGCTGAACTTATGCAGACGGCTAAGACTCGAGCCAACAGGGCACCACCTCCGAAAACCCAATTGCCAATATATTTATTTTGCCTCAAAACAGAGCCTTTCAAGCCCAAGCAATGCGGCGGGTATCGCAGCCGTGGTGCCGTATAAATAGACCTCTATGCCATTGTCTTTAAAAAGAGCTAATATATCATCCAAGGTCCCATTAATAAGTGCAGAGCCTGTAACCAGCCCTATACGACATTCCTGGGCGAGTCTCTGTATCGAGGAGGAGCCGTCCAAGATCGTTACGCCGAAGGTTTCCTTCCCGACGTTTTTGGGATTTAAATCCGTCACGCGTACTCGATCGCCTCCGAAGAGCTCAGCCATGTGTTTTATTATGGCAGGTTGATATCCAACTATCCCAACGCAGCCAGTCGGTTCAAGCTTAGCAGCTACGAACTCCGCCATCCTATATGCGCATCGGTCTGGCTCTTGATTCTTGCAGTGGATTGTGTTGTTGCCCCACCCCAATAACCGTCCAACTGCATTGATAGTTGCTACGACGAGGGCTCTATTCCTTTCAGAGTCCAGCGTCAAACCGAAGACCTCGCACAGCTTTCCCCTCCAGCGAGAGGGATTGGACGTAAAGGCCTGACCTTTGGCGCCTCTTACGGTGACCTCCATGAGTTTCTCCTCCCCCCGTTGGAGGGCAAAGTCCTTGTATGGTGCGGGATCACCGAGGGCTTCCGCGACGCCCAGTGGTTCTGCCAAAACGATCTCCTCAAGGAGGCCTAGTGTGTTTTGAAGTCGAGACCAAGCCTTTTGTTTAGCGTCTTCTAACAACGTCGAAATCTTATTGTCATTCTCGACCATATGCTTCATTTTTTCGTCTGCTCCTTCTCGTCATCGGGCAATAGAAATCCCCATTTGCTCCATATGGGAGCTGCCGTTTGAGAGCGGCAGAATGCCCAAAATCTGCGAGATTCATCGCTGGCCTTGGGTGTAAGCCCGCCCACTTGGTCTATATTCATGCCGGAAAGTGTTATGTAACTTCCTCCTGCCTTTATTGCCATGCTCAAGGGCAGAAATGCAATTTGAACGGTGCCTCCTCTTGCTGCTAACACTGCTTGAGGAGCATTGCCTACAAATATGATCCTCTTCTCTGCCAGCATTTTGTCCCACATACCTTTTTGTTCGAGGTATTCTTTTGCTAAATATCCATATGCCGTAGTTTCCGGATCGGGGATCGCAACGAGCGCCGTTTCGATCATTTTTTCGTTGGGCGCTTCTTCGGCTAAAGCATGCCATATTACTAATTGCCCTATGGCGAAAGCGTGTACATCCATAAGAAGCCCTTGATCTTGCAGCCACTTTGGCCATCGAGGCTCCGAGGCAAGGAAGAGTTCATAAGGTGCTCCCGCAGCTATCTGACGCGCCAAGGGGCCGCACGCTTCCTTTACCAACTCTAAGTCGCTTCCGCTGGCTTTTGTGTAAGCTCGCACGACTTCCTCCACGCATGGGGCAATGCCAGACGCTACAGCGATGGTGTTTGCCCGCGCTGGTATGCTCCACGAAAAAACGAACAACATCACCAGCAATGCAACTTTAAGAAACCGACCCAAAGCTACACCTCCATATTTGTTATTTATCTTCATTTTGACCAATGTACCGCAATCCGACAGATTTTGCAACTATGTTGCACTTCGTCAAATTCGCGGCTTTTCTGTATTGTATTGAATTTAGGAGGATAGAACTGGAGGGCTTGGAGATTTGACAAACCTTACCTTAATCGTGCAGCGCATCAAAAGCGAGCGCGAGAAATTGGATAGTACCGCAAGATTTGTTTATGAAGCGATCGACGATCTCGATAAATTGCTGCCCGCAGAGCGGTAATAGAGAAAATAAACCAAAAGCGTAATGGAGAAGCTTTGGTTATTTTCAAGAGCAATCAACATAACACCGGGGCTGAGATGGCACACCCAAACTGTAATAAGTTTATGGGCTCGTCAGGAAAAACTCCACCGTAGTCACTACGCGGACAGTTTTGTAGTCGGGCGAGCCCCTATCTCTGTCGTCTATTGTGAAGTAGCCTTGATTTGCCCTCCGTATCGCCCCAACATGGTTGCCGGAATCCCTGGCAAATTGTTCCGCCGCTTCTCTGGCATTTTTAGTTGCTTCGGCAATCATTTCGGGTTTAATGTCGTTTAGCTTAGTAAAGGAAAATTCAGTGGCGCTATCCTCGGCAAGGGCGATGCCCATGGATACGAGCTCTCCGGCGCGTTCGAGGGCTTTTTTGACGAGGGGAACTTTGGCCGAACGTAGGGTTAGCTTTGTCACAGCCGTATAACGAAACTCCCTGTCCCTGGAGGGATCCATATAAGGCAGCGACTTTACGTCCGTGATTTGGGGTGGCATGCTCGAAATCTCCGCTTCCTCGAAACCCATCCCCAGTAAGAAGTTGTGCACTTTTGCCTTATTAGCATCTACAAGCTGCTGAAGCCCCTCTAAGTCATTAGCTGCATCGCGAAAGGATATGTTCCATATCGCCAAGTCCGCTTCTACGATCCTTTCCGAGAGCCCTTTCACCGTGACGAACCGCTCCGCAGATCTGGCCTTGAGCAATGCGCCTCCCACCAAATACCCCGCCACTATGAGGCCTATTGCCAGACAAACCCCCAACGCGAAGGCGGATGAAACTCGCTCATCCCGCACAGCACATCCTCCTCCTTTGCCCCGGACATCGTCCTGTTCCTTTTATAGTGCCGTTAGACGCTTAGCTCATTTTATCACTTATGACTAAAAAGCTACATCTAAGCTTTTTAGTCTATTGCACGAGGAAAGAATTAGCCCCTCCCAAGTTTTGGGAGGGGCTTGAGGGTATTGTTAGGCTTTGCGGTAGCAGAACCACCAGTCGAAGTTCTCGTACTCGTTCGCCCTCTTTTCTGCGGTAAAGACATCCTGTGCCGGTGGGATAATTACGCTATCTTGAATAAGCTCGTTGTTTGGCCAATTGGCAGGGGTGTTGACGCCTTCCTTGTCGCCCAATTGGAGGGCTTCCACCATCCTGAGGATTTCATCCATGTTGCGCCCCAGTTCTTGGGGATAGTAAAGTATGGAACGTACGATCCCTTTTGGGTCGATGACGAATACCGCTCTCACCGTGTTTGTGCCCTTGCCTGGGTGCACCATGCCGAGTTTTAGCGCTATAGTGCCAGCGTCGTCGGCGATGATGGGAAACTCGATTTTCACTCCGAGTTTTTCTTCGATCCACTGTGTCCATTTAATGTGGGAAAAGACTTGGTCGATGCTTAACCCCAAGAGTTCAGTGCTGAGGGCACGGAATTTGTCGTAGCGTTTTTGGAATGCCACAAATTCGGTAGTGCACACGGGCGTAAAATCTGCTGGATGACTGAAAAGGATGAGCCACTTGCCTTTGTAATCATCGGGCAGGCGCTTCGGGCCGTGGGTGGTCTTTATCTCCATTTGGGGGAAAGACTCGCCAATAGCTGGAACAGAAACTTTCTCTTGTGCGGATATCTCCATCTGAAACTCCTCCTCTTAAATAAAATTATTTTAATTTATCTATAGCACGCTGGACGATCTCTGTCAATGCCTCAAAAAATTGGGTTCGTAGCTCGACCTTGGATAACCCCAAAATGCTCTTCAGCAGCCCAAAGGCTGGTACGTCCCATAAAGTTGTCCTGAGATGGTTTGGAGAAAACTCAATCCAGATCAGCCT
>CAYTKB010000023.1:596-20184 GCA_964438265.1 uncultured Acetomicrobium sp. | reverse complement strand
AAGCGGCTCGGTGGCTTTCCTTATCCTCTCGCCATCATTTCCGGTACAGATACCTTAAGCGCCCAAGTCGGCACAATTGCCGTAGAGGAAATCCCGTCCCTTTTGGATTTACTGAAAAGCAACCTCGATCCCCAAAAATGCGAATGGTTCATTGCTCCGCCGCAAGGCAAAGATAAAGATACGCTTGTAGTTATCCTCTATTTGAAGGAACTTGAGCCATCTATAGCGGAGATAAGCGACAAATGCAAGCTTTCAAGCGTTGAATTACCGCGAGAGCTTAAAGGCAAGGTAGAAGATGAAATAAGAGGTATCGACGAGAAGGAAGAAGGGCTTTTGAGTGAAAGGGAAGGTCTTGAGCTGGAGATTCAAAATGCGGCAGGACGTTATATTCCAGCAGTTAGAGAGCTTCACGATTATTACACCACCCTCAAAGACCGACATCAGGCCCTAAGCGAAGGCAGGCATAGCGATCATACGTCCTTCTTGAGCTTCTGGGTTCCGTTGCCCTGTATAGATCTTTTTAAGCAGAAGTTAGCGCGGTGGAGCAACACGATAGAGATGGGGATCTATGACCCGTTGCCTGATGAAGAGCCACCGATCATTCTAACAAATCCTCGGTTGGTCAAGCCATTTGAGCCGCTGACCGCATTATACGGCTTGCCAGCATATGGAGGGGTTGACCCTACACCTCATATGTCGCCCTATTTTTGTCTCTTTTTCGGTTTTTGTCTGGGCGATGGGGTCTATGGGGTCGCCTTAGCTTTGCTTTCTGTTTATTTGCTTTTACGATACGACGTTAAAGGTGGCCTAAAGCGCTTTTTAACACTCTTTCTACTGTGCGGTTTGTCTTCGGTAGCGATAGGAGCGCTCACCGGATCCTGGGCTGGAAATGCGATCGAGGCGTTCGGCATCTTGAGACCCTTAAAGCCACTCAAAGACGCCGTGATGGTAGGCGACCCGACGAGTGATCCGCTTTCTTTCTTGGCAGTTGCCCTTGCCTTGGGCATTGTGCAGATCCTTTACGGCCTATCCTTGGCCTTCGTGGACGCTTGGAGAAAGGGTGATCGCTTAGGAGCGGTGGGCGACAAGGGGAGTTGGATTGTTCTGATAATAGGACTCCTCCTTTGGGGAGGAGAGGCAATGGGTTATCTGAGTGGCGCTTTAGGGAATATAGGAAAACTGTTGGCGATCGTCGGTGCGATCACGATAGTGACTACGCAAGGCAGAACGAGAAAGAACCCCATTGTGAAAACATTAGTCGGACTGATCAGCCTCTACAACATAACATCCTATTTGGGTGATACATTGAGTTATAGCCGCTTGCTCGCTTTGGGCATGGCCAGCGCAGTCGTCGGAATGATTATAAACACCCTTTCGGGTCTGCTCTCTGGCATTCCTTTGGTTGGACCCATCTTGGGCGTTTGTCTCTTCATTATGGGGCACATTTTTAGCTTGGCAGTAAATACCTTAGGGGCTTTTGTGCACTCCTTGCGCCTTCAATATGTGGAGTTTTTTAGCAAGTTTTATTCGGCCGGCGGACGACCCTTTCGTCCACTGCGTTATGATATGCGTTATATATCTTTAGTTGATGAGGAAATAAAGTAGAAGAAGGGAGTGTGACGGTTTTAATGGAATTGGGTATGGTATTTACAATCTTGGGTGCTGCTTTGGCTACGGGTCTTGCAGGTATAGGATCGGCTATCGGAGTAGGCATCGCGGGTGAGTCTGGGGCTGGCGTGCTCACCGAAGACCCTGGCAAGTTTGGTTTGGTGCTCCTACTTCAGGCGCTGCCAGGGACTCAGGGCATCTACGGTCTACTCACGGCATTTTTTGCGATAATGAAGGTTGGGCTTTTGGGCGGGGCTCCTGCGAGCTTGACCGTGTGGCAGGGATTGGGAATCATGTTCGCCTGCGTGCCCATAGCTATAGGTGGATATCTTTCTGCCATTGCTCAGGGGAAGGCGTCAGCCTCATGCATCCAGATGATCGCCAAGAGACCTGGAGAGATAGGCAAAGCTATCATTTTGCCAGCCATGGTTGAGACGTACGCAGTATTGGCGCTTTTGATGAGCATAATTCTCTTGAATGGCATACAGATATAGCCTGTAGGGGAGACAATTATGGCCTTGCAGGATATTGTAACTAAGATAGAGTCAGATGCCCGTCAACAAGCTAAGGAAATCGTTGAGAAGGCTCAAGAACAGGCAAAGACGATCCTCTCTGAGGCCGAAAAAGAGGCCCATGAAATAGAAGAAGAATGGCGCAAGAGGTATCAGAGGGAAAAAGATGGAATATTTAAACGGCGAGAAATTGTGGCCCATTTGGACGCCAGGAAGCTGCGCCTTGCAGCGCAGAGGGAATTGATCGATGAGGCTTTTGCCGAAAGCATCAACAGGTTACAGCAACTTGATAGTGAAGAATATACGAGTTGGATGAACACCCTCCTTGAAGAAGCCCTTCAGGGTGTTGAGGATAAGCGCGGTGAGGTGTTATTGTGCGAGAAAGAGACGACTATTGATGAGGGGTGGATTGAACATTTTAACGAGGAACATGGCACCGATCTTGCTATTGCAAAGGAAAGGCTCAGCGCGTCTGGTGGCTTTCTGCTGAGAATTGAAAGGGTGGAAGTGAATTGCACTTTTGAGAAATTGGTTGATTTCGTCCGCGATGATTTGGAACCAGAGGTAGTGCATCGCTTCCTTGCCAAATAGGCGTGAACGATATGACGAGGAATGAGACGTTCGTTTATGCAATAGCCAGGCTTAAGGCGATGGAAAATCGCCTTCTCGATCGTGGTATATTTCAGCGCATGATCGAGAGCGAAGACGCCCAAGCAGCCCTTAGGACTCTTGGCGAGACTATCTACGCGAAATGGCTTTCCTCTTCCGAGGCGGATATTTCCTTTGATCAGGTATTGAACTCAGAACTTCAAAGCTTTTATGACGAAGTGGAGAAGTTTGTGCCCGATAGTTCTCTCATTTTGCTCTTTCGCTTACCTTACGATTACCACAACGTCAAAGTGGTTTTAAAGAGCTTTATATCACAACGGTTGGGCGGAGAGAAACGCTGGGATCTTTTGACCTCCCTCGGTTCCATCCCCACGGATGATCTCATTTTGGCCATCGAAACCGAAGATTTTAGCTTCCTTCCTTATGGGTTCAATGTCCTTTTGCCGCAATGCCTTTCTTTGTGGGAGCAGTCACGCGATATGCTGGAGGTTGAGCGCATTTTGGATGCCCATCTTTTTAATAGCCTCGTCGCTCTGTCTAAAAAGCTGCCCTACGACGGCATTGACCATTATGTGAAGGATAAGATAGATGCCGAAAACATCCGGACGGCGCTCAGGCTCAAGCGGGCAAATACCGATGCAAATAAGATATCTGGGTTTTTCCACGGAGGAGGCACTTACACGACAGATCTGTTAATGCGCCTGATCGACGAGCCTTTGGAGGGATGGCAAAGGATCCTATCGTTTGACGACGCCGTGAGCGCTTTAGAGTCTTTGCAGGAGGTTCATCAAGAAGCCGAGATGTTAGTGCAGATAGAAAGAGTCTTGGATGACTTTCTTACAAAAATTTTAGACAAATGTCGCTATGATGCCTTTTCCCCGGAGCAAATATTACGCCACGCCCATCTCAAGGAAATGGAGATAAAGAATTTGAGGATCATTCTTGTGGGAAAAACGAGCGGCGTCAGCGGAAATGTTATAAGGGGGTTGCTGCGATATGTCCCCTAAAGGGCTTTATATGGCTGCGCTGGGCGATTATGAGAGCGTGCTGCCACTTCAAGCTGTGGGCATACAGTCCTTCGTCGTCAAAGAAGACATATCCGAGGTGGAGGTCGGCAAGTTGTTGCATCGCCTCATGGATGGCCAATGTGCGGTGGTCTTTGTAGTCGAGTGGCTATTCGAGCGATACGCTCATTTGATAGATGAATTTGTCAGCAATAGCGAGATCAGCGCTATCCCCATACCGAACGTCAAAGGTTCGCGAGGAATTGGCGCAGAGTTGATTAGACAGTGGGTAGAACAAGCAGTAGGCATGGACATATTCTCATGAAAAATAACCTTCTTTCCGTCCTCCTATCCATGCTATGCACTTTTGGAGGTGACAATATTGGCTAATATCGTAGGAGTCATATCGCGGATATCGGGCCCCCTCGTCGTGGCGAGCGGCATGTCGGGTACATCAATGTACGAGGTTGTTCGCGTAGGAGAGCTTGGCCTTGTTGGAGAGATAATCGAGCTGAAAGGAGATACGGCTTCGATTCAGGTCTATGAGGAAACGTCTGGATTAAAGCCAGGAGAGCCCGTCGTAGCTACTGGAGCCCCTCTAAGCGTCGAACTTGGACCAGGTTTGATTGAGCAGATATACGACGGCATACAGAGGCCTCTCAACATCATCGAAAGCGAGACTCAAAGCCCTTACATCCCCCGAGGCATCACTTTGCCAGCCCTTGATCGAGAAAAAAAATGGGATTTTGAGCCGCGCGTAAAAGCGGGCGAAGATGTGGAGCCTGGCGCTATCCTCGGCGTGATTCAAGAGACCGTTCTTGTCGAGCATCGCGTCGTCCTCCCTCCCGGGGTTAGCGGTAAAGTGAAGGATATAAAATCTGGCAGCTTCACTGTGGAAGACATCATAGCCGTAATTGAAGGTGACGACCGCGCTAATGAGGTGAGGATGTTACAGCGCTGGCCCGTGAGGCAACCGCGCCCCGTGGCGAGGAGGCTTCCGCCGGTCGTTCCGCTTCTCACTGGACAGCGCGTCATCGATACGTTTTTCCCTATAGCCAGGGGCGGGACGGCATGTGTGCCAGGCCCTTTCGGCTCTGGCAAGACCGTCATCCAGCATCAGCTCGCCAAGTGGGCGGATGCGGAAATAGTGGTCTACATAGGATGTGGCGAGCGAGGCAATGAAATGACCGACGTGCTCTTAGAGTTCCCAGAGCTCGAAGACCCGCGGACGGGAGAGCCGCTCATGAAGAGGACAATCCTCATAGCCAACACCTCGAATATGCCTGTAGCTGCAAGGGAAGCCAGCGTATATACAGGTATCACCTTGGCCGAGTATTATCGCGATATGGGCTACTCCGTGGCCCTCATGGCCGATTCGACCTCTCGATGGGCAGAGGCCCTCAGGGAAATCTCTGGCAGGCTCGAAGAGATGCCTGGAGAGGAAGGATACCCGGCATATTTGGGGACGCGCTTAGCCTCGTTTTACGAAAGAGCCGGTAGAGCTATATGCCTGGGAAAGGATCAAAGGGAAGGATCAATAACGGTTATCGGGGCAGTCTCTCCTCCAGGAGGAGACCTTTCTGAGCCGGTAAGCCAAAATACGCTGCGCGTGACTAAGGCCTTCTGGGGATTAGACGCCAACCTGGCCTATCAGCGCCATTTTCCGGCCATCAATTGGCTCGATAGCTATTCTCTCTATGTCGATCGCTTGGGAGAATATTGGGATGAGCGGTATGACGGCGAATGGAGCGCGCTGCGCACGGAAGCCATGTCGATCTTGGAGGACGAGGATAGATTGAGGGAGATCGTCCGCTTGGTGGGCATAGACGCTCTCTCCAAGGAAGAGAGGCTGCTACTCGAGACCGCAAAGTCGCTCAGGGAAGACTTTCTCCATCAAAACGCCTTTCACGAGATTGATACTTACGCCTCTATGGACAAGCAATTCCGCATGTTGCGTAATATCCTCACCTTTCACCACGTGTCCATGGAAGCGTTGAAGAGGGGGGCGCAGCTCAAAGACGTGACAGATCTCGAAGTCAGAGACAAAATCACGAGGATGCGTTATATAGATGAGAAAGAACTGGAAACGCTCGATGCTTTGGAAGAAGAGATCAAGGCACAGGTAGGCCAGCTTGTGCCTGCGGAGGATGATATCTATGTTGCCTAAGGAGTATCGAACTATAAATAGCATCTCCGGTCCGCTTATGATGGTCGAAAAGGTCAAAGACGTGAGATATGACGAATTGGTCGAGATAGAGCTATCGAACGGAGAGAAGAGGAGAGGACGGGTTCTCGAAGTAACCTCCGATATGGCCTTAGTACAGGTGTTCGAGGGCACAACCGGCATAGATGTAAAGACCACTAAAGCGACCTTTCTGGGAAAAGTCCTCACGTTGCCGGTGAGCAGGGATATATTGGGTAGGGCTTTCAATGGCAGAGGAGACCCGATAGATGGGGGGGTTCCCATACTGCCTGAGAAGCGCCTTGATGTAAACGGTTACCCCATGAACCCGTACTCCCGTGACTATCCCTCGGAATTCATCCAAACGGGGATTTCGACGATAGATGGCATGAATCCTTTGGTGAGAGGGCAAAAGCTGCCCGTATTTTCCGGCAGCGGAATGCCACACAACAACATCGCTGCGCAGATAGCCCGTCAGTCTACAGTGTTGAGTGGACAAGAAACCTTCGCCGTGGTCTTCGCTGCCATGGGCATCACTTTCGAGGAAGCTTCCTTCTTTATGGAGGACTTCAGGCGCACAGGAGCGATAGAGAGGACGGTCATGTTCTTGAACCTTGCGGATGACCCGGCAATTGAACGCATCATGACGCCACGACTTGCCCTCACCTGTGCAGAGTATCTGGCCTTTGACCTCGATATGCACGTTCTGGTCATCTTGACGGACATGACAAACTATTGCGAGGCCTTGAGAGAGATATCCGCCGCCCGCAAGGAAGTCCCTGGAAGAAGAGGATACCCAGGTTATCTATACACCGACTTGGCGACCATGTACGAAAGGGCAGGCAGGCTCAAGGGCAAAAGTGGTTCTATAACGCAGATCCCGATCCTTTCCATGCCAGAGGATGACAAGACCCACCCCATACCGGACCTCACCGGCTATATAACTGAGGGGCAAATAATCCTGAGCCGCAGCCTTCACAGAAAAGGGATATACCCCCCCGTTGATGTGTTACCGTCGCTTTCACGCTTAAAAGATAAAGGCATAGGTGCTGACAAGACTCGAGAAGATCATGCAGATCTCTTAAATCAGCTGTTCGCTGCTTACGCCAGAGGTAAGGAAGCAAAGGAGCTCGCCACAATCCTCGGAGAGGGGGCTCTGACGGAAGAAGACAAGGCCTTTGCGGCATTTTCTGACGCCTTTGAGGATAGATATGTGCGTCAGGGAGAGTACGAAAACCGCAGCATAGAGGGGACTCTTGACTTAGGTTGGGAACTTCTGACCTTGATCCCGACGAGGGAGCTCAAGCGAGTGCGGGATGCTTATATCGAAAAATATTTAAAACCGAAAATAAGACAGGACAACGAAGGAGAAGTTGAAGAGGCGGTCGCGCAGAACGCTTAAGGGAGAGAGGCAGTATGGTCAGCAAGCTTAAAGTAAACCCCAATCGCATGGAGCTTTCGCGACTCAAAAAAAGGCTAGCCGTAGCGAGGCGGGGGCACAAGCTCCTCAAGGATAAACAAGATGCCCTCATCAAAGAGTTTCTCGCTAAGGCCAGGGCGACGCGCGAAAAAAGAGGCGAGCTTGAGGCTGAGTTAGCGAGTTGCTACCAAAGCTTCTTGATGGCTCGGGCGCAAATGTTGCCTGCGATGCTCGAACAGGCCCTGCTCTTTGCTATCGGGCGGTGCGAGATACGTAGGTCTTTTCGCAATGTAATGAGCGTGTCAGTTCCTCGCTACGAAGTTACACAAGAGGGCGGCAGGCTCAATTATGGCCTTGCCATGACCTCGGGCAGCTTGGACGTGGCGCTTGAACGGTTTACCGCTCTGTTGCCGAAGTTGGTTGATCTTGCTGCGGAGGAGAAAGCCCTACGCCTTATGGCCAAGGAAATAGAGCGCACTAGAAGGCGCGTCAACGCCCTTGAGCATGTGCTGATACCGTCCTTCGAGGACGCGATCAAAGAGATAACAATGAAGCTCGATGAGATGGAACGCTCTAACTTGAGCCGCCTCATGGTCATAAAAGAGATAGTCAGGGCTCATTAAAAGGCCATGAGCGACAGAGTCAGTCCCGCTATAATTGCGTATGATGGCGCAATGCCCAATATAGCAGAGGGCGTATTTGTAGCGCCTTCTGCTGTGATCGTGGGAAATGTGACATTGGAGGAGGAGGCAAGCGTCTGGTTTCAGGCGGTCATCCGCGGCGACTTAAACGGCATTTGTATCGGCAAGGGCACCAACGTCCAGGATGGATGCATAGTACACGTCACCCATGAGCGAGGCGTGAGCGTAGGTGAAGGGGTTACGATCGGCCACGGAGCCATCCTTCACGGATGCACCATAGAAAGTAGATGCCTCGTGGGTATGAGGTCGACCGTGCTCGACGGTTCTTGTATAGGTGAAGAGTCGATAGTGGCGGCCGGAAGTCTCGTCACCGAAGATAAAAAATATCCGCCGCGCAGTTTGATTATGGGAACTCCTGCGAAAGTGGTGCGCAGCTTGAGTGCTGACGACATAAAAATGATCCTCACCTTTGCCAGCTCATATTTGGAGCTGGCAAGGCGCTACAGAGGCCTCCTATAAAAGAATGCCCCTGGAGAAGCGAAGCCGATTTCTTTATATTCGAATATGTGTTCCGTTGCCCCGACCATTAAATATCCGCCAGGCCGTAAGGCGGTATAGAATTTGCGGTATAGCTTGGACTTTGCTTCCAGTGAAAAATAAATCACTACATTGCGGCATAAGATCAGGTCATACCATCCTTCAGGAAAAGGGTCTTTTAGCAGATCCTTCACAGAGAAGTATACGCGCCTTTTTAGTATATCTTTTACCTGATACAGTTCCTTTCCTTTCGGTTCGAAGTATCGCGGCAACCATTCCTTTGGCACATTGACCAACTGACGCTGATGATAAACGCCGTCCATTGCTTTTTTGAGGGCGTTTTCGTCTATATCCCAGGCATCAATGGGTTGGAAATCGTCGAGATTTGCTTCATTGGCCAGCATCGCGAGGGAGTAGGGCTCTTCGCCGGTAGCCGCTCCAGCACTTAAAAATCTTAAATTTTTGCTCTTTCTAAGATGAATAAGCTCGGGTATTACGACATCCTTGAGATGCCACCATCGTGCAGGATTTCGAAAGAACTCCGAGACGTTGATCGTCAAATAATCGAGGAATTCTCTTAGTTTTTCTGGATCTTTGGAAATATAATCGTAGAATTGATCATACGAATTCATGCCCCATCGTTGCATTAACATATGTGCTCTGCGATGGATTTGGTACTTATAAGCATCAAGGTCAAGGCCCGTCAACTCGCGAATGCGCCGCTTGAATATATCGTACTCCGGGGGAGCCGGGTAGGGTTTTTCCTCCCTCATGTCTTTCGTCTTTCCTCCCATGTGTCATACTTTTTAACCTTGCTTATTCTACCTGGAAAATAGGCTTTTGATGATATATAATTTTTCATAAGTGAGAGTATTCTATGCGATCGCTCCTTTGCGAGGAGAGGAAAGTCCGGGCTCTACAGGGCAGGACGCTGGATAACGTCCAGTGGGCGCAAGCCCAGGATAGTGCCACAGAGACATACCGCCTTCTTTGAAAGATGGCAAGGGTGAAAAGGTGGGGTAAGAGCCCACCAGCCGCGGGGTGACCCACGGGCTAGGCTAACCCCGTCCAGAGCAAGGCCAAGTAGGGAGGATTGAGGCTGCCCGCTGACCTCCGGGTAAGGCCGCTTGAGGACGAGCGCAAGTTCGTCTCCAGATAAATGATCGCACAAGACAGAACCCGGCTTATGGGGTGCTTTCACTTCGTTATATAGGTCTAAAGTCTTCACTTGTCCAGAGACAAATAGGTCTCTGGACTCTTTTTTGACCATCTTTGGGATTTGGTGGAATATTGTGGAAGAAAGTGGCATAATATGGCTATGCTGATAGGATCTTATGAACATCGCCTGGAAAGCAAGGGTCGTCTCGTCTTGCCAGCTCGCTTTCGCGAAGATCTGGGCGATAGCCTCGTGGCCTCTATCGGCATAGAGCATTGTATCGCCGTATATTCTTTGGATCGCTGGTCGGAACTTTTCGAAAAGCTCAAGTCGCTGTCGTATTCGAAAGAGCGAAGCAGGGCCTTTTTGCGGCTTTTCCTGGCTATGGCCCACGAGATATCGGTGGATCCCACTGGTAGGGTTCTGATACCGCAGCCGCTCAGGGATCATGCGTCTTTGAAAAACAGGGTTTGCGTAACTGGGGTTGGCGATCACCTTGAGATATGGGATTACGACCTGTGGGAGGAGTATAGATCTCGTGCGCTGAGCGACTTTCCTCGAATAGTTGAGGAGGTAGGCGGGTATTGATCGACCACGTTCCGGTGCTGTTGGAAGAGGTTGTAACTCTTCTTTCAGAACACCCACACCTCAAGCGTGTGGTAGATGCCACGGTGGGGCTGGGCGGCTACGCCGAGGCCATACTCTCTCGTTTTCCCGAAGCCTTTCTTCTGGGCATCGATCGAGACGAAGAAGCCCTCGCCATAGCGAAAGACAAACTTTCTCGCTTCGAGGGCCGTTTTTGCCTTGTGCATGGCGATTTTGCCGAGCTATCTTCACACTTAAAGATTAAGGGGTGGGACAGGGCTGACGCTATGGTGGCGGATTTGGGCGTTTCTTCGTTACAACTCGATCGTCCAGAGCGCGGTTTTTCCTTCGACAGAGAAGGCCCTTTAGACATGCGCATGTCCCCATCTGAGAACGTCACTACCGCAGCTCAACTCATCAATGAACTATCCGAAGATGAACTCGCCAGAATTTTCATCGAATACGGAGAGGAAAGATTCGGGAAGAGGATGGCTCGGGCCATAGTGCGCTGGAGGAGCAGTAAAGGTCCAATAACCACTACCAAAACCTTGGTGGAGGTTATCAGGTCCTCTCTTCCTGCACCGTTGCAACGCAAACTCGGACGGCATCCTGCTCGTCGCGTCTTTCAGGCGTTGCGCATCGCGGTAAACGGCGAGCTCGAAGCGTTGAAGGCTATGTTGAAAAGTTCTTGCAGTGCGCTATACCCAAGCGGACTCATTATCGTAGTGAGTTACCATTCCTTGGAGGATCGCATTGTAAAGAGGCACTTTTTAATGTGGCAACATGAAAACCTGGGCAAGGTCATTTTCAAAGGCCCGTTGACGCCAAGCGCTGAGGAAATAGAGAGGAATCGCAGAGCGAGGAGCGCGAAACTCAGGGCGTTTCAATTGACTTCAGATCCTTAGCCGGAGGAGAGAAGAAAAATGGAAGGCTCTATCGGTTCCGAGGAAAGAAGAAGTCGCTGGGATCTGCGTAAGGTC
Organism: uncultured Acetomicrobium sp.; assembly: GCA_964438265.1. Lineage (GTDB taxonomy): Bacteria > Synergistota > Synergistia > Synergistales > Thermosynergistaceae > Thermosynergistes. The sequence goes on along the minus strand of CAYTKB010000023.1, from coordinate 8,950 downwards.
AAATGGGGAGTAGCGGCATTGGTCTTTTTATACGCCGCGCTGCTCTTGGGCTTAGGGGGATTGCGACTCTATGCAATGCACCTGGAATTTCAACTCGTTTCCCTCGAGAGGGAAATAGATCTCCTCTCGAGGGAGGACCTCGGGCTGGCGAATGAATTGGTTTACCTCATGTCTCCCGATCGCATCCATCGCTACGCCTGCGAAAAGCTCAAGATGACGCATGCGAACTCTCTCTACGTAGTCGTCGTGCCGAGCGTCGTATATCCACTCCCGGAGAACGAGGCCTCTATTTTTGCGAAAGGTGAAGGTAAGGGCGCCGGCGGTTTTACGGCGAGGGCCAACGCCGAGGATTGAAGACTCCCGAGGAGGTATGATGATGTGAGGGAGAGGCTGCCTTGGCTATTAATTGGCCTATTTTTTGTTCTCGTGGGCTGGCGCATAGTAAATGTGCAACTCTTGCCAGACCCCCGGGTGGTAGCTCAGGCCGACCAACAGTACTGGGCACAGGTATCGATAAGCACGGGACGTGGAATCATCGAAGACCGAAATGGCTTTCCGTTGGCCATTTCTGCTCCGTCAATTAGTCTTTTTATAGACCCTCTATATTGGAACCCGAGCAGGGCGAACGAACTTTCATCGCTTTTAGCGCCAGAAGAAATAAGAGAGATCTCAAGGCCTTTGGAGGGGCGCTTCCGGTGGCTCGCCCGCAAATTGGAGCCGGAAAAGGCCGATAAAATTATGCGCTTATCACTTCCCGGGGTCTTTGCGATAAAGGAGATGAAACGCACGTACTCAGGCGGCGAATTGGCAGCCCATGTGCTGGGTTTCGTGGACATTGATGATAGGGGGTTGGCCGGTATAGAATATGAATGGGATTGTGTGCTTTACTCTCCGCCCCAGGCCAAGATTCTCTTGCGTAATGCTGCTGGTAATCTTTTAGATGTGCTACCGTCTCATTTGATGTCGCACGGAATGGGTAGCGTGCAGGTGACCATAGATGCCAGGATCCAATACATAGTTTCAAGGCATCTGGCCAGAGGAGCGGAGCGCCACAAAGCCCAATGGGGGACAGTAATATGCATGGATCCGCGGAATGGGGCTATATTGGCTATGGCCAGTTGGCCCACTTTCGACCCAAATAATCGAAATGAGTTGGCCTTCCCTGAACTGACCCGCAATAATGCCATCAACAGGGTGTATGAACCCGGCTCGACGTTCAAACCGGTCGTAATGAGTTTAGCCTTGGAGCAGGGGTACGTGTCGCCGAAGAGAGAGTTTCACTGCCGAGGAGAGATCAAAGTGGCTGACGGCATGATACGCGACATTCACAGGGGTGGGCATGGTAAACTAACGCCGTTAGACATCATAGTGAAATCCTGCAACGTTGGCATGGCCCAGGTTGGCATCATACTTCCATCCAGAGAGACATATTCTTGCCTGAAAGAATGGGGCTTCGGCATCCCTACCGGCATAGAACTTGGCGGGGAGGAAGGTGGGTTAATCAACCCGCCCGAAACGTGGCGAGGCGTGACGCCGGCGAATATAGCTATCGGTCAAGGAGTTGCCATAACACCTTTACAGTTAGTGAGGGCTTTTTCTGCTATTGCAAATGGAGGAGTACTTTTGCGTCCTTATCTCGTAGAGCGTGCCTTCGATGCCAGAGGTCGTTTGGTCCATGAGGGCAAGAGGGAAGCCCTAGCGCGCGTCTTGTCGCCGAGCACAGCGAGTTGGATGCGAGGAGCGCTCCGTAGTGTGGTGCTCAATGGAACAGGTGTGAGGGCGAACTCGTCCCTCGTCGAGGTAGCAGGCAAAACAGGCACTGCTCAGGTAGCCAAGGGCGGTTTATACGAGAAGGGACGGCACGTGGCATCGTTTGCTGGTTTCTGGCCCTTCAAGGATCCGCGTTTCGTCATGATTGTAGTGATAGGAGATCCGAAAGAAGGAGGATATCAAGGGGGCGAAGTGGCAGCCCCCATTTTTAGGGATATCGTTGATGAAATTACTGCGAGCCAATTGGAGCAAACATAACTGCGAGAATAGACAAGCGTGAGGTAAAAATGCACAAAATGGAGGGTAAACTATGGAGAGCCACAATCTTACGATAAACGAAACACATATATTAGCTGAAGGCGGCAAAGCGATACTCTCGCTGTGCAAGCTATGCATGGAGCTCGACGAACGAAAGATCCCGTTTCGCCTTATAGGTAATGGTAACGATGTGTCCGTAATCGATGTCTTCAGCGATAGCCGAAGGCCCATCAAGGGTGGGCTTTTTTGCTGTGTTAGTGGAGAGCATCTCGATGGACACTTATATGCCAAAGACGCTGTCCGTGCCGGAGCCGCTGCCATCCTCTGCGAGAGGGAATTGCCGGATATTGACGTACCCCAAGTTGTAGTCTCCGATGCCAGAAGGGTTATGGGGCTCTGTGCTGCAATCATCCACGGTTATCCAGCGGAGAAACTCACGATGTTGGGAGTGACCGGCACCAACGGCAAGAGCACCACTACTATCTTGATAAGGAGCTTTTTAGAAAGCGTGGACATCCGCTGTGGGCTTTTGGGGACAATCTTTTACAGCGACGGCGAAGACGAGCCGGCTGATCGAACCACGCCAGAAGGGCCAGAAATTCAGCGTTGGCTCAGCAAGATGGTCAAGAAAGGATGCAAGGCGTGCGCCATGGAAGCCTCTTCTCATGGGCTACAGCAGGGAAGACTGGAGGGTTGCCGTTTCGATGGAGCAGCCTTCACGAACCTGACACCTGAGCACTTGGATTATCACGGAGACATGGAGAGTTACTTTAAAGCAAAATCACTATTGTTCGAGAGATACATGAAAGAGGATTGGCGCGGAGCATCGAACGCCGATGACCCTTATGGCAAAAGGTTGCTTTCTCGTTACCCAGATCGCCTCCTGCCCTATAGTTTAAAAGGTCCGATTAAAGGCGGAGTATGGGGATTGGTCAAGGAGGCAAGTTTTGATCGATTAGCCATGGATATCTTTCTGCCGAGTGGCGAGGCGCTCATTGGGGTCCATATTCCCATGATAGGGCTCTATAATGCATACAATGTGCTGGCCGCTGTAACGATGGGGTGGTCTTTGAGTATTCCTCTTTGCGATATGAAGAAAGTCTTAGAGAACGCCCCTCTCGTTCCTGGCAGGATGGAGCGATATGTTTTCCCAAACGGTCCCTGTTGCGTCGTCGACTATGCTCATACTCCTGACGCGCTGGAAAACGTGTTAAAAGCCTTGAAAGAGGTCGGTCATGGCAAGCTCATAGCGGTCTTCGGTGCCGGAGGCGAGCGATTTGCTGAAAATCGCCCGAAGATGGGGGAAGTGGCAGCCCAGTTGGCAGGTTTTATAATTGTAACTATGGATAATCCGAGGGGCGAAGATCCTAACTCGATAGCTGAACAAATTGTAACGGGCATTCGCGGCAGTGGTTACGATACTCCTTATGAGGTAATCTTGAATCGAACAGAAGCCGTTTGTGCGGCATTGGACATGGCGAACGAAGGGGACGTGGTCCTGCTCGCAGGCAAAGGTCCAGAGCAGTATATTATAATCGGCAAGGAGCGCATTCCCTATAGCGATTTGGAGGCCGTTAAATCATGGGCACGGAAGAGGAATCTGAGTTGGAACCCGATCGAGGGCGCCCACGTTTAGGTGAAATTGCCAAAGCGATAACGGCTCGTCTTTGGGGACCAGACATCGCTTTGCCCGCCTTTTGTGCGGATAGCCGCGAGATCTGCCCGGGCAATGGTTTTGTGGCCTTGCCTGGGAAGAAGAAAGACGGGCACGCCTTTATAGAAGAGGCCTTGGAGAAGGGGGCCAAAGCAGTCGTAACGCGCTTGGAAGAGGCAGGGAAGCTTTCAGGCGATTATCCCAACGTGACCTTCCTCGGCGTCGCGGATACATTGGAAGCACTAGTAGGAATGGCGAAATTTTATCTGCGTTGGGCAAGGCCGAAAGAAATAATAGCCATTACTGGCAGCGTGGGAAAGACCACAACGAAAAGGCTCTTGAGCCAAGCCTTATCTGTGCAATTTAAGGTATGCGCATCAGAGAGGAGTTATAACACGCGCATAGGATGCTCATTAGCCATACTTTCCATGGAAAGAGACGCAGATATCTTGGTCTTAGAGATGGGCACGAATGCGCCAGGCGAGATAGCGAGGCTCGTGGAAGCCTTTCCACCCACCCTCGGCATTATTACAGAAATTGCTCCATCTCATCTCGAAGGGCTTGGAAGCGTTGAAGGTGTCCTGCAAGCTAAGTTGGAGTTGCTCAGATCCAGCAGGCTTTCGGTTTTGTCTTATAATTTTGATAATATTACACTTCGTAACGCCTTGAAGGCTGCAAGCAGAGCCTTGAAGTTCCTCTCAGTAGGATATGAACATGGCTCTGCCTGGCACACCCTGTCTTCGAAAGTTTTCATCAGCGACAGAGGCCCACGTCTCAGCCTTCTCTTGGAAAACGGAGGTAGGACGTTCGTCCTGGAAAGCGCCCTGTGGGAGAGACAATATTCCTATGCGCTCGCCTTTGCCTTGGCGGTTTCCTCCCACTGCGGTATACCTGTTGAAGCCGCTATAGCTGCAATTGAGGAGGTTTTGCCCGAAAAAGGTAGGGGGCGCACTTGGATGGGTCCTCACGGAGCCTGGATCATAGATGAGTCCTATAACGCAAACCCCGCCTCTATGATCGCCTCTATCGATAGCGCGTCGCTCCTTCCTTGCAAAGGGACGCGATGGGCCCTTCTCGGAGGAATGAAGGAACTCGGGGGGAAAGTGACTTCTGGCATAGAAGCGTCGTCGGAAGGTTGCGCTCCTTCGGCAAGGCGCTTTTGTTAGGAGAGGAATGGAAGGGCGCATTCGCAGATGAAGGTGGTTGTCTTAGACTCATATCGAGCATAGAAGAAGGATGCGCCATACTTGACGCCTCTTTGAAGCCTGGCGATTTGCTTTTGGTAAAGGGATCAAGGGCATACGGCCTGGAAGAGGCGTTGAAAAGCTGGGAGGAGAGGAAATGTCGCTCTCTGGCGTGGCAGTCATAACTGCGGTCTCCGGCCTCTTTCTACAAGAGATATGGATACGCTGTCTGCGTCGCCTGCGAATAGGTCAAGTGGCAAAGTGGTATGGCCCCCAAGGGCATACCGCAAAGGCTGGTACGCCTACCATGGGCGGCGTAGTTTTTCTGGCACTTTCTATTCTGGCCTTGCTGCTTTCGCCGAATAGGGACATTGCCGCAAAGGAGCTATTCGGCGTCTGGGGGTTGCCGTGGTTGGCCGCTGCCGTGGGTCTATTTGACGATCTGCTCAAATATATGCGCCGCTCAGGTGAAGGTTTTAGCAGCCTTCATAAGCTTTTATGGCAGGCAGCAGCGGTACTTCCCTGGGCTATTTTTGTGTCGCTGAATATGAATATATTCCTCTGGCCCGGATTGCACCTACAGCCGCTTTTGGCGTGTCTCTTGTTGTCCTTTTTGACGGTGGGTTTTTTGAACGCCGTGAATGTGACAGATGGGCTTGATGGTCTGGCAGCGGGCAGTTCCGCCATATCCTTTGCCGTCCTTTTATTCTGCTTTCGTGCTCCACGTGTCATGCTCCCGGCCGCTGTAGGGCTTTGCGCCGCAGGATCGTTCTTGTGGCACAATGCCTACCCGGCAAAGGTCTTTATGGGAGACGTCGGAGCTCACTTTTTGGGCGGCCTACTCATGAGTGCGACGATCCAAAGCGGTCCGATCTTCTTCATTGTGCCGTTGGGGTGGCTCTTCGGAGTGGAGGCGCTCTCCGTGATCGTCCAAATAATCTCGTTAAGGCTTTGGGGGCAGCGAGTCTTTCGCATGAGCCCTCTACACCATCACTTTGAGCTCTTGGGCTGGAGCGAGACGCATATCGTGGCGCGGTTTTGGATATTTCACGCCTTGGGAATGGCTTTATTGTTTATGTTGGCGCACACGCTCTTTGGCCCTCTTCCCGAAGTACTGGGGGTGACGCCATGAAGTGCCGCGAGCGCGTAACCATAGTGGGCGGAGGAGTAAGCGGCACTGCTCTCGCCCTTTTGGCCAAAAAGATGGGCCACCCTGTCTTCATCTCTGAGAAAGACAAACTTTCTCCCGAGCGCAAGGACTTGCTCGCAAACGCTGGGATACCGTGGGAGGAGGGGCATTCAGAGCGTGCGCTCCAAGCTGACCTTATACTTTTGAGCTCTGGCATTCCTCCCTATGCTCCGATCGTGTTGGCAGCTCAGAAACAGGGCATAACCGTTATAGGAGAGGTGGACTTCGTAGCGCCTCATTTGAGGGGCAAGACGATAGGCGTAACTGGGAGCAATGGAAAGAGCACGACGACGGCGCTCCTCGGACATCTTTTGGCCGCCTGCGATCTGAAAGTGGCTGTGGCTGGGAATATAGGCAACCCTTTGGCCGATTTCGCCTTTACTCCCTACGACTATATAGTCATCGAACTCTCAAGCTTTCAGCTACACTGGTCCAAGGCATTCCATGCCGATCTCGCTATGGTTACCAACTTGAAGCCCGACCATCTAAATTGGCATGGCAGCACAGACTCTTATTTTTGCTCCAAAGGACACCTCGTTGAGCTCAAAAAACCTTCGGCCTGGTTGATCTCGCAGGCGGAGGCGCTGGATTTTCTTCCGCCTTGCGATTTGGAGCGCGCAACATTTACTGTGCATTCTGAAAGAGAGGGGATAGACCTCCCTAACCGCATCATTTTGGGAGAAAAAACAGTCCTCTTGGAGAGGGGAGGAAAGAGGGCAGAATTGTTCGCTTTTCGTGATCTCGCCATTCTTGGGCACCATAACGTGGAAAATGCCGCCATGGCTATGGCCGCCGTCGCATTGTTAGGCGAAGACGTCTCGCGAGCGAGGGGAGCACTTATCTCGTTTAAGGGATTGCCGCACAGGTGCGAAGAGGTGGCCCGCAAGGGGGGCGTGCTCTTCGTGAACGATTCAAAGGGCACCAACGTTGCCGCTGCTGTGACTGCGTTGCGATCTCTCAACGGGAAGAAGATTGTGATTCTCGGAGGACGCGGTAAAGGAGAAAGCTACGAATTGCTCGCCAAGGCAGTAGCTGAAGAGGCGAAAGCGGCGGTGCTCTTAGGAGAAGAGAGAGAAGAGATAGTCAAAGCACTGAGAGGTGTTGGCTTTACGGCCTTTTACTTTGTTTCCGATATGGAAGAGGCAGTCAAATATGCCTATAACATCGCCAAACCAGGCGATGTGGTGCTCTTGTCGCCGGCTTGTACAAGTTGGGATATGTACAGCAATTTCGAGGAAAGGGGCAATCATTTTAAGCGGTTGGTGAGTGAGTTGACTTGAAGGCTCGAGGAGGCCTGGCGATGCAAGAAACGAGGCCAAGGGATGTCCTAAAAACGGATCCGCTTTTGTTCCTGATCCCGCTCATCTTGAGCGTGATAGGGGTAGTGATGATAACGTCAGCTACCAGCTATTCATCTCTTGAGCGCTTCGGATCGCCATGGGTCTTGGGCTTAAAGCAACTCAAATGGCTCTCGGTATCCCTAATGGCTATGGTGATGGTCTATTCAGTCCCGCTGCATATGTGGAGAAAGATAGCTCCTGTCTTGTGGCTGCTGGCATTAGCGGCTACATGGGCTACCTTGTTTCCCGGAATCGGCAGGAGCGTTGGAGGAGCAAGGCGTTGGCTGAGCGTAGGAGGTTTTTCCTTCCAGCCTCTTGAGGCTCTTGCCCCGGCTTTTTCCATATACTTGGCTTTTATCATGAGCGAGAAGTCTTCAAATGGTAGGGCCTTTTTAAGATGCTTAACGGTAGCGGCTTTTTCCGCACTTCCACTCTTCTTCCAGCCGAACGCCGGTGGGGTGTTGTTGATATTTACCCTGGCAATGGGCATATACGTGATCAATCATGGTTGGCGTTACCCTATCTTGGCAGGCGGCATAATGGTGGCGGCCTTTTTGTGGCTGACGATAGCCGAGGAGTACAGGAGGCGGAGGTGGGTTGCATTTCTCGACCCGTGGAGCGACCCACTGGATAAGGGTTTTCAAATAATACAGGGACTTATTGCGTTCGCCAACGGCGGTTTCTGGGGCGTCGGCTTGGGACGAGGCCTTCAAAAGCTTCAATATCTTCCGGCGATGCATACGGACTACATCTTGGCCATTGTGGGGGAGGAAGCAGGCCTCATCGGCACAATGTCGCTTCTTTTGGTTTACGCGCTATTCTCTTGGAGGAGCTATTCTCTGTGGACAGCGTTGGATGATCCGTCTATGAAATCGCTGTTGTGGGGACTTATCCTTTCCTTGTTATTACCCCTATTCATCAACCTGGCTGGCGTGCTCAAAATGGCCCCGCTTTCTGGG
>CAYTKB010000023.1:0-586 GCA_964438265.1 uncultured Acetomicrobium sp. | reverse complement strand
GGTGGAAGTTCGTTGCTTTTCATGTGGATGAGGGTGGGCATCATGTTGAAGATATCCTCTCAATGCAAAAAGCGGGTGGTCAAGTCCTATGATTAACTTGTTGATCGTGGCAGGGGGAACGGGAGGGCACATATGGCCATCTATAGCCTTCGGCCAGTGGGCTGAGCGCAATGCCGGTGCGAGGGTTACTTTCGTCTGTGGCAACAGGCCGATTGAGCGCGAGATCTATTCATGGGCCGGAGTGAATCCGATAATCCTGCCACTCTCCGGATCACCGCTCGGCAAGATGAAGGCTTTCGTTTCAAGGAGTGCAGATGCTGTACTCTCTGCAGTAAAGGCTTGGGAAATAATAAAAGAGACCGATGCAGACCTGTGTTTGCTCTTCGGCGGTTATATTTCAGCACCCTTCATTCTGGCCAGTCGGGTCAAGGGGGTTAAAACAGTCGTACATGAGCAAAACGCCATCGCAGGAAGGGTAACGCGCTTGGCGTGGCGAACGGGTATTCCTGTCTTATCCGGCTGGAATCGCTGTAAGCCTTTCCCTCCCGGAACTTTTACGAGTGTGGGGATACCGGTCAGAAAGATA
>CAYTKB010000022.1:9048-20197 GCA_964438265.1 uncultured Acetomicrobium sp. | reverse complement strand
ATGCCGTGAATCTTTCCTTTCGATGGTATGGAGCGAATGACCCAGTGTCTCTCGACAAAATCCGTCAGATTCCCGTCGTGAAAGGGATCGTCAGCGCCATCTACGATCTGCCTCCTGGCGAACCTTGGCCATTTGATAAGATCCAGGCGCTTAAAAAAGAAGTGGAGGGAAAGGGATTCTCTTTGGTTGCCATTGAAAGCATTCCTGTGGCAGAAGAAATAAAGCTCGGCTCTCCCAGTCGCGATCGATACATAAACGCCTTTTGTGAAAGCGTAAGAAGTGTAGGTGAAAGCGGTGTGCCCGTCGTATGTTACAACTTCATGCCGGTCTTCGATTGGATGCGGACTAACCTTTCGTTTAAACTCGAAGACGGTTCTTACGCGCTGAGCTATGATGACGACGAGCTTGCCAGGGTAGACCTCTCCTCAGGCGCGCAGGGCCTCCCTGGATGGGGCGCTGCGTATAGCGCCAGCGAGTTGAGGTATCTCTTGGATGCTTACAGGGAAATAAATGAGGAGGATCTGTGGACTAACCTCAAATACTTCCTGGAAAGGGTTGTTCCGGTTGCCGAGGAGGTGGGGGTTAAGATGGCCATTCACCCAGACGACCCTCCATGGTCCATCTTCGGCCTTCCTCGCATCATAAGGGATGAGGCAGCACTTGAGCGCCTTGTAAAGCTCGTCGATAGCCTGTCCAACGGCATAGCGCTGTGCTCCGGCTCACTCGGGGTGGATCCCAAAAACGATATTCCTGCCATGGTGAGGCGCTTCGGCGCTCTTGGCAGAATACATTTCGCTCATGTCAGGAACGTGAAAATTATGGGGGAGAAACGCTTCTGCGAGACCGCTCACCCCTCAAGTGCTGGCAGCCTCGACATTTACGAAATCATAAAGGCCTATCATGATGTGGGTTTCAGCGGTCCGCTTCGCCCGGATCACGGTCGCATGATTTGGGGCGAGGAAGGGAAACCAGGATATGGGCTTTACGACAGGGCGCTTGGTGCCATGTATATAGCTGGTCTCTGGGAAGCCATAGAGAAGGGCACAACCTTTAGACCTTAGACCGCGCGGCACAAATCTTTCGCAGTAGGGCTGGGGAGGCCCAGCCCTACTGCTTATTCTTCTTTTGAAGCAAACTCCTTCGCCGCATCCTTAACGAGCGTGACCGCATAAGTATATGCCGGCCCGCCGCCGAGGTTTACGGCGACCAGAGCAGCCTCAATGATCTCTTCAGGGGTAGCCCCCGCCTCGATGGCTTTATATACGTGGCTCACGATGCAGTATTTACACCTCACATAGGTAGCCAAAGCCACGCTTATTAGCTCCTTGGTCTTCGTGTCGAGCTTCATCGGCTTGTATATGCTTTCGCCGAATTTGGTAAAAGCCTGGAGTTGTTCACCGTAGAGCTCGCTTATCTCTCTGGCACCGGCGCTCAACTCTCTCAAAATTTCTCTCGGGCTTTCTGTCATTTACTCTCACCTCTTTTTTTAAATTTTAGCAACCTGAAGGCTTATGTCTTTCTGCCAGTGAGATGCCGCCAACCCCCACATTCTCCGGAGGATTTTCTTGAATGAGCACCACAAAACTATCCTTAGGAATACCCATCACACGACTTGCCACTCCAGTGAACTCGCTTATGAGCTCCTTTTTTTGCTCAGCGCTCAGCTTTGGCCCAGAAACGCTTATGACCGGCATTGCCTCCTCCCCCTCTTAAAACGATATTTACGATGTTTATAATGATAGCAGAAAACTGCCTACGATGTCCATATTACCCTGCCAGGTATTAAAATTGTGCCCTTTTGGCGCAGTCAGCTTATCCAGTTGTCGGCAAGCCTGGCAAAAATTTTTGCTGCATGTCTTAAAATTCGCCTGAGATTGTCGATGATCTCGCTTAAGTTACATAGTTAGACTTTGCATAGGACATCAAAGTGATTACCTTTCTTGGATACGTCTTAAATTATGAAGATTCGGATGAAAATTGGCAAAATAGCCTTAGTCATAAGATACCGTGCTTACGGAATGCTTCAGCTACGCTTATCCCTGCGCGCAATTCTTCCCGCATAGTGAATTCTTGCTCAACCTTTTCGATCGCCTTGCGTAACACTTCCTCTAACGCATATTTGGGTATAGCCACTACGCCGTCTGCGTCTCCAAAAATGTAATCTCCAGGGTTAACCATCACATCGCCACATTTTATCGGAACATCTACGTCTATGACGTCTAAACGGCCGCGGGAGTCGGCAGGCGATGTCCCCCGGCAAAAGACGGGGAAGCCCGATTCGAGAATGCCTTGGACATCGCGGGTAAGCCCGTCTATGACTATGCCATTTGCACCGCGTCCCACAGCCGCGTTGGATAATAATTCTCCCCAGAAGCTACAGCAAATAGCACCGTTTTGGGTAACTACCATCACATCGCCCGGCTTAAGAGAATCCACGGCTTGGATTTCCAGTTTATACAGTTCTTCCGGAACCCTGTAGACCTCAACAGCTAATACCGTGCGTGCAGGGCCGAAAACCTTCATTCTTAGGTCTAAGGGTCGTATATCGTATCGCATAGTGTGGTCCCAGATGCCCATATGGTCCATCACGTCCGCCAAAACGGCTGCGTAGAGCTTAGAGACGTCATCCTTCTTAACTACCGATGGCAATTCTTCATTCACCTATATCACTCCCTCACAAGTAATTATGCATGGCTCCCCAGTGAAGTAATATTTAAGCAACGCCATAACTATACTTTTGGAAAAATATTTGTCAACGACTTCGTTGGATTGTTCCTTCGAAGCATTATCACGTACTGAATTGAGCTGTTGTCAAATTTGGTGTATGGCCTTCAAGTGACGCCCTCCTCTGATTGGCCTGTTGCCCTTATACTGTCTTTAGAAATGACATCTTGAAAGAGCCTTGCCTATCTGAGCCCGTTTAAAAAATCTCCCTTACACTTTTATACTTTTGATTGGGTGGTAGCAATGAGGAGGAATGCCATAGATTTCAAGACTCTTCTTCGAATAACGGAGGAATTCTGCGAAGAGAAAGGATTGAGCAAAAAGAGAGGAAGAGGAAGGCCTCCCGTTTATCCCATGTCTGTTATATTGGCCATATGCCTGTTAAAAACGATGCTCAGGCTCTCTTACGGACAGACGGAGGCAGTTTTTGCGCTCCCTTCTCTTTCAAAATGCCCCAGATTTTTCCACCTTGCACTACAGAGTTTCAACGATCCCGGAAGAGTTATGGCAAGAATTCTTAAAAATGGCTGGCAAATAAATCCACTGACCAAGAGGAGATAAAAGTCCTGTTGGTTGATGGAAGCGGATGGGGGTATGGCCTCCCTTTTTACTCTTAAGGTAAAAAGGGGGCAAGAGATAAGGAAGATAGAGTCCCACGTAAAGGGCGTCATCGTTTTAGGACTCACCAAAAGAGGTCATAGGGTCGTTATTGGTGCCCGCCTCGGTAAGGCTTACTCGGATGAGAGGAAGCTCTTCCTCGCAAAGATAGAGGAAAGTCTACACAAAGGCATAAAGGACGAAGTCAGGAAGCTTGCCGCAAAAAGCGAAAGCGAATCTCGATATCTACAAGAAGCGCTGTCTCATAGAGTCTTTCATAGGCACAACTAAGGGGATGTATGGAAGTTACCTCGAAGAGAAAACCCAAGACAGGGCTTTTCATGTAGTCTTTGCCCAGCTTGCCTTATGGAATATAGGGAATATTATTTTTGTCCTCTTTTTTGTCATGGTGCGAAAAAGGATTTTTTAAACAGCCTCTGCCTAGCTTGACTTAAGTTAGATTATGTAATATATATTATGCACAGTTTAAAGTGACTTTTGGAGGACTGGATTGAGATAGTGATAGTTATTCATTAAGTAATATCTAGCTCCAGTTTATATAGTTAGTTAGATGCATAGAAAAACCGATAGGAAATAGTACGTTAAGTTGTGCTGATCAATTTTTATGTTAGTTGTCAAAATTGCTAAAAATATAATAAAAGTATAAGGAGGAAAAGGGAATGAAGAATTGTAAGCGATTAAAATGTACGAACGTAATCTTGTTGATTGCCACTTTAATCATAACTAGTTGTAGCAGTACTTTGGCGTCAACGGGAAAGACGATTAAGGTCAAGTTAGGTGTGGGTGACCCCATACACTCGTCGGTGGGCGTTACTGCACAGCACTTTGCAAAAGAGGTTGACAAAGCTACTGAGGGTAAGGTAAAAGTCGAAGTTTTTGCAGATGGCGTGCTGTTTGGCGGCGACCAAAATGCCGCTATAAATATGGTCCAAGACGGGTCGATGGATGCAACAATACTTTCTACCTCCGTGTATGCGTCATTTGAAAAGCGCATGAATGCCATTAGTCTACCGTATCTTTTTAAGAACTACAATGAATTTATGAACTTTTTAGAAGGTGCACCAGGCCAGGAGTTGTTGGCATCTTTAGATAGGCTAAATTCAGTTGGGCTTGCTCTAATGATTCGCACGTTCAGAAACGTCACAAATTCAGTACGACCAATTAAGACACCCGCAGACTTTCGAGGTCTTAAGCTAAGAGTGCCAAACAACAGATTGTGGGTTGAGTTTTTTGGTTCATTGGGGGCTGATCCCACCCCTATGGATTTTAAGGAAGTTTACACGGCTTTACAGCTTAAAACAATCGATGGTCAAGAGAATCCGGTTGAAGTCCCTCTCGCCAACAGATTCTATGAAGTTCAAAGATTCCTCTCAATGACAGAGCATATTGCCGATGCCTATGTTTTGGTCTTTAATAAGACCCTTTGGAGCGGCTTTGACTCTAATGTTCAGAATGCCGTTCGCACGGCTGCAGTTGAGACTGCGCGTTTCAAACTTGATTATGATCTTCCTGCGGAGAAAGATATCGTTGCTAAGCTTGAATCTCATGGAATGCAGGTTAATTGGTTGACTGCGAACCAGAAAGCCGTGTTCCAAGAAGTTGCATTAACATTGTACCCTCGGTTTGAAGGGCTTGTTGGGGCAGATTTTATGGATAGAACTCTAAAATTTTTAGGTAGACAATAATGTAATGATATTCATGCCAACTAGGAATCCAGCCGTTGCTCCCTATATCATGAATGCGCATCTCCCCGGTTGCAACCGGGGAGATGCGGACTTATTCTAGGAGGTTATGATGAAGTCGCAGAGGTTGCTTTGGGCAGTTATTGACGGGTTGTTATTGTGTAGCGTTGGAGGAATGCTCGCAATAGTCACTATCCAGGTTGCGACTCGGCTTTTAAGTAGGTCTGTGCCGTGGAGTGAAGAGCTCACGCGCAATTTCTTCATCGTGACAGTTTTTTTAGGAATGACGGTAGGTTTTAGGCGGGTAGAACATGCCCGAATAACTTTCCTGCTCAAGCTGCTTCCCAAATCTCTTCAGAGTCTGTACATGCATTTTTATTTCATTAGTGGGGCTATATTTTTTGTTATTTTGGCGCACCAGGGTTTACGAATGACTCTACAGCAATTCAAAAGTGGTGAAATATCCCCAGCATGTGGAATTCCGATGTATCTTGTCACTCTGCCGATCTCGATAGGGGCGGTGTTGGCTATAATTGCACAGTTTCAAAGTGTATACATAGACGAGAGTACGCGTAAAAAGCTCATCCAGGAGCTATTTGTAGGAGAAGAAGAATTGACATCGGAGGATAGATTTCAATGAGTGTTATGTTATTAACTATTTTCTTTATCCTTAGTTTAATAGGAATTCCTTTGGCAACTTCGCTTGGGCTCGCAGTTATTGCTACTCTGGTCATGTTTGATTTGCCTTTAGTGGTTGTTGCTCGGCTCATGTATACATCTATGAACAGCTTCCTGCTGGTTGCGGTTCCTTTATTTGTATTGGCAGGAATGGTGATGGAGGAAGGTGGAGTTTCCGACCGTATATTCGATGCGGCTAACTCAATGGTGGGGAGATGGAGAGGCGGACTTGGCCATGTTAATATTTTGGCCAGTATGATCTTTGGGGGGATATCTGGATCATCGGTTGCTGATGTTGGTAGCCTGGGACCACTTGAGATAAAGGCAATGACGGCTAATGGATATCCACGTCCGTATGCGGCGGCGGTAACCATGGTTACGTCCACATTGGCTTCTATAGTTCCACCGAGCATACTAATGATAATTGGCGCTGTAGCTGCGGAGCAATCAGTGGGAGCAGCACTGGCCGGTGGGTTCGGCCCTGCGGTTATTCTCATGGCTATCTTTATGATAGTCAACTATAGCCTTTGCGTAAGATATAGTTATGGCCGACAAATACCCGTAAGGCTATCAGAAGCATTGAAATCTATTAGTAGAGCAATACCAGCATTGCTCTCGCCTATAATTATCCTTGGAGGGATTTTTCTGGGGTTTGTTACGCCTACCGAAGCCGCGGCTTTAGCCGTAATTTATACACTACTCATAGGGGTTTTTGTGTACCGGAAATTTCGTTGGAAGAAACTGCCCTATCTAATCATCCGTGCTGGAGCTACAACGGGCACAATATTGTTAATCGCCGCGACTGCAGCACCAGCGACCTATATTTTCGCCATTGATAAACTTCCATTAAAAGTTAGCTCCATTATCCTCTCATTTTCGCAAGACCCAACTATTGTACTTCTCCTCATGGGAGTAGTGTTTATTATTGTGGGGATGTTTATGGACATAACTGCGGCACTTCTAATTTTAACTCCTGTCGTCTTCCCGACCGCGTCGTCAGTTGGCATAGATCCTATACACTTTGTGGTTTTTATGGTAACAGCCTTATCAATCGGCCTCTCGACACCCCCGGTGGGTGTGTGTTTGTTTGCAACCTCGCTTATTTCAAACCTTACCATTGAGGAGATAGTAAAAGCGGCGCTTCCTTATTACCTGGCTATGTTACTTTTATTGATTCTCCTTGCCCTGTTTCCTGCAATTACGCTTATACCGGTTAAAATCCTTACATGATTATTATATTTATTAATAATAACTTACAATAATGTATACTATAAGTGTCATTTTAATTCTCATCTGTAATTTAAGTAAGTAAATGACTAATTTAAGCAAATTTGGCGATCTTATCACCAATTCACATCAAAATGTAGGCAGGTTGATTTAACGTTGATAACTACCAACCTGCCTAAGTAGTTTTTAGAGAGCCTTTTTATATATTTCTATAATATCTTGCTTGGAAGGATATCGTGGGTTAAGGGGAATGTTGGGGCTGGTAAGCGCCTCATCAGCCAGCATATCAAGATCACTCTCTTTTACACCGTAGTCACTGAGGCGCTCTGTTATCCCTATGTCTCTTATTAGATCCCTTACAGCTTTTACAGATTTAGCTGCTGCTTCCATTGGTGTTAAGTCGCTTGTATGCTCGCCAAAGGCTATGGCTATTTCTGTATACTTTTCCGGATTGCCAATGAGGTTGTACTCCATAACATAAGGCAGCATGATAGCATTGCTAATGCCGTGGGGTATGCCAAAATGCGCACCTGCTGGTTGTGAGGTAGCGTGTACTATACCTACCCTTGTAGAGCTAAAAGCTATTGCTGCCAGGGCGCTCGCCATAAGCATATCCTCTCGCGCCTTGAGGTTATCGCCTTTAGCTACAGCCTTGCGCAAACTTTTAGCCACGAGTTTTATAGCATGTATGGCCATGGGCTCAGATATAGGATGGGCAGCGTAATTTACGTATGACTCTATAGCATGCGTAAGGGCATCCATGCCAGTACCAGCTGTCATCTTGGGAGGCAACGTTAGTGTTAGCTCAGGGTCTAAAATTGCATATTTTGCCATGATCTTATAGTCCCCAAATGAATATTTAGTTTTTATTTCGACGCCCGTGAAGACTGCAAATCTTGTTAATTCACTTCCCGTCCCTGCGGTGGTTGGAATGGCTATGACTGGAAGTCCAAGATTTTTGAAAGTTTCTTTCCCTTTTAGGTAATTTATAACAGCTCCTGGGTTTTTCACAAGCATTGCTGCGGCCTTTGCTGTATCCATGGATGAGCCACCGCCTAAGCCTAATACAACTTGGGCTCCACTTTTATTTAGCTCATCTACTACTTCTTCAAGGAGCTTAATAGTAGGTTCTTTATTTATTTTGTCAAAAATAGTATATTGGATTTTGGCTTCTTCTAATAGTCTTACAATTTTATCCAAGATGCCTGCTGCCTTTACGCCACTGTCTGTCACGACGAAAACACGATTGCTTGCCATTTCTTCTACCTTTTTAGGAATTTGCTTAATGCTTCCTGAGCCAAATACGATTTCCGTTGGCGACTTAAATGTAAACTGCACTTAGAACACCTCCGCATGTTGGTAATTAAATTCATTAATGCTTGCAATTTAAAATGTTTATATTTTATCTCAATATGTCACCTCTCTTAGAATAGATAATTTTTGTTTGAGGTATTGACATTATATATTATATATCATATTCTTTTATCCAGCGGCAATAAAGCAATGGGGTGGTTTCGATGCCTGATTTGAATCTAAAGGTGCAACCAATTTCGCTGAGTCAGCGGATCTATCAAACGTTAGTTGCGGCTATCCTTGATGGCCGTTTTAAACCTGGTGATTGGTTGCGGGAATCATTTTTGTCCGAAGAACTTGGTGTTAGCAGTACTCCATTGCGAGAAGCCTTACAACAGCTTGTTCATGAGGGTTTAGCAGAGAGAATACCCAACGTTGGAGTTAGAGTAGCGGTTCTAGATACTGAGGATGTCATAGAAATTTACGATCTCCGTGAATATCTTGAACGACTCGCAATTTGTTTGAGTATAAAAAGGCGTACCATTGAAGACTTAATCCAATTAGAAGAACTACAAAAGCAGGGTTATGCTGCGTTGCAAAAGAACGATCTAATTGCTTATCGCGAATACAATAAAAAGCTTCATAATTTATTCTTAATGATTGCTGGCAGTCGCCGTTTAAGAGTCGTGATGTCAAGTCTGCAGCTTCAGATTGAAGTTGTTATGGCAAGAACAATACTATTCCCTGGCAGACCTATACGGGCGATTAATGAACATGGTGACATTATACGAGCTCTTAAGGAACAGGATGCCGAATTGGCAGATAAGCTAATATGCAAGCATATTAGCCAAGCCAAAGAGGAACTCATTCTATGGGTTTGCTCTAAGGAGCGAGTTGGGTAATAATCCATTATTTGCGATATAAAAACTATAATATAGATAAATAAAAAAGGGGGGATTAGAAGTGAAGAAGTGGCAATTAATTGTGGGTTTGGCTGTTTTAGTATTGCTATGTGGGTGGCAACATGTAAGCTATGCAGCCAAGGCTACCGAGATTACATTTGCTATTCATACTCCACCAGGCACAGTGGAAAATCAGGCTTTGCAAATGTTTAAGGACAAAGTTGAAACTGAGACTAACGGTGAAATTGTCGTAAAATTATTCCCAGGAGCAGCGTTAGGTGGCGAAAAAGACAACATCGAGCAAATTAAAACTGGTGTTATTCAAATGAGTATATTTGGGGACATAATTACTTCGGTTTATGCTCCTGAATATGATCCTACTGTTGTTCCGTTTGTATTTCCAGATTTGGAATCTGTTTACGAATATTGGAGTGGAGATTTAGGTGATAAAATAAAGTTGGCTTTAGAGCAAAGAGGAAATATCGTTCTGATTGGTCTCCATACTCGTGGCCCTAGGAATCTTACCACCAACAAAGAAGTAAAAACGCCAGGAGATTTAAAGGGGTTAAAAATAAGAGTTCCGGAGATCCCATCTTGGGTCACCGTATGGAAATCTATGGGTGCATTGCCGACCCCAATTGCCTGGCCAGAAGTTTATACGGCATTACAACTGGGAGTAGCTGATGCTCAGGAAAATCCATATGAAAATATTTATTCTGCGAAATTGTATGAGGTTCAAAAATATTTGATAAAGACAGAACATTTATTTAACCTCTTTCATGTAGTGGTTAGTAAAGAGTTTATTTCTAATTTAAAATCTGATCATTGTCAGATAATATTGAGCTCTATGGACGAAGCAATGGAATGGGGCAATTCACAGATGAAGACTAGAGATAAGGAGTTAGAGCAGAAATTAGTTGAATTAGGCATGAAAATCGTCGAAGTAGACAAAGAAGCCTTTAGAAAGGCTGCCCTTCCTGGATTAAAAGAGGTGGCTAAAGGATGGGTTCCTGAGGTGTGGAATGCAGTAAAGGGATACTTAGGAGAATAACAATAAACCATTGCTTGCCGCAGAGTTCAACTCTGCGGCAAGCAAGGAGGTTGTGCTAATGCGCCTAATTTACAGAACTGTTAAAGCGTTTACAATGATTGCTTTTGTAGGTTTAGTTTTGTGCGTTATAGCTCAGGTATTTTTTAGGTATGTCATGGAAGTTTCAGTGCCATGGACAGAAGAGGCCGCTAGGATACTTGCTATATGGGTTACTATTATCGGTATTGCGCTTGTTGAGCACGATAATGCCCAAATAAGAACTACATATTTTGTATCTAAATTCAAATTAGGCACACAAAAAATATGCCATGTAGTTATAGTATTGTTTTCTGTATATTTTGTAATTTCATTTTTTATAGGATCATTAATTTTATTCAATAAAACTAGTAATGTAATTCTTGGATCTATACCTTGTTTTAAGACAAACATATTATACCTTCCGGCAATATTAGGTCTCCCATTGGTGATAGTTTTTATGTTAATCAATTTAGTGGCTTTTGAAAAATTCGAAGAGGTGTAAGAAGGTGATTTAGTGTTTCTATTTACCGTGCTTTTTTTAGGTTTATTGATATTTTTGTTTGTTTTTGGTTTCCCAGTGCCATATGCAATAGGGTTAACATCTATTGCTGCGTTAGTATGGGAGTATGGAATAATAGACATTCCATACGAAATAATTGCACAACGAATTATTTATGGAATTAATAATTTTACATTACTGGCGATCCCGTTCTTCTTATTAGCGGGCAAGCTTATGAACACAGGTGGTATTACCAAGAGGATCTTCGGGTTTGCTAATCTTTTAGTAGGGCATGTTCCAGGCGGTTTGGGACATGCTAATATCATAGCTAGTATTATCTTTGCAGGAATGAGCGGCTCAGCAGTTGCAGATGCATCTGGTTTGGGAACCATTGAAATTGAAGCCATGGTTGACGAAGGCTATGATGTAGATTTTAGCGCAGCGGTTACCGCCGCAT
>CAYTKB010000022.1:0-9038 GCA_964438265.1 uncultured Acetomicrobium sp. | reverse complement strand
AATGGGAGATGTTTCGATTGCTTATCTCCTCATGGCGGGAATTGTTCCTGGATTGCTAATGGGCTTTTGTATGATGGTCATGGTTTATTTTTATGCGATTAAAAGAGGGTATCCAAGAAGGGCTTTACCAACTATAAGCGAGGTATGTAGAGGTTTGAGGGAGGCTTTTTTGCCATTACTTACGCCGATTATTTTGATTGGTGGCATGTTGTCAGGAATATTTACTCCTACTGAGGCAGCAGCGGTTGCGGCACTATATGCACTTGTGCTCTCGGTGTTTATTTATAGAGAAGTAAGCTCAAGCGACTTGATCAAAGTGCTTTACGATACCTTGAGGGAAACTGCTGTAATTATGTTTGTGGTCGGGACGGCATCACTATATGCATGGTTGCTTATCAAAACACAGATACCCATGTTCGTTGTGGAATGGATATTTGATATATCTCGAAATCCTTTGGTGATTCTTCTTATCCTTAATCTCTTTTGGTTGTTAGTGGGGTGTTTTATGGAGACTAACGCTGCGATTATTATACTTACTCCTATAATGCTGCCATTAGCTAAACTTGTTGGGATCAACCCAGTGCATTTGGGTGTGGTCATGGTGTTGAATCTCATGATAGGGCTTTTGACTCCTCCTATAGGGATGTGTCTATTTGCCGTATGTCGGGTGGCCCGTTTGAGTTTCGATAGGATGATTAAAGCCGTGATCCCGTTTTATATTCCGCTCATCGTAAGCTTGATCTTGGTGACTATCTTTCCGCAGATATCTTTATGGCTACCGAGATTGCTGTTTTTGCGGTAGTATATTTTGGTCTTGCAGTTTGTATACTTTTACACCTTTTAAGGAGGATGGATGAAGTATGAGCAACGTAGGTTTCAGGATCTATACGAAGATCAAACGCCCACCGCTCGAAGTTGTGGATGCCTTTTTGCCCTATGCCACGCCCAACATCGCGGACAACATGGGGAGAGCTTTCTGCATGGACGCCGGCATAAAGCCGGTGCGAGAGGATTCGAAGCTCGTGGGCATAGCTTTCACGGTTAGGTCACGCGTCAAAGATAACCTCATGGTCCACAAGGCCATAGATATGGCCCAACCTGGGGATGTCATAGTCGTCGATGCCCAGGGAGATATGAGCAACTCTATACTTGGAGAGATCATCGTCCGCTATGCCGCGAGGAGAGGGCTACGGGGCTTCGTCGTAGATGGCACTATCCGCGACTGGCTCGGCATAAAAGAACTCGGGTTCCCGGTCTTTTCGAGAGGGGCAGTGCCAAGCGGGCCATTTAAGGATGGCCCTGGGGAGATAAATGTGCCCATATCGTGCGGCGGAGTGGTCGTTAACCCGGGAGATATCATCGTGGGAGATGCCGACGGCGTAGTAGTGATCCCTCCATGTGATGCTGAACTCGTTCTTAAGAAAACCAGAGAGATAGCCCAGAAAGAGCAGCTGATCTTCAAACAGGTAGAGGATCTCGCATGGGACAGGAACTGGGTAGATGCCACGCTTAAAGAAAAGGGGTGCGAGATTATTGAATAGGTATTCTGCCGATTCCTTGATCAACTTCTGTGAGAGTGTGTTCGTGAAAATCGGCGTAGATGCGAACAAGGCCCACTTGATATCGGATTCCATGGTGAAGGCGGATCTAAGGGGGGTTTCCTCCCATGGCGTGACGCGCACGCGCATTTATGTGGATCGCATTCGCCGCGGCCTCGTTGATCCCAAGGCTGAGCCCGAAATCATCAGAGAGCGAGCCGCTACGGCGTTGCTGGATGCGAAGAATGGTATAGGCCAAATCGTTTCGCAGTGCGCCATGGCAATTGCCATCAAAAAGGCGTGCGAAGCCGGCGTCGGCTTTGTGGGCGTCGCGCATTCCAACCATTTCGGTATGGCGGCGTATTACACACTTCAAGCCGTAGGCGAAGGGATGATAGGCGTTGCCATGACCAACGCCCCAGCCACAATGGCCCCTTGGGGAGCCAGGTTACCCTATATGGGTACGAACCCCTTATCTGTAGCGGTGCCCGCTGATAAGCGCCTTCCCATAGTTCTCGACATGGCGACGAGCGTAGTCGCCAGGGGGAAAATCATATTAGCCGCACAGAAGGGCGAAAAGATACCGGAGGGTTGGGCTATAGACAAAGAAGGACGAGTCACCACAGATCCGAAAGCTGCGCTTGAGGGAGCAGTGCTTCCCTTTGGGGGAGCAAAAGGCTCTGCCATAGCCATATTGATAGACGTTTTATCCGGGATATTGACAGGGGCATCTTTCGGCCCTCACTTGGGCGATCTATATCGTAACTTCCAAGACAAACAGGATATCGGGCACGCATTTTACGCGATCGATCCAGCTTCTTTTGGTGACGCTAAGGTTTTTAAGGCCAGAATTGACCAGATGATAAGCGAGATCAAAGCTCTTCCGCCTGCGCACGGATTTGATGAGGTGTTCATACCCGGGGAGATCGAATTTAGGAACGAAGAAAGACGAAGGGCGGAGGGCATTCCGCTCGCTGAGGAGACAGAAAAGGATCTAATTGACCTTGCGAGGGAGCTAGGAGTCGTCTGGCCAGAGACGCTTCCTTAGGTCATTTTTTGAAGGTTGGTTTTTCTGAGGGTCAACTCGTTTGGCCCTCAGAAAGACTCCAAAGCCTTCTTATGTGTCCCTCTTCGCGCACATTTTTCCTCTATACGCTTGGCTCTGTGCAGTAAAGCTGCCCTTTCTTCCTTGAAGTTCCATATGAGCGGTCTCAGTTCCATCAAGACCTGGAGCGCCCTGCGGGCGTAGACGAGCGCCAGGTCTAAGTTTTTGAGGTGGTGTTCGTAAATCTTGGAGAGCTCTACAAGGCATTCGATCGATCGCGGCTCGAGCTGCAGGAGCTCCTCAAAGAGAGATGCCGCCTCTTCGTAGCGCCCGGCCGATTTATGGGCATATGCGAGCCGCTTCAATGGTTCGTCGGCTCGAGTCATTTCCTCCATGGCTTTCCTCCAGAGCGCAAATGCCTTTTCTTGACTGCCCTTCGAGGCCCAGAGGTCGCCGGCTTTGAGCCCTTCATGGGGTTTCCCATGCCCCTCCAATAAGGACGCCAACTTTCCTTTCAAAGCTGCAAGCGACACTATGTCCATATAGTTGTGGTAAAATACGCCGCTCAAGCGCGAGGCGTCTCCGTCGGTCAGGAAAGCGTGATAGAGCTCCGGGATTAACCAACCCGGAATATCTTGCGATTCGCGCTCCACGCCCAGCGCGTAATGCTCCACGTCGCCGAGCGAACACGATGGAAAAACTCCGCGCCAGAATGACCTGGCGAGGTGCAACAGGTCCAAGTGTCCCTGTACCCGCTCCGGGAAAGGAAGGCGGTTCAAAATGAAGCGCCCCTCGAGCAAGGGGATGTCGAAGCGCTTCCCATTGTACGTTACAAACCCCACTTCTTCTGGGATGATCCTGCGTAGATGATAAAGCCATGAACTTTCATATTGGGGCGAGGTTAAAAATAGCTGGCGCACAATAAGGGCTTCTCCTTGTATCGTCCCCACCCCTGCCATAAAGGCGTAAGTCCCCGTGCCTCCCGCCAACCCGGTCGTCTCCACGTCTAAGAGCGTCGCCTCCTCCGCTGCTCCCCAGGGGGCAAGCGTCTTTATGGCGCCGCGGACGTTTTGAAGGCTCACTTTTCCGTGGCGCGATGACAATGAGATGGAATGTTCGCAGAGATATACCCCTTGGTCGAGCCACTCACCAGGAGGCAAGCCTTTGGGTTGTATTTGAGCCGAGCGAATTTTCACTTCGCCCGCCCGGCCCAAGACCTTCTCGAGTTTGGACAACATGTCACTCACGACGATTTCACCCCTAAGCGATCCCGAAAGACGAGAGGAGTCTTCTCGCCGTCTCTTTGGCGTTTATGGAGGCTCCAAGCGCTCCTACACAGGCTGGGCATCCCTTTTCGCACGAGCACGACATGACCGATTCGGCGGCAGCCCTTATGAGAGTCTTCCTTAAGCCGAACGCCGCCTCGGCGAGCCCTACTCCGCCAGGCGTGTTATCGGCTAAATATACTGCCGGCTTGTTGAGAAACGGATCCTTTACCATGCTGTGCACCTGGAGATCTCTCCTGTCGCACATTAGAAAGAGCGGCGCCACGCCGCGCAGCAGATGAGCCAATCCTGTCAGTGCCGAGCTCTGGCTGTCTTTGTCCATGAGTGATAAGACGGCCTCGGCTGGGGTGAACCAGCACGCCGTGGTATGCATCTGCTCTTCTTTCATGTGGACATGGCCGTAACCCACATTTTCATGAGTTGCGAGTTTTATCTTTTTGTAGACTGTGGGATGTGCGGCGAGCAATACCTCCCCCCAACCCCAACCATCAGCCTCTTCAAAGATGTCCAGGACCTGCAACCGCACGGCGAGCTCGGCATCGGTGTAGTAATCTGTTTTTACTTCTTTCACATAACAACGCATGCCCTCCTCGTCCAGCTCCATAACCTGGTAGCTCTTTCCGCCGTGAAAATAGATCGCTTCAGGGTGTATGAGCATGGGAGCGCTAGGCCGGTCCACTTCGCCTATGACGGTTGGTTTGGCAACGTCCGTGATGTCCACGATGACGTAGTTCTCGCTCGTGGCGCTGCGGAGTGAAATTGCCTCTGCCGGAAACGAATCTGCCTGCCAATGATACCGCCCTCCAGCCTGGTGTAAGACCCCTTGCCTTTCGAGATAGGTGAGAATCTCGTCTATATTTGCGTTACCGAAGCGCTCGTCTGCCGAGAACGGCAGCTCAAAGGCACTGCACTTCACATGGTTTGCGAGGACGTAGAGGTTTTGGGGGTTGAGGCGTGCCCGCTCTGGAGATGCTCCGAAGAAATACCTCGGATTTGAAGCTAAAAACTGATCCAAGGCGAAGGATGAAGCGACCATGACCGCTGCGGATAGATCAGAACGGCGTCCTGCCCTGCCCATTTGCTGCCATGCGGAAGCCACGCTTCCAGGGTAGCCGTGGAGCACGGCGAGCTCCAGCGATCCTATATCTATGCCGAGCTCCAAAGCATTTGTGCTCACCACGCCGAGGAGTTTTCCTTCTCTCAGGCTGCGCTCTATTTCCCTGCGCTCCCTTGGCAAATATCCGCCCCTGTAGCCGGCGACCAAATCGCCTGGAAGGCCGCGCTTTGCCAAGTCTTGACGTATGTAGGTCAACAGGAGCTCCACGTCGAGCCTGGATCTAGTAAAGGTTATTGTGCTGATATTGCGGCTTATCGCTTCAACCACTATATTCGTCGCCTCGAAGATAGAAGAAGCACGTATGCCGAGCGAACGATTCACCATGGGAGGGTTATACAGCAATATGCGTTTCTCCCCCGTGGGAGCCCCGCTATCCGAAATGAGCTCTACAGGCTCTTCGATCAGCGTTTCAGCCAGCTCTTTTGGGTTCGATACGGTGGCAGAGCAGCACAAAAATACCGGATGAGAGCCGTAGAAGGCGCAGATCCTCTTGAGCCGACGGATGACATTGGCCACATGAGAGCCGAAGATTCCCCTATAAGTGTGCAGTTCATCCAGTACGACGTATCGGAGGTTTTCGAAGAGCTTGACCCATTTGGTGTGATGGGGCAATATCCCCGTGTGAAGCATATCGGGGTTCGTTATCACGATATGTCCCGCAGCGCGCATCTTCTTCCTTGCGCTCGGTGCCGTGTCGCCGTCGTAAGTGAAAGTCAAAATTTGCACGCCTACCTCTTCGATGAGAGCGTAAAGCTCGGCCAGCTGATCTTGGCTCAAGGCCTTCGTCGGGAAGAGATAAAGAGCCCTTGAAGATTCATCGTTCAGGATGGACTGGATGACGGGCACGTTATAGCATATGCTTTTGCCCGAGGCCGTGGGTGTAGCGATGACCACGTTTTTACCGGCTAAGATTCGTGAAATGGCATCGCTCTGGTGGGAGTAGGGTCGCTCGATCCCTCTGGACCTAAGTGCTTCTGTGAGGCGCGCGTTGAGGGCAGGCCAATCGCCGAAACGAGCCGGCTTTGCCGGGATCGCTTCATCGGAGGCTATATCTCCCCTGAGGGAGTAAATCCACTGGATAAAGCTCTCGACCTTTCTGTCCATAACAAAATAAGTTTACCAGTTTCTTTAGGAAATGGGCATGGATTTTGAGTAAAATTTATTACAACAGGATCTTTAAAGGGGTGAGGGCATGTCCAGTTTAGCGGCGGTTTTCCCGGTGCTTTTCATGATGGCTCTGGGATGGATGTTGAGGCGCACTAACTTTTTGAGCGACACGACGCAGCGCGAGATGAACGCCATACTATATTGGTTCATCCTGCCGATGTTTTTGTTTCGGACCGTTTTTTTGGCCAACAGTGCAGGTGGCGATTGGAACCTATTTTGGGTGCTCTACGTATCTTATATGTTACTGCCCATTGCGGCCTGGATTTTGTCTCCCTGGGCCCGCAAAGATCGTCGCAAACTGGCTGTATCGCTTCTCGTGTCGAATAGGGGCAATCAAGTCTATATGGGCTTGCCCGTGGCCACGCTCGTCTTTGGAGAGGCTGGAGCGGCGGCTTTCTCTCGTTTTTTCGCGGTAGGGATAATGGGATACCAATTTCTTCCCCTCATCTGGGGACAAATCGGCCTTTCAGGTAAGATATCGCTCCGTTCCATGATCGATACAGCGAGGGGCGTGGTGACCAACCCGATGGTCTTGGGATGCTTGGCTGGTTTTTTGGCCTCCGAGATTGGCATTGAGGAAATCCCCATTTGGCTCGACGAGACCTTTCGCATAGCTGGTGACATAACCACTGGTCTGGCTCTCCTTTGCCTCGGAGCTACATTGAGGCCGGAAGCCTTCCTCTCTTCTTTATCTGCTACGTGGAGGGATGCCGTGGTAAAATTATTTTTGCAGCCTGCGCTCACCTGGGCGCTCTTTTGCATCTGGCCCGTCGATCCGGTGCTTGAACGAACGACCGTGTTGGTCTCTGCCATGCCGATAGCGGCAAATGCCTTTGTAGTAGCTAAAGGCATGGACATGGATGCCCAGTATACGGCGGAGGTCATCATGGTGAGTAGCATGTTGTCTTTGGTTACGCTTCCCTTATGGATTTATATTTTAACCACTTGGTGAGCTCTTGATACCATATATGGGTATGTGTTATACTCGGCGGCGAATGGCAGGAAGCTAAATTTTAACGCATGCGCGAATAGAAGGAGGGTTTTTGATGTCAGTTAAGGTATATAGCACACCTACGTGTCCATGGTGTGACAGGGTAAAGAAGTATTTAGGCGAACTTGGTGTGGAATTTGAAGAGGTCGACGTAAGTACAGACCGCGCCGCTGCCATGGAAATGGTTCGGAAGACTCATCAGATGGGCGTGCCCGTGGTCGAAATAGGCGACCGCTTCATAGTTGGCTACAATCCTGAAGCAATAGAGGAGGCCTTGCGCGCAGAAAGTTTGTTGTAGGGTGCTTGACTCTGCATAGCTCCTTGTGATAAATTTGTTCTAAGATCACCTCCGAGCCCGTTTTACCTAAGGGTTTATCCTATGGTTGCGGGCCGTTGGGGCACCTTCGGAAACGGGGATGCCTCCCGCATTGGAAAGGAGGAGAAAGTTAAAGGCCATCTTCCGTGCGGGGGAGGTGGCCTTTAGGTTTTTCTATAGCTCCATCACGGCACGGAGGGGCTCGCGAGGGCCCCTCACCCCCCAACAAAATTAAACTTAAAGAGGAGGTATGCGAGATGGGCAGGTTTTTCAGGAGGGCGTCATTGGTCTTGGCGTTTATCGCCGTCTTTGCTGCTTGTGCTGCGGCGGAAACGCCGATTTTGCGCATGGCTACCACTACCAGTACGGATAATACGGGACTTCTGGATTATCTGGCGCCGCTATTTAAGCAGGATACTGGCATAGAGCTTCAATGGGTGGCTGTAGGCACTGGCAACGCCCTTGCGCTGGGCAGAAACTGCGACGTAGACATACTCTTCGTCCATGACCCCGAGTCGGAGGAGGAGTACATGAAAGGGGGATACGGAGTCGATCGCAAGCAGGTAATGTACAACGACTTCGTCATCATAGGTCCCAAAGATGACCCAGCCGGCATAAAGGGTAAGTCGGTTAAGGAAGCCATGAACACCATTGCCTCCAAAAAAGTTCCCTTCACAAGCAGGGGGGACAAATCTGGCACACATATGAAGGAACTATCGCTGTGGAAGGCCGCTGGCATCCCAATACCCGAAAAGGAGGAGTGGTATATTCAAACGGGTCAAGGCATGATTCAGACGATAAACATAGCTGCTGAACATAACGGCTATACGTTGACCGACCGTGGGACGTTCATAAAATATGAAGATAACTACAAAGGCAATCCTCCCCTTGTCATACTGGTGGAAGGGGACGAAGCTTTGCTGAACCAGTATAGCGTTATTGCGGTTAATCCAGAGCGGTGCAAAGAAGTGCATTACGATCTCGCCACCAAGTTCATCGAGTGGATCACATCACCCAGGGGGCAACAACTCATAGCAGATTTCCAACTCTTGGGAAAACAGCTTTTCTTCCCCAACGCTAAGTGAGAGTGTGATATTTTTATATCGCAGTATATTTTTCGTAGGTAGGATCTCATGCACGATCTCCTACCTACGAAAGGCTTTTGGTGGTGAGCGATGGATTACATTTTAGAGGGATTGATCAACGGCATCATCCTGCTCGTTTCGGGCGATGAGGAGACATACTCAGCCATCTGGACTACGCTTAAGGTCTCCACCATGTCCATCATTGCGAGTCTGATCATCGGCATACCCATAGGGTTTGTTTTGGGCTATTTCGACTTCCCAGGCAAAAGGATTTTGAGGACGATATCGGATACACTTCTTGCCATTCCTACAGTCGTTGTTGGGCTTTTGGTATATGCCTTCATCTCGCACAGGGGGCCTTTGGGAAGCTTGGGGCTGCTCTTTACGCTGCCGGGAATTGCTGTGGGTCAGACCATTTTAGCTCTTCCGATCGTGGTTTCTTTAACAGCTGGGGCAGTTGAGGGGCTCGATAGGCAGCTTAAGCTCACATTGC
>CAYTKB010000021.1:11864-20925 GCA_964438265.1 uncultured Acetomicrobium sp. | reverse complement strand
GTTTATGGTAAAGTCGGCCCAATACACAGATTGCTTAACATTCCTCATAAGATCGTCTGTATTAGAAACCCACCATCTGTCGTCAGCGCTTAAGTCCTCATCCGGGTCCTTCATCATACCGGAGAGGGCAAAGCGTATACGATCGTTGACGTTAAAGTTGAACCTAAGGCCGTAGAGATAGTAATCGCCCAGTGCAATTTCGTCCTGCTCGGAATTCTCATTCCATCCCCATGTGAAGGCATCGTCCTCGCTGTGGGCAATAAAGGCGGCGAAATAGCCGTTGCCCCAGCTCTTTTTGGCGTGGAAACCCTTCAGCGTCTGGTCGGTGAACCACGACTCCTGGGCGTAGATGATCTTGTCGTCGGCTTCCCAGTCGAAGTTCCACTTGCCTACCCACACCTTGAAGTCCCAGGGGAACATCACTTCGGCGTAGTAGCGCTCCCAGGCTGCGCCGCTGCTCGTACGGCCATCGTCGCCGAGGCGCATAATCATCGTGAGCTTGTCGTCGACCTTACGGACCATCCACAGACGGTAGCGGTCGAGGTCGAACTCAGTATCGCCTCCCCCCAGACCGGTGTATTGCGACTTACTATATGCATGGAGACGACCCGTCTCATCCTCGTAATAGTCTGAACCGCCCTCGTCGGCCCACTCAGCGGTGAAGCGCAATTCTCCGTAGAACCTCCAGCCGCCCAGGTTCTTTTCGAGGACGGCTACGCGCTCGTCGAGCTCGTCGACCTTGACGCCGAGAGCGTCGAGCTCATCTTTAAACTCGACGACGAGCTTCTTCAGCATCTCAACATCCTCTTTGCTGGCCTTATCCATATCCACGGTAGCCAAAGCCCTGGCTACGGCGGTGGCCATCTCGTAACGGGTCATCGGCTGATTACCCTTGAACGACCCGTCGGGATAACCCTGGATTATACCCTTAGCGGCGAGCTGAGAGAGCGCGTCGTAGGCCCAGTGGTTCATGGGAACGTCGACGAACGGATTGGCAGCGAAGGCCGGCGCCGCAAAGGCGACCAACACAGCAACTGCCAGCAGTGCAAATAACTTCTTCATTGCATCACAACCCCCTTGGTTTTATATTGCGGCCTTCTCGCGCATCACCAACAGGGGCTTTCTCGGATAAAGTTTCCTCGTTTCCTTTGCCCTAAAAGCCCCAAGGACTGCCTGCGATACGGTCCGCCTTCCCACGCGGCCTCGCCCTTTTTGGTCGGGGGTCGTCACACCTCCTTCCTTCGCCATCAGGGTTTCTAAAGCCGCAGTAGAAGCAACGTTACCAAGGCCAGATTTTCAAGGTGCATTTCTGGCACATCCGCTAAATATTGTATATGTCAGGGGTGGCTTTGCAATAGGACTAAAGACCTAATTTTTGGATCGCCTCGAGGACTTCGCGAGGCGAAATGGCAGAAAGGCAGTCGGCATTGGGACAGTTCCAGTTGCCGCACCCTGAGCGCGGGCAGGGGGCGGACAGAGAAGCGGTAAAGGTGAGGTCTGGAAAGTGGGTATAGGGGTTCGTGGGGCCGAAGAGGCCGACGGAGGGCACTCCTGCGGCCATGGCGAGGTAGAGCGGGCCCGTGTCTCCCCCCACGGCCAGCTGCACACAGGAGAACAGGGCCGCCATTCCTTGGAGGTCTAAGGCACCGACGAGGTTCGCCGTGCGGCCCTCGGGCAACTGAAGGGCGATTTCGCGCGCCATCTCCTCTTCCTCCAGACCGTGGCCGACGAGGATGGAGCTCCAGCCTCGATCCGTCATCATCCGCAGGAATGAGACCCAGTTTTCGGCCGGCCAGCGCTTTACGGGCTTGCTCGCCCCGATGATGGCAGCACATCGGGGCTCGGGCACACTCAGGGCGAGCCTCAGTGTGCGCGAGCCCCCGTCGCTCACGCGAAGGCGCGGCGGATAGGATAGGCCGTCGGATATGCCCAAACCCTCAAGTATCGCGGACTGCCTTTCAAGTATAGGATCTTCGTAGTGCCAATTTTCAGGCGTCCAATCGTAATAGGGAAACTTGTGCCCTTTGAAAAAGCCGAGCCTGCACCTTGCCCCCGAAAGCGCGGAAAGGAGCGCGCTCCTCTGGACCCACTGCATGTCTATGAGCCAGTCGAAGCGCAGGCTTCTGACTCTTCGGACGAGGCTGAAAAAAGCCTGAGGGTCGCGGGAGCGATCCCAGGGCAGGACCTCATCCACAAAGGGTTGACCACTCAGGAGCTCGTTATAGGGCTTGGAGGCGAGCCAAAAGAGCGAAAGGCTGGGGAAGTGCGCCTTTATGCACGAGGCCGCCGCCGTGGCCAGCGCTATGTCGCCCAGGGCACTGTACTTTACAAACAGAAGCTTGCCCTTATTTGGCGCTCCTCCATTCGGCGCCTCGTTTAAGTTTTGCGCCTGCCTTCTGGAGGTGGAGTCAGTTTTTAACGCATCATTCAATCTTATTTCTTCCCTTCACACCAACATTCACTCTCACTCTCACTCTCACTTTCACGCCACACCCACTCTCACATTCACTTTCACACTCACATCCACTTTCACTTTCACATTCACATCCACTCTTTCATCGCCTCCACGACCATAGATGGAGAAATGGCCTGAAGGCACCATCGGGCACCTTTGCAGGCGCCGCCGTCGGACCTGGGGCATGGGAAACAGGGCAGGTCCGTCTGCATGGCCCAGGTGCGCTCTCCGCAAGGGCCAAAACGCGCAAGGCGCGCTATAGGCGCTATGGCAAGCGTACGCGCCCCCAGGGCTGCGGCGAGGTGCGCGCCGCCGCTGTCGTTCGACACGGCGGCCGAGGCGCGCTTCAGCAGGGCCATGCAGAGGAAGAGCTCGTCCTCCGCGCCCACGCCAGATTCGAGGTAAGGAATATAGGCGCGTCCGCCGATCTCGTCGGCCATCTCTTTAAGGTGCACCACCTGCGATGGGGAACCGAAGAGGAGGACAGGGCGGTCTCGCGCGACCATCTTAGCCAGGTCCACATAAAAGCGCCGCGGCATACACTTCGACGCATCGAGCTTCGCAGTGAGTGGAAATAGGGCGACGGCCTCGCCCCAACCCCTCGAGGCGACGAGCCGGTCGGAGAGCTCCTCAACGCGGGGAGGCACAACAAGCCTGTGAAAGGGATCGGCGGGCGGGATGCCCAGGCGGCGGGCGAGCATTAGCGACTGATACGAATCGTGGACGCGCTCGCGGCCCGGCTCGGGGAAGCGCCAGTCGCTAAAAAATCCCTTGCAGGAATACCCCAGGCGGTGGCGGTATCGAAAGACGAAAGAGAGGACTAAAGAAGGCACGAACTGTCTCTGCGTGTCCACGAGGAGGTCGATCTCTCCAATACGCCTACCGTAGCGCCACAGCTCCACATATTTGGGGAACGAGTTTAAGCGGTGCTTCGGTATGTAAGACCAGAGCAGCTCGTCCATGAGGCCAGCCTCTTCGAGCAAGCGCACCACGGGCGGCGCCGGATGGCCCACGATATAGAAACGCGCGCCCGGGAAGGCGCCTCTGAAGGCTGCGAGGGTCGGGTTTATCATGACGCAGTCGCCAAGCGCCATGCCGCCTATGTAAAAGAGCAGCTTTTCTACCCTCAACTTTTTATAAATCGGGTCGCTATACCAAGGGAGGTAGAGCTCGCTCGGGTAGTCCTGGGGCGAGACGCGGTAGAGCACCACGTTTCCGCGTGAGCCGGACAGGTTAAAGGGCCACTTCCTGACGGGTTCTAACAAGACGACGACCTCCCGCTCCCGGCCGCGCGAACGGCAAAGACTATTTCCTCGTAGATGGCGAGGGTTTTGTCCACCATCCTGTCCAAGGCCAAGTCGTAGCTGGCCTTCAGGTGAGGCGGTTCGGCGTCGCCGGAAAAGATGCCTTTCAGGGCCTCCTCCCAGGCTTTCGCATCGCCCGCAGGCACCAGCGAGGAAGGCTCGACCGTCATCTCTCTCACCTCCGGGATGTCGCTCGCCAAGGCGGGAAGGCCGGTCTGGATGCTCTGGGCGAGCGTTAGGGGCAAGCCCTCGTAGAGCGAGGGAAAGAGCAAAAGCGAGGCGCCCTTCATCCACGGCTCCACGTCGGGGCAGAAGCCGTGGAAAAAGACGCGGCCTTCCAAGCCCTCCTCTGCCACGAAGGACTCAAGCTCCTTCCTCAGGGGGCCGTCTCCCACCACGTCGAGCGTCCAATCGTAACTTTTAAGGCGACAGAGCGCGCGGAGGGCCACATCTATCCCCTTGACGGACGAAAGGCGCCCCACGAAGAGCAGCTTCCAGGGAGGGTATTTGCCCCTCCACTTGCCCCGCGCTCTGGGCAGGCCGTTCCTTATGACGACCGTCTTATCGCCTATGAGGTCTCCCAGAGCGCTTCGAGCCGATTCGCTCACGCAGATGACGCGCGAAGCAAGCCTGTAAGGCTTGTAAACAAGCGGTGAGCGGTTGCCGGACCCCATATGGAGCGTCACGACGAAGGGCACGCCGGACATCTTCGAGGCTAACAGGGCAACCCAGGCCGGAACTCGGGAGTGGGCGTGTATCAGGTCGTAATCATTGCGTTTGGCCGTCGCTGCGATCCTCGCGGCGGAATAGAGCACGGTCAGCGGGTTTTTGTAATGCACGGGCAAGTGCCAGGGTTGAGTGCCGACGACGAGCGCATGTTCGAGCTTTCCCCCGGCCGAAACGACGAGCACCTCGTGCCCCCGTCGGGCGAGCTCGTTGGAAAGCCAAAGGACGTGGCGCTCGACGCCCCCTTCTTCCAATTCGGGCAAAATCTCTATGAACTTCATGTGCCCGACTCACCCAACAAAAAGTCACAAGCCTCGGCGACCTGCTCAAGCGGGATCTCCCGCACGTCATCCCCTAAAGAAGTGACGACGACGTGCGGCCCTCCCCAGGGGCCGAAGCGAGAGGCGTTCCTGAAAAGATATATGCCCACCGTCGGCACCATCAAGGCGCTCGCCACGTGGAGCGTGCCCGTGTCGTTCGTCACGAAGAGGGCACTCCTTTCGAGGAAGGCGCCCACGACGGAGAGACTGTGCCTGCCGGTGAGGTCGACTCCGTTTTCCCCCAAGGCCTCGAGTGTCGCTTTAGCGAGCTCGATTTCCCGCTCCAAATACCCCAAGACGCCGACGGCAGCCCCGTAGCGCTCCGCCAGGCGCAGGCCCAGGCCGGAGAAGCGCTCGACGGGCCACCTCTTTTCGGGGATGCTGCCGGAGGGGTTAAGGACTACCAAAGGTCTGCCCTTCAAGGCCGATCCGAGGAGCCGGTCTGCGGCATCGCGGGCCGACTGTGGCACGTAGAAGCGCAGACGCCTTACGGCTATGGGGACGCCCAAGGAAGCGACAGCGGCGATGTTGCGCTCCGCCTCGTGGACGCCCTTGGGAGCTAAAACGCCCCTGAAGCCCCACAGAGGGGCGAAGCGGGCGCCGCTCAGAAGCGGCATCAGCGTGGATCTGAGGTCCACGATGAGGTCGTAGCGGCCTCCCCTCATTCGGCGGATGGCCTTGCCCCTCCCCCGCAGGCCGGCGTATTCCCCCTGGCGGTCGTAGGACACGACCTCGTCCCACAAGGGGTCACCCTCCACAGCCCCGAGGGCGCGAGGGCCAACCCAGAGCGTAAAGTGTGCTTCTTTCAGATAAAGCCTGAGGTTCCACAGCGCCGCAGAGGCCAAAAGCATGTCGCCGAGGCACGAGAGGCCTATGACGAGGACGCGCTTAATCGCTTTTGGGTCTATCTTCATCATCAAATCCCTTCACTATTACTCATTACTCTTCACTCTTCACTCTTCACTCATTACTCATTACTCATCACTCATCACTCATCACTCATCACTCGTTCGTACTCGTCGGCGTAGCGGCGGGCGATGACGGACACGTCGAACCGCCTCGCCTTATCCGCAGCCAGCAGGCCCTTTTCGGTCAGGTCCTCGTTCATGGCCCGGGACATGGCGTGCGCCAAGGCGTCTGCGTCATTGGGCGGGACGAGCCAGCCGCACCGTTCGTCAACTATGTCGAGAGCCCCCCCTATGGCCGTGGCTATGAGGGGGAGACCCGCCGCTGCAGCTTCAAGCAACATCAGGCTGAAGCCCTCCGGCTCCTTGGAGGGCTGGACGAAGACGTCGGCGGCCCACAGCAGCGGCCTTATGTCTTCGGCGAAGCCGAAAAACGAGACCTTACCGTGCGAGGGGAGGGAACGAGATAGGGCCTGCCACTCCTGCTCCATGGCGCCGCTTCCCGCTATCCAGAGCCTGTGGGGCCGCGACGCGGGGAGCCTGTCGTAGGCCAAAAGCAACACGTCAAAGGCCTTCCACCCCACGAAGCGCCCGCAGCCCAAAAAGAGAAGCTCACCCTCCCCCACGCCAGCGCGGGCGCGGAGAGATTTCCGCGCCTCCTCGTCGCGGGCGTAGCGCTCCACCTTTATTGGGTTATGGATCGTCGAAACTTTACGGGGAGGGAAACCCAAGCCCTTCATGTGCTCGGAGACTGCCGTGGAGCACCCGACTATGTGCGACGACCACCTGTAATACTTGCCCTTGGGATATTTATCTATCGTCGAAAGGACGGGGATGCCAAGCTTTTGCCCCCAATAGCCGCCCAGTGCGGCGGCCGTGGAGAGGCGCGTGTGGATCAGATCTGGTTTTACGGCCTTCAGGACAGAAGGCACGCCGCGGCATAGGAGGGGCGCCCAGGGGAAAGGCGGGCGGTAGCGCCAGACGGAAAAGCCCCTCGATTCGGCTTTGTCGCCCAAGGTGCCACCCGGCCTGCAGAGGACGACGTTTTCCACGCCGAGCCCCTTCAGCTCTTCGAGGAGCTGGAGCCACGGCTCAACCCAAGACAACCTGTTTTCATCCACATAGTGAAGCACGCGCAATGCCATTTCTCACCTGCCAATTTAAATTTTCGAGCAGCCAGCGCGCCGCTCGCCCCGTCTCGTCGAAATCCCCGCCGTGAAGCTGCGGCGTTTCAAGAAACGCAGCGAGCGCCGCATCGTCGTCGAGGCGCACGGCGAGGCCCTTTGAACAAAAGGAGCCTATCATCTTATCGAAGCGCGGCAGGCCCCAAAGCCTTCCCTCGCTCAAAAAACCCCTCCTCGCCAGAACGAGCGCAAGCCTCTGGAGCGATGTGCCGACGCCGAGCGCGTGCTCGACGGGCAAGACGCCGACACGAAAGCCGGCCGTCGCAGCCTCGGAGATCATGGAGACGGAGTCCTCGGTGCAGAGGACGTTCGTAGCGAGGCCCAGCATGCCGTAGACGGGGTTTTTTTCGTCTTTGGAGGCGAGACAGAGCATCCTCACGGAACGCGAAGCGCGGCAAAGTTCCTCCACAGCCGCTTCGGTCTCGCGAAGCGTGCGGCGGGACGTGGTGACGTAGAGGTCGGCGCCGCACTTCGCCGCCAATCCGAGGAGAAAAGAAAGCGTCTTCCTCGCCCAGGCTGGAGAGATCCGGTAGTTGGTGTCGTCTCCACCGATGAGGAGGGCCCACCTCTTTTCGCTTTCAGGTGGGAAGACCTCGGACAAAGCTTTCCCTTCCTCTTCGATGCGGCCTCTATCTACGTCGTTGAGCGCGCCCAGGGTTACAAAGACATTACGCCGCTCCGGCGGGGCATCGTGCCCCGGCACGATGGCGAAGTCGAAATGCGATAGCCCGACGGAGGGCGTCATGACGGTGCAGCTCTTAGCCCCGCGGAGGCGCGCAAGCGCCAAGGCGAAAGGAGCGGCGCCGCTCCCGCAAGAAAGTATTAGAGCCGCCTCAGCCGTGCAGCCGGCACGCTCGACGGCACCTGCAAACTGCTGCAGCAGCCTCGAACCTCCGGCGTCTTCAAGCCACGCTTCGATCTTCCTGCGAGAAAACTGCGGCAGGAAGCGAGATCTCACCTTGAGCAACTCGAAGCGGCGCAGGCCGCTCAAGCGCGGCACGGCGGCCTCATCGACGGGCACGCCGCACCGCTCGCTTAAAGATCGCGCCAAGCCTCTGACTTGGGCGATATGACCTCTTATGCCGTCGCTCAAGACGAACATGACGCCAGGCGCCACAGCGCTCTCCCGCACCTTTAATAGGCCACCTTTAGCCCCGCTTTTATAGCCTTCGCCATGCGCTCGATGTCTTCGTCGCCCATGACGATGTTGAGGCCGTACATCACGGCGCGGCTCAGTATGTCGTCGGTCTGCACCCACTCTATCGGGCGATAAGATGGGAGGTCTTCCGCATATACGCAGTCGAAGGGGCACCTCAGGCGGCTGTAAGTCGTTCCCTCCCTGAGAGTCTTCCAATGCTTGGCGTAGTGCCATGTGTTGTCAGCGAGGACGCTGCAACCCGCGCCCGCTTCCTTGGAGGCCTTTTGAAAGGCACGGGCGCTCCCCTCGTCGGGCATCAGCAGGACCAATTGGGTCGCAATTTCGCCGTCCCTGTCGGGAAGATCCCTCAAAGCCACAAGGTCCAAGTCGCCTACGGCTTCCAAAATCTTCTTTTTGTTAGAGCGCAAGCTCTCTATGGCGCGAGGGAGCTTTTTAATTTGAGCCAGGCCGAGGGCGCCCTGGATCTCGCTTATGCGGAAGTTGAAGCCGAGGCAAGCCTTGCCTTCAGCGCCCCTGTCTATGCTTTCGTCGTGGATGTGGCCGTGGTCGTGGTAATACTCCATCCTGCGATACAGCTCCTCGTCGTCGGTGACGATGAGCCCGCCCTCGCCGACGGAGATAACCTTATTAGGGTCAAGGCTGTAGGTGCCGCAATCGCCAAGAGTGCCGCATCCTTTGCCCTTATACGTTGCGCCGAGGGCCTGACACGCGTCCTCCAAGAGGTAGAGGCCGTAGAGATCGCACAGCTCGCGGAAGCGCTCCATGTCAGCGGCCGCGCCATACATGTGAACGGGCATGATCACCTTGGTCTTTTCGCTGATGGCGTCCTCGGCGGACTCGGGATCTAAGTTAAGGCTTTCGTCTATGTCCGCCAGGACGGGGACGGCACCGCACTCCAGTATCGCCTCGATGCTCGCTATAAAGGTGAAGGCCGACGTTATCACTTCGTCGCCCGGCCCGACCCCCAAGGCCTTGAGCGCCACGTAGAGCGCGGCGCTGCCGCTGCTC
>CAYTKB010000021.1:5906-11854 GCA_964438265.1 uncultured Acetomicrobium sp. | reverse complement strand
ACAGCCTGACAGTATTTGGCGCCCACCGCGCGGGCCACGGCATCCTCAAACTCCTTTGCCCTATAGATGCCACCCCTTGCTTCATGAGACGAGTAGCGATGCACTATCTTGCGCTGCAGCACATCTACTACTGCGTCGATCTCTTCCTGCCCGTAAAGCTCATATGCCGGCATTACCCTATCGCCTCCTTATATACTTTCGCGCAGAGCTCTTCGTCGAAAGGCCTCGGGTTGTTGGCCATGGGACGATCCACAGCCATGGCCCCCTTGACCATCTCCTGAAGGCGCCCTTCTTCTATCTTTATCCCCAAATCTTTCAAAGTGCGAGGCAAACTTAGGTCTGAGACGAGCTCTTCGAGGGCCTCTACGCACGAGAGAGCCGCGTCCCTCAGAGACGCCCCACACTCTTTTCCCAACAGAATGGCCGCCTTAGCATAGCGCTCGGGGTTGGCCATGACGCTGTGGCGCGTCACATACGGTATCAGCAGGGCGTTGGCGAGGCCGTGGGGGACGCCGAAAAGACCCCCCAAGGGGTAAGAGAGGGCGTGGCAGGCTCCGACGCCAGCGTTTGCCAGCGCGGCGCCGCCGTAGTAAGAAGCGAGCATCATCTCGCACCTGGCCTCCAAGTTTCTACCATCCCATGTGGCCACACGAAGCCACCTGC
Organism: uncultured Acetomicrobium sp.; assembly: GCA_964438265.1. GTDB lineage: Bacteria > Synergistota > Synergistia > Synergistales > Thermosynergistaceae > Thermosynergistes. The sequence goes on along the minus strand of CAYTKB010000021.1, from coordinate 11,191 downwards.
CCACCCTCTTTATTGCGGACTCGGCGAAGATGTCGCTGAAAGGCGTGGCGCTCTTGCCCACATACGCCTCGAAGGCGTGGATGAAAGCGTCCATGCCCGTGGAGGCGGTGGCGCGGGGAGGGAGGGACAGAGTGAGCTCCGGGTCCAGGATGGCATAGTCGGCATAGAGCTTTTCGTCGTTGATGCCGGCCTTTATCCCCTCTTTTTTCCTGATGAGCACGGCCGTAAACGTTACCTCGCTCCCCGTTCCGGCGGTGGTGGGGATCAAAATCTTGGGCAGGCCCGCATTTTTGACCAGGCCGAGGCCTTGATAGGAGACGGCGCTCCCAGGGTTGGTGGCGAGGACGCTCGCGGCCTTTGCTATGTCGAGCGAGCTGCCTCCGCCTATGCCGACGACGAGACCAGCGCCGAAATCCTTAGCGACGCCGGCGGCTTTGTCAGCCGTCTCGACAGACGGATCAGGTTCCACCTCCGCGAAGGCGCGCACCTCTATCCCAGCTTTTTGCAGCAGCTCGCAGACGCGATTTACGTGCCCGAGCCGCTCGACGTTTGGGTCGGAGACGATGAGCGCTTTTTTGGCGCCGAAGGTGCGCGCAATGTCGCCCAACCTGGCCACGGTCCCGGGACCGAATAGGACGCGACCCGAGAGGCGCATGGAAAAGCTTTGCACAGTCATCACTTCCTTTTTCAGAGGCTCGATCTTATGATCTCCCACGCCCTGGCTGCGGCGCCAGGGGTGAAATACCGCTCTACGTTTCTTTTGAAATCGCCGTCGGAAGCGGAGAGGGAGTCACTCCACCCTCGAGCCAGCTCGCTTTCGTTTGAAATCACTTTCAGCGCGCCCAGGCGCGAAAGCTCGTCGGCGGGCGCGGCGAAATCCTCCATGTGGGGACCGCAAAAAACAGGGATGCCCCAACAGGCCGGCTCCAAGACGTTTTGCCCTCCCTTTTGGACGAGGCTCCCTCCCACGAAGGCCGCACGGGAAAGGCCGTAGAGGTCGAAGAGATATCCGACGGCATCGACTACCAGTATATCCCAACCGGGGAAGATTTGCGTCAATAAGAGCGCCCTGCCGAAACGGCCAGCTTCTCTTAAGACCTTCGGCGAACGCTCCGGGTGACGGGGCACCACGATAAGGCGGCACGGGAAGCAGCGCCTCACCTCCTCCCAGGCCCTAAAGACGACCTCTTCTTCCCCCTCATGGGTGCTCCCAGCCACCAGACAGAGGTCGTCAGGGCCCAAAAAGAGCTTTCGCCTCAAAGAGGGCAGATCGATTTCCTTTCGCCTTTCGACGAGGGCGTCGACCTTGCAGTCCCCGAGGGCTATCACCCTCTTTTCGTCCACGCCGAGCGAAAGGAGGCGCTCTCTGTCGGTTTCCCCTCTCACCATGAGAAACCTAAAAGACCCGAGCACCTTAAGCCAGAAGGCCGGGCTTTTTCTGGCCTTTTCAAAGGAGCGGTCGGAGAAGCGCCCGTTGACCAAAAAGGCAGGTATGCCGCGCTCGGCCAGCTCCGACAAAAAGAGGGGCCATATCTCCGCCTCCACGGCCACGTAAGCCTTAGGGCGAAGGGCGCTGAGTGAGCGCCTGACGATCCAGGGCACGTCCCAGGGGTAGTAGATATGGGTGTCTATCATGCTGCCGCAAAGCCTCTGCGCCATGGCCTTACCGGTTGGAGTCACCGTGGAAAGAATTATCGGGCCGAGGGGAGCGGAGCGCATCGCTTTAATCAGAGGGAAGGCCGCCTGCACCTCGCCCACGGAAGCGGCATGCACCCAAAGTGGGCGCGCACCCTTCAAGCTTTCGGCCAAAGACGGCTCATATACGCCGCGCCGCTGGGCGAAACCTTCCCTGTAGCGCCACGCGAGGTATGGATAGCCAGCGCAGTAGAGCGACGAAACTACGGCCGAATAGACATCGAGGCTTAACTTCATGCCACCCCCGCCTTCAAGAGTTCGTGGAGGTGGACTATGCCGACAGGACGATCCCCCTCGACGACGACGAGGACCGAGATCTCGTTTTCTTCCATGAGCAGGACAGCCTTGGCTGCCAGTTCGTCGGGGGCGATGGTCTTGGGCGCCTTCGTCATGACGGAACGGAGGGGCTGCTCGAGCCCTTTCAGGCCGGACCTCTCGAGGAGGCGGCGCAGGTCGCCGTCGGTAAATATGCCGCAAAGCGCGCCCGAACAGTCGACTACGACCGTGGCGCCGTAACCCTTGCTCGATATCTCGTATATGGCGTCACAGACCCTGACGTCCTCGCGCACCACGGGCATCCGTTCGCCCCTCCCCATGACGTCGCAGACGCGCAGTAGGAGCCTTCTGCCGAGCTTTCCGCCTGGGTGAAAGAGGGCAAAGTCGTCGCGGTCGAGCCCCCTCAGCTCCGTAACCATGGCGGCGAGGGCGTCGCCGATGGCCATCTGCAGTGCCGTGCTCGACGTGGGGGCAAGGCCCAACGGATCGGCCTCCCGTTCAACGCTTGAATCCAACACCAGGTCGGAGGCCTCCGCCAGCGGAGAAGAGAGATCGCCCGTGATGGAGATGACGGGGGCACCTAACCTCTTAAAAAAAGGCAAGAGCTCGAGCACTTCTTGGGTGTGGCCGCTGTTGCTCAAAAAAAGCCCCACGTCTTCCCTGCAGACCATCCCGAGGTCACCGTGGGCGCCCTCGGCGGCGTGCAGAAAGAAAGCGGGCGTGCCGAGTGAAGAGAAGGTGGCGGCGGTCTTCCTGGCCACATGGCCGGATTTTCCGAGGCCGACGACGACCACCCTCCCCTTGCAGCCGCATATCAGGCGGGCGGCCTTCGCCATTTCATAGCCGATCCGACTTGCGGCTTTCAGGAGTTCCTGCGCTTCGCTCTCTATGACGCGCTTGGCCGCGGCGACGAGTTCGTCGTCGGAAAGTTTTACTCCCTCCCGCTCCTTAGGAAGACAGACCATGGCTTTCCCCCTCCAAAAGACACGGGCCTATCGAGCCTTTGACGAGCTCGTCTATCTCTTTTACCTCTCTCAAAAAGGCGCGCAGTTCACCCAAAGGGATCATGTTGGGGCCGTCGCTCAGGGCGCTGTCGGGGTCGGGATGGACTTCCAAAAAGAGGGAGTCTATGCCGATCGAAAGCGCCGCCCTGGCGAGGGGGCGGACGAACCTGCGGTCGCCGCCGCTTGAAGACCCGCGTCCTCCGGGCATCTGGACGCTGTGCGTGGCGTCGAACATCACAGGGCAGCCGAGAGAGCGCATTACGGGTATGGAGCGCATGTCGACGACGAGCTCCCTGTAGCCAAAGGCGGAGCCTCGCTCGCACAATATGACCTCCTCGTTGCCTACGGCGCGGCACTTCTCCACCACTGGTGCCATGTCGTAGGGTGAGAGGAACTGGGCCTTCTTTATGTTCACGGGCTTGCCGGTTTTCGCCGCAGCCACCACCAGGTCCGTCTGGCGACACAAGAATGCCGGTATCTGCAAGACGTCTACGACGTCGGCCGCGACCTCAGCCTGGTCTGGCAGGTGGATGTCAGTCAACACGGGCACGCCGATATCCTCCTTCACCCTCGCCAACCACTGGAGGCCCTTCTCCAAGCCAGGCCCGCGGAAGCTCTTTATGGAGGTGCGGTTCGCCTTGTCGAAGGAGGACTTGAAGACGTAGGGCAAGCCCAAATCGTCACAGATCCCCTTCGCCTGTGCGGCGACGCGCAGCGCGAGGTCGAGGCTTTCGAGCACGCAGGGACCGGCCACGATGACGACGGGGCCATCGCCCATGCAAAAGGGGCCGATGTCGATTCTCGCGCTCACCGCGCCTCATCTCCCCGTCCGGCTATGTAGTTTTCCAAGGCGGCTATATCTTCGGGCGTATCGACCTCTATCGTGTCGCGCCGCGTCTCGACGCAGCGTATCTCATAGCCCATTTCGAGTATGCGCAGCATCTCCAAGCTCTCGGCGTGCTCGAGGGGGGTAGGCGGACATTTGGCAAGCTCTAAAAGGAAATCCCGCCTGTAGGCGTAGGGGCCGATGTGCTTGTAGTAAGGCGCCTTGGGATTCCGCTCGTAGGGCACGGTGGAGCGGCTGAAATAGAGGGCCCTCCCGTCTCTGCGGAAGACGACTTTCACGACGTTAGGGTTTTCCACCTCGCGCTTCTTTTCAATCTCCTTGACGAGCAGCGCGACCTGAACCGAACTGTCAGATTTCAGGACGTCGACGAGCGGGTCTATCATGTCGGGGCCCACCAGCGCGTCGTCGACCTGCACGTTGAGGACTATATCCCACCCCTGAAGCTCTTTTGCTACATAGGCAACGCGATCGCTGCCGCTGTGCAGATCCTTCGGCGTGATGATCGCCTCGAAACCTCCCAACTTGGCCACCGCCGCAATCCTCTCGTCGTCGGTGGCGACAACGATGCGCTCCACCTTAGAGGAACGGCTCACCCCTTTGGCCACGCGCACCACCAGGGGTACTCCCCCTACCGGCAAAAGCGGCTTACCCGGCAGGCGCGTGCTGCCGAAGCGTGCCGGGATGATCGCTATGCTCTTCATGGCCTGCATCTCCCTCCAAACTTTCAGCAATCTTTCGCCATACGGCGCAGCGAAGCGCCAACCCCATCTCGTTTGCGACATAGCGAACGACGTCTTCGACGGCCCCGCCGCCGCCCATGTTCCTGCGGCCGGCCTCGGACATCCTCGCCTTCAGATCGCGATCCGTCAATATCCCGTACGCCGCCTCGGCTAAGGAACCGGCGTCGGGGGCTACGAGCAGCTCGGCATCTCCCAAGAGTTTTTTCTGCACGAGCTTGCCCTTTTCTACGATAGAAAGCACCGGCACGCCCAAGGCGGCGCAAAGCTGGTTCGCCGTTCCGCCGAGGCCGATGACGATGTCTGCACCGCGGGCGGCATCTCCCACCGGCATGTCCGTCACCGCCACGCGTAGTCCTTCGCTCTTCAGAAAGGGCGGATCCCAGGAGAAGCCGCTCGAGGCGGCGACCAACTTTTCAAGGTCGAGCGTCGGAGCGAGCACCATGAGGAAGGCACAATCCATGCGACAGGAAAGCAGGAGCGAAGCCTCGAGGAGCAGTGCCACGTCGCGGTATGCGCGCTTGCGACTGCCTGGGAGCAATAAGACCTTGGCAGAGCCATCGGCCGGCCAGTGCCTCCTTCCGTCTTCATTATCACCGAGAAGATCTACGATTGGATTCCCGGCGTAGACGGCGTTAACGCTAACTTTTTTCAGCTCCAGAGCAGTTTCGGGGTCGCGCGTCCATACGACAAGGGCGCGCTTGCGGAGGATACAATGCTCTATGT
>CAYTKB010000021.1:0-5896 GCA_964438265.1 uncultured Acetomicrobium sp. | reverse complement strand
CTCTTCGCCGTCGCCAGGAGGAGCGGCGGCAGGCCTTGGCCGAAGAGTGCGTGCAGCAAGAGGTATACGTCGCCGACGCAGATGGGCGTGCGGCACTTCCCGCGAAGATCTTTCCACGCGCCGAGTTGCTTTATTATCTGCCTCAAGAGGCCGGCCCGCAGGTCCGCCAAAAAGTCCCTCAAGTTGTATTTTATAATGCCGCCGCTCGGCGTTTCCACCGGAGAAGAGACGACTCTCACGCCGCAATCCCTGTAAGAATCCCCCCTGCCGACCAGCGGAAAGGCCTCGACGGCTACGCCGGGCGCCGCTTCCTGCAGCCTCTGGGCGAGGAGGGCACCTATGGAATCCTCCCCGTGGCCGTTCGAGGCCACGACCATCTTGGGGAGCAGATTGGAAAGCAGCGCCCGCCAGAAGCGCCCTTCGCCGTCTATTCTTACGGCCACCCTGGGTATGAGGAGGGATCGAGCTCTCCATCCTTCAGGCAGGTTGTAGATGTCTTTCTCGGTGCAGCTCAACATTTCAGCGCCAGCCTCGTCGGCCACACGGCATATACGCTCCATGTCGCGCAGAGTGTAGCGGTGGTGATCACGGAAACGGGCCTCGCCTACCACACGGACGCCTCCCTTCTCCAAAGAGCTGCGGAAGCTTTCCGGATCGCCTATGGCCGAAAAGGCCATAACGCTCGTGCCCTCTACCTCTTCAAAGGGTAGATCAGTGAAGGAGCCGCTCCACAGCGACCACCTCTCAATGACGAGGGTCGAGAGGAATATCGCCTCTTCGTGGACGTGGCGCGATATCATCTCCAACAATGTCTCCACCTTCTCTCGAGGGGCCCGGTCGGCCTTCGTGACCACCGCGATGTGGGCCCTCGAAAGGGACTCCTCCGGTTCGCGCAGAAGCCCGGCGGGGAAGAGCTTACCGTTTCCGAAAGGACACGTCGCATCGATCAAGACTATGTTCACGTCGCGCCCCAAGCGCCTGTGCTGAAAGGCGTCGTCCGCCACGACGATTTCGACGCCGGCGCGCTTCAGGGCCTCGACGCCGCGCTGCCTCCGCTTGCACACGGCTATCGGAACATTCGGGAGGCGTGACGAGAGCAGGAGCGGCTCATCCCCCACCGCATCTCTTTCGCCAAAGCTGGGGAAGACGAGATCGTCGGCGTTGCGGCCGCCGTAGCCGCGCGTTACGATTCCGACGAAAAGGCCCATGGCGCCGAAAGCGGCCGCGAGCATCTCAACGAAGGGGGTCTTGTTCGTGCCGCCCATGGTAACGTTGCCGACGCTGATAACGGGCAAAGGCGGATCCCAGACAGATGCGATGCCGTGGTCGTAGGTCCAGTTTCTAAAGGCCACGCCCAGCCGGGCGACGTAGCCCAACGGCGAAAGCACCTGCCAAGGCGAAAGCGCCCTTTTCTCCCTCGCAAAGGATAGGTAGCTGTCAACGATGCACTGCACGTCTATCACCGAACTGCAGGCTGTAGAGCCTTTCATACAGACCGTGCCTCGCCATGAGCGCAGCGTGGTCTCCCACTTCGATTATACGACCGTCCTCCAAAACCACTATCCTGTCCGCGTGGCGCACCGTCGAGAGGCGGTGAGCGATGACCAAGGCCGTGCGCCCCTCCATCGCTTTGGCCATAGACTCCTGAATTCTCTGTTCCACGGCGGCATCTAAGGATGAAGTGGCTTCGTCCATGATGATTATCCTCGGATCGCGAACTATGGCCCTCGCTATGGCTATGCGCTGCCTCTGGCCTCCAGAAAGCGTCACGCCCCGCTCTCCGATCTCCGTATCATAACCCTTAGGGAGAGAAAGTATAAAGTCGTGGACGCCGGCCACAGAGGCAGCCCTGCAGATATCCTCCATGGAGGCCTGCGGACAGCCGTAGGCTATGTTGAAGGCTATGCTGCCTTTGAGCAGGATCGGGTCTTGCGGCACCACGCCTATCTGCCTGCGCAAAGTTTTAAGGTCGAGCTCGCGCACGTCGCGTCCGTCTATGAGGATGCGCCCCTTTTGGACGTCGTAAAAGCGGAGGATCAGGTCCGCTATAGTCGACTTCCCCGCCCCGGTGGGACCGACTATGGCGACCTTCTCCCCCGGTTCGACGACGAGGTTCACGCCCAAGAGCACCCAGCGCTCGTCCTCGTAAGCGAAGCTCACGTCTTCGAAGTCGATGCGCCCCTCGAGGCGCTCTATGACCACAGGAAAGGTCGGGAGCGGCACGTCGGTAGCGCGGTCTGTGACCTCGAAGATGCGCTCCGCCGCCGCAAGGCCCTGCTGAATTTGAGATACTATGTGGCTCAAAACCCTCACCGGCTGGACCAGCAATCCCAAATAGCCCAGGAAGGCGATGAGCTCTCCCGGCGTGCTTTGGCCGCGCACTACGTCGCGCCCGCCGAGCCAGAGGATCAAGGCAAGGGCGGCGATAAGGGTCACCTCCACCGCTCCCGAGAGGACGGCCCGTATCTGCGTTCCTCGCAGCATTGCGCTGAAGTGGCGACGATTCTGCTTGCGAAATCGCTCCAACTCCTCGTCCTCCGTGGCGAAGGAGCGCACTATGCGCACCGCAGAAAGGGCCTCCTGTGCCACCGCCGAAAGGCGGGCCATCTGCTCCTGAATCTCGTGCCCCACCGCTCGCAACCTCTTGGAGGCCTTATCCAACATCCAAGCGGTAAATGGCAACACCGCAGAGGTCACCAGCATAAGCCGCCAATTCAAGAAGAAGAGGAAGATGACCACGGCCACAAATGTCGTGCCCTGGACGACCAAGTCGACGAGGACGTTCGTCAGGAGCTCCTGGACCGCCCTCGAGTCGTTGGTGAGGCGCGAGACGAGCTCGCCAACGCGCTTGCCGTAGAGATAGCGCAACGACATGCGCTGCATGTGGTCGTAGAAGGCGACCCTTATGTCCATGACCGCTTTCTGCCCCACCCAGCTCATGAGATATTGATGTCCGTAAGTGGCGACGGCCTTGCCCAAAAATAGCAGCACTATGCCGGCCGCCAAGAGGTTCAGTAGGTCGGTCCTTTTCGCTATCAAGACGTCGTCGACCATGTTCTTCAACAGCCAAGGCGGAGCGACGGAAAGGAGTGAAGCCAAAAGCATGCAGACCACGCCGGCTATCAAACGGCTTTTATACGGCTTGAGATAAGCGATCAGCCTGAAATACGCGCTTCGCTTACTCAAAACGGCCTTCACGAAATCAGCTCCTTCAGGCGCGCGCAGAGGCGAGCAGACGCGCCCTGCGACGCCGATTCTACAGAGATGCGCCTGAGCTCCTCCCTGCAGGACGACTGCCATTCGCGGTCGCTCAGGCGCTCGAATACCAGTTGGGCCAGCGCTTGAGGTTTGACGACTCCCACGATCTCCGGCAACACCTCATGGCCCGCTATGCGATTAGGCCAACTAAGGTAGCCCCTATGTTTGGCCGCCACGCGCAGGACAAATTCCTTAAACATGCCGCCTATCATAGGGAGCCCCGATGCCCAGCCCTTGACACCCGATACCGGGATATCCCGCAGAAAGGCGAAGGGCACGACGACGAGGGCTGGCACAGCCATGTGAAGCAGCTCGAGCGTATTCGTGCCGGGCTGCGTCAATGCCATATCAGCATCCGCGAGGACCTGGCGAGTGCCGGAGGTAGTAGGATTCAACCCCGCCTCGAACCACATTTCCCTCTCCTCGCGCGTGCAAAAGGGCGAGAGGAGCGCGGCGAATTCGACCCCCTCGTCGAGCTCTTTTAGGATTTTGACGACTTCGCCGAGATACGATAGCGCCCTTTTGCGTATGGCCGGTCTGCTCCCGGGAAAGAGCGCGACCTTTTTGCTCTCTTTCAGCTTCCACGGCGAAACCCCATCGTCGACTATCAGGGCATCGGCGACGAGGTCTCCTATGGGTTCGGCCCGTATTCCCTTTCTCCTCAAACCCTCAGCCATGCCCTCAAAGGCCGTCCACGCGGCTGCGCAGCGGGAAAGCCCTGGTTTATAGCCATAAGTATAGCAGGCCAAGGGAGAGCCCTCTGCGCGCGCCAGCGTCCGCCCGAAAAAGAGATCACCGCCGAGCTGAAGCACCAAATCTATGCCCCTCCTGCCCCGCCGCATCTCCCAAAATTCCCTGAAGGCACCGGTGGGGCCGACCACTTCCACGTTCCAGGAACCGGCCAAAAGCTCTTCTAAACCCGTGGCAAAGGGGCAGGAGAGCAGCCATACCGTCACGGCGAAGCCGCAATTCGACAGCTCGCGCACGAGCGGGCGCGCCCAGCCCCAAAGCTCACCCGGCCCATTGACCAAGAGGCAGACCTGCCTCATGGCGACGCGCTCTCCGCGATCGCCCTGGCCCACATGCGATAAGCCCCCCGTTCCCCCAAGAGGCTGCGGACGCGGGCGAGCTTCTCGTGCACGGCCTCGGCTTCATCTCTATAACGCTTGAGTGCGGAAATTATGAGCTCCTGGCGCGCGCGAGCCTGCAAAAACTCCGGATATATCTCCTCCCAGGCCAATATGTTGGGTATGGAAAGCCACTTGACGTTGACAAGGAGCTTAAACAATACGTAATTTGTCCAAGAACTTTTGTATAAAACCACCATAAAACGATCCAAGAGCATCGCCTCCACGGCGGCCGTGCCGCTCGCCCCCACAACGCAAGACGACGCGGCGATCAGATCTCTCCCGGAGCCTTCGTAAAGGCGACACCCTGCGAGCTCCCGCCGGAGATAGGATTTACTCTCCTCTTCGAGGCCGGGTGCTACGGAAAAAACCGGAAAATAACCGAGCCCTTCGAGAGGCTTTACGAGGGCCTCGAGCACGGGAAGGAGCCGCTTCACCTCGCTCCGACGGCTTCCGGGGAGCAAGGCCACCATATCTTTGCCCTGGACCTTTGATATCAGATTCTGCGGCGGTTTGTAATCAGCAAAATCATCGAGCAGCGGATGACCGACCCAAAGGCTTTTTAAGCCGTGGGAGCGCAGATTATCGTGTTCGAATTCAAAGAGAGGAAAACAGCGGGCATCGAGCGCCTTCAATACGTCTGCGCGGCCGGACCTCCAAGCCCATACGGTGGGAGGCGCTATATAAAAAATGGGGGCGTCGAAGCCCGATTTTTTGAGGCGCTTCAAGAGAGGGATGTGGAAGTCCGGGCTGTCTATAACGACGACTGCACGAGGCTTCTCTGTCAAGACGGCTTCGGCGATCTCGCCCCTGAGGTGCAAAAGACGAGGGAGCGCCGCAACGGCCTCTACGGCACCGACGATCGAGAGCTCGGAGGAAGGCCAAAGGGCTTCCCCCCCGGCTTCTTGCGACTTCGGACCGAGCATACCCCACACTCGGCCACCGAAGCCGAGATCGCGCAGGGCTCTCAGTAAACCGGCGCCGTAGGCATCGCCGGAGGCTTCCCCGCAACTTATAAAGATCGACAAGGTGCTACCCCCACCACAGCTATATCTCTCTTCGAGGCTGCCCTTTTAAAGCGCTCGGGGTCGAGGATTACAGTGCGCCCGGCTTCCACGGCAAGACACGTCAGCCCTGAGGCGGCCATGTTATAGATGGTCTTTTTGCCTATGACGGGAAGATCGTAACGCTCGTCCTGATCTTGCCGCATCATCTTCACGACCACGCCGCCCCTGCATACCCTTCCGGCACGGCGCAGCGTCAAATCAGTTCCCTCCATGGCCTCAACGGCCACGACGGCTCTGCCCTTCACAACCACAGTCTGACCGAAGGACAAAGGCAGGATGTGCGAGGCTACTCCCACACCGTAACTTATGTCTTCCGACTCTTCTTGAGAGGGCCTTCTGCCGGCGATATGCCCGAGGGGGGCCATCCAATCCTCTATGATGTGCCGGTATTTGAGGACTGCAAACCCACGCTCTTCCATAACTTTAACTATCGCTCCCAACAAT
>CAYTKB010000020.1:19915-21057 GCA_964438265.1 uncultured Acetomicrobium sp. | reverse complement strand
GGCGTCTTCACCAAAAGGGAACAAGTGGTCGAATTCCTGAAGGAGATGAGGAAGGCAGACTTAGGACTTTCGGTCATCATAAGCGGCCTTTTGGATGAGGTCCTGCCGTCGTGCAAGGAGGCAGAACTTGCCCCTCACACCATAAACTACTCCTTGGGCGTTTGGGGAAAGAAGGACCTCCTCCCAGAGGAGGACGTGCTCGCCATAACCTCTATGTGCGGCCACCACATGATTGCTGCCAACCTCGTCCGAAAAAAAATGGAAGAGGTCAAAAAGGGCAGGAAGTCCGCAGAAAAAGCAGCCGAGGAACTCGCCGTCCTATGCCCTTGCGGCATATTCAATCAGGTGAGGGCCGCACGAATCTTGCAAGAGGCAGTCGTTAAGGCTTGACCCCAAAGAGTCCGAAGGGTCTTTGGCGCTAAGCCTTCAGTCCTTCTCTTAGGACATAGTCGAGGAAGCCCCTTATGCTGTTTTGCAAGAAGAAGCGCTCTCTCGAGCGAATGTCTTCCGGCAGACGCGCAAACTCGGAGAGCAAGGGGTCTTCCTCGAGCAGCCTCGATAAGATGATATCGACCGCCTCTTCCCCCTCTCCTGCGCCTTCTTTCACCGCATTAATTGTGGTGTCTTTAAATCGAAAGAGTTGCTCTTCGTGAAGGCGTAGGAGGGTTTCCGGCTCATGAGAGGGACCAAAATGGGGGTAGCATATCCACTCAGCGCCCACGGCTTCGACTTTTTTCAGCGATTCCAATGTAACATCGAAGAAAAACTTGGGCGGCGTGGCCGGACGAATATAGGGAAAGTCGGTCGGTGCCCCGTCCGGATATGCTAAGCCCTTGGGCAGAAACACGCCGGCCGCCTCACCTGGGAAGAGGATTTTGCACCCAGAGGCGGCATAAACATAAGAGTTGTGATAAGGGGCATGCCCCGGCGTGTCTATCGATGTAACTCCATCCAAGCCTTCTATGAGGCGGTCTCCCGGCAACGGTATCATCTTGCCGTAGATTTCAGCCACCTTTCCCAAGGTTTTTAAACTCCCCTCCCAAAGGGCAGAAGGGTCGACCAGGTGGCGCTTTCCCTTTTCGGGAGCAATCACCTTGAGGCCGGGGAAGACCTTCGCCAGATGTCCGACCCCTCCAGCATGG
>CAYTKB010000020.1:0-19905 GCA_964438265.1 uncultured Acetomicrobium sp. | reverse complement strand
GTCGATATGCACGTGGGTCAAAAGTAAAAAGTTGACCGCGTGAACACCCAGATCCGAAAGCCGTTCCAGAAGCAGGGGCGATGCCGAGGCGGGCCCCACATCTACGAGAAGCGTCCTGCCTAAATGCCGGTCTTGGATCAGCCATATACCTATGAAATGGTGAAACCCTTCCATATCCACAGGCAGGTCCAAGAGGGTGAGCGTAACGTCCGGCGAAACCTCGATCATATACGGCTCAGCAGCACGTTCTTTTAATGCGACATTGCGTTCCATGATTTCATCTCCTTCTACAATTTAAGCCGACCCGTTATTTGTATTCTAACCTCGGAAGTTTTACAATAGGCAAAATTCACTGAAAGCCAATGAAGGAGTGGGCCCCTTGGGTAAGCTTGAGGCGTTTACCAGCGGTAATGATATATCTCCAATAGTGAAAGAGGCCGTTAAGGAATGGCTCAGCGAGACCATGTTGGCCCCTGAGCCTAAAGATAAAAAATCCGACGATTCTATAGAGACTCTGGGAGAAAAAATCATAAAGGCCCTCATGAGAGAACACAAGGGTAAGGGGCCGAAGGCCGTAAAGCAAGCATTCAACGAATTGAAGCCGCAGATCGAATTCGTGGGTTCCTTGATCTACAGCATAAATGAGGAAATCGATAAAAAGCGCAGAGAGATGAGCCTCGAAACAGCGCTGCTTGTGGAAGAGTTCAAGAGGATCGTTGGAGCCTTGACGACCTCTGAATTAGCCAGGCTAACGTTTGAATCCCTGTCGAGCATGCCATACCCGCTCTCCGAAGGAATGGCCGATCTACTTTTAAGCCTCAATGAACATGCCCTGGAGCCCTGTAACGAAATGAAAGAAAGGATATTGCCGTATATGGTAAAGGAACACTTCGTAACGGAGGGCAAGAAGGAAATACCATTACGATGGCTACACCTGCTGCATGCTTCTAACCCCTCAGAAAGCGAAGCGGAAAGCATTTTTAGCGAAGAGATAGAAGAAGCGCGTTCGATCTTCGAATCTCCCGAAGCCTTTGACGACTTCCTAAACAAAAGAGACTTCACTCACGGCCTTGCAGACGTAAGAGACGAAGAATTCAACAGGGCTGTCGAGGCTTTGGCGAAAGAGGTGGAATCGCTTTCGCATGCCGGCGTATTCGAAACAGGTGAGATATTGCAGCCAGACGATTTCCCCAATTACTTCATGGCGAATATACCCTTGATCGAAGAAAAATGGATAGACAAGGCAGCCCTTGAGCTGCTCGAGTGGGTCAAAATCCTTCTGGACAGAAGGTATGAAACAGTTTATTTGGAAGAAAATAATCCTCTTGCATGGCCAATCATATTCAAGTTAAAAGAAGACGAAAAAGAATCCGAGGACGACTCCTTGTCTGAAGAGGACTACGCTGAAAGTGCGACCGAAGAAGAATTCGACGACGACGATGAAGAAGAAGAAGAAGAAGAAGAGGAGGAGGAGGAGGAGCCCGAAATCTTAGACAAAGAGACGCAATACGCCATCCTCTTAGAGGCAAAAAGGCATCTTGCATCCTTAGAGCTGGAGGAGCGCGTCATCGATGGGAGGGCATATGTCTCCATAGATGATTACTTCAGCAAAGAAGAACGATACCTCAACGAAGGAGACTTTCAAAGGGAAAAGGGCATAATGATACGGTCATGGAACAATTGGATTGAAGAACATGAAAGCGATGAAACGGCAAAGATAGCCGGTTTCAATGTCTTCACCATCGAACACGAGATCGAGCCTGAGCAAATCCATCGGGTAAAATTGCCCCGAGAGGCACTAAACCTCCAAGCATCTCGCGAGCAAGGCATCTTGGCAATGACGAAAATGCAACTCTCCATTCCCGTTCCAATCTCTTCTCTAAAAGAAAAGGGAATTGAGGATAGCTGGTACGCGAACAGTTGTATCTCAGATGACGAGCCGGCTAGGGCACTCGTAGCTTCATGGCGCAATTCAGTCTTTAAAACCCTTGCAAACTACGCAGGCATGAAAATAGCCATCAAATCAATAGCAGATGAGTTTTTGGACGGCGCGGAATTTGTCCCAGAGGAGATCATGGAGCCCCTCGACAATGTCATAATAAGGATTGCCGGCTTGATAGCTGCTTATAACGATATCATCGCCGATCAACTCAACATGCTAAAATCGTTCGGTCTCATACGCTGGACGGATAATCCTCCCTATGGCTGGGGAGCATTGTTCCCCCAGGGCTTTTTCATAGACATGGACGAGGTCTCGAAAGCCGCGGAGAATTATGCCCTCTCTCACATGGAGAGATACATAGACATAGCTCAGCCCCAAAACTGACCCTCGAGGTCAGGTCTTTGCTTTTTGTGTTTCTGCCCCTCTTGTGCAGCGCTTGCCAGATGCTCAAGAGGGGCAAAAACAGCTCAAAGAGAGGGATCGCTGCGAAAATCTATGACGCCCGAGGCAACTTCGATGACAATAAAATAAATGGAGGAATAAGCCGGCATAGGCCGAATAGCAAAATGTGGCACTACCAGCTCATTCCCAGCTTGATTGATGACACCTGTTTTTGCCGATCGCTGGCCATAGCGGCCTTGGAAACGGGCGATTATTCAAATCCGGCGCCACTACATGCCGAGGTAGGCTTGCCTCAAGCGGTCATCGGCGAGAAGCGCTGCCGAAGGTCCTTCCATTACTATTCTGCCGTTTTCGAGGACATAGCCTCGGTCGGCTAAAGATAGCGACTGCCTTACGTTTTGCTCCACCAGCAACACGGTGACCCCCTGCTCCTTTATAGCCTTCACCATGCTCAAAACTTGAGCTACCAAGATAGGGGCAAGCCCTAAAGAAGGCTCATCCAGCATCAAAAGCTTGGGCTTGGCCATTAGCCCCCTGCCTATGGCGCACATCTGCTGCTCCCCGCCGGAGAGAGAACCGGCCAGCTGATTTTGCCTTTCTTTGAGAATAGGGAACATCTTAAAGATGTCTCCGAGCGTCTTTCCGCAATCCCTCCTCGCCCTGGGCGTGTATGCACCCAAAAGCAGATTCTCCAGCACGCTCATTTGGGGGAAAAGCCTTCTGCCTTCGGGCACCTGGATGATCCCCAACTCTACGATCTCGTAAGGCTCGAGAGTATCAACTCTAACACCGTCGAGTAAAATCTGTCCTCCCCATGGCCTTATAATGCCGCTCAAGGCCTTCACCATGGTGCTCTTGCCGGCAGCGTTGGCCCCCACGAGGCTTACGATCTCACCTTCGTTTATTTCCAAAGAGACACCTCGAAGCACTTGTATGTCCCCGTAGCCAGCATCCAATTCTTTAACAGAGATCACGCTCTATCGCCCCCAACCCCTCACGCTATAAACGCTTCTTCGCCGAGATAAGCCTCTATGACTTTAGGATCTTTGGTAACCTCTTTGGGAGTGCCTTCGGAGATTTTCTTACCATGATGGATCACCACTATCCACTCACAAAGCCGCATAACTGCAGCCATCACATGTTCAACCACGATGATAGCTACGTTGAACTCTTCTGCGAAGCGCCTGATCATGGTAAGTACCTCCGAGATCTCAGTCGGCGTAAGCCCTGCCATAACTTCGTCCAAGAGTAACACTTTGGGTTCTGTGGCCATCGCCCTTGCCATCTCAAGCCTTTTTCTGCCGGGGAGAGTGAGGCTGCGCGCCGCAACTTCTTTATACCCCCACAGTCCGACAAACTCGAGCATCTGCCTTGCTCTATCTCTGGCTTCGCCCATATCAGGATGCCGTGCAAGAGCCCCTATAGTAACGTTGTCCCAGACCGTCAGCCCCCCAAAGGGTTTGACTATTTGGAAAGTTCTGCCTATTCCAGCCAAACAGCGTGCAGCCGGCGGTTTAAGATGCGTGATCTCCATATCTAAAAAGCGAATACTGCCAGAGGTAGGGAGGAGATGCCCAGATATGAGGTTGAATATTGTGGTCTTTCCAGCGCCGTTCGGGCCGATGAGGCCCATAAGTTCCCCTTCGGCTACTTGAAAGCTTACGCCATCGACGGCCATCAAGCCACCGAAACGCCTGGTGAGATCCTTTACCTCGAGCACGTTCCGCCTCATCTTCTCTCCTCCTCAACCTTACGGGCAGCCTTAACCTTAAGCAAGCTCCTTACGGTGACAACTATTCCCTGGGGTATAACCATCACTACCACTATGAGGACGATACCATAAAAGGCCATGTGCAACCCCCTGGCAGCCCCGCCCAACCAACCGCGCAAAAACTCTCCCAAGGGTATGAGCAGGGCGGCTCCCACGACTGGGCCAAGCCACGTCCCCGCTCCGCCGATTATCGCCATAAGGGCAGCTTGGATGGAGACGTTGAGGTTGAATACACCCTCTGGGTCTATGAAGAGCATATACTGCACATAAAAAACTCCGCAAATAGCTGCAATCGCAGCGCTAATCATCGCAGCGTAGAGTTTGTATCGCGCGCTACGTATGCCGCACGCTTCCGCCGCATCCTCATCCTCCCTTACGGCCACCAAGTAATAGCCGAACCTTGATCTTTCCACGTGATAGCAGAGAAATGTCGAGAGAGCCATCATGGCCAGACCTATATAGTAGTATGGAATTTTGCCAGAAAAGATCAGGTTGGCAACGCCGGGTCTGAACGGTATCAATATGCCCACAGCTCCCTCGGTCAGATTCCTCCAGTAAAGAGTCAAAAGCCTAACCACCTCGGCAAAGGCAATGGTAGAAAGCGTGTAAAAGGGTCCCCTAAGCCTAAAACAAGGGTAACCTATCGCCGCTGACACGAGGACTGCTATTATTACGCCTATCGCAAGCCCGATGAAGGGGGAAATGCCGAACTTTACGCCCCCTATGGCACAAGCATAGGCGCCTATCCCGAAGAACGCAGCGTGTCCCAATGATAGCTGCCCAGCATATCCACCGATGAGGTTCCACGAGTTGGCAAAGGAGGCGTAGAGGAAGGTCAATATGAAGATGTGGAGGTAAAACTGGGTCCTCACCACCAAAGGCAATGCAGAAAGCAAAGCCAAAACCAATAGGCTCCATACCCACCTCTTCATTCCTGAGCGACCTCCTCAAAACCGCGCCCAAGCCCAAGGATCCCCGAAGGCCTGAAGAGAAGTATCAAAATGAATATGGCAAAATACACGGCCTCTTTCAGAGCGGGCACATAGAAGCCGCTTATAGCCTCCACAAGGCCTATTATGATGCCTCCTATCCATGCTCCCCTTATATCGCCCATGCCACCCAACACGACCACCACAAAGGCAGTGAGCGAAAAATATGTGCCTACAGTGGGAAAGACGTAATATATGGGCATGAGCAGTCCGCCGGCCACTCCGACGCATGCCGAGCCGAGGCCAAAGGCGAGCATATACATCTTCTTTTGGTTGATCCCCATGAGCATCGCCGCCATCCTATCCTGAGCTATAGCCCTTATAGCCCTGCCGGTGAATGTGTTTTTGAGGAACCAAAATATGACGATCGTCATGGCCGTGGCTCCGGCAAAGGCTACAAGACGAGGGTAACCTATAGCGAGCTCGCCAATGGTTATTTTTGATGCCTGATAAGCCGTTTGAATCGTCCTGTAGTCGGCCTTCCACAAAAACAGCGCCACATTCTGCAACGTTATGGAAAGCCCGACGGTGGCAAATATCTGCATAGATGCGGGCGACTTCAACAGCGGCTGGATTATTCCTCTTTGAGTGGCTGCTCCTATGAGGAAAAGGAGAACGGCGAGCACGACGGCGGAGGCGTATGGATCCACTCCCCAATAATGCCACATCCAGTAGGCAAAATACATGGCGAGCATCAGGAACTCGCCGTGGGCAAAATTGATTACCTTTATGACGCCAAATATTAAGGTGAGGCCTATGCTTATGAGGGCATAAATGCCCCCGAGCAGTACACCGGAGATCAAGACTTGAATAAACGTATAGCTCATCAAAGTGGCCACCTCTCCGCGAAGATATCACAAAGGCCCCGCATCCCTTATGGATGTGCCGTAAGGGGATGCGGGGCCTGTTTCATCCATACCAAGCGATAAGCAAGGCTACTGTCCCCGTTCGCGCCAAGTGGGCATGGGGACAATGATCTCAGCCACCGCAGCCTCCGAAGGATAAATCGTCACCTGTTCTTGATCCTTGGTCCACATCAAGCCATAAGGCAAAGCCCTCACATTCTGCCCGGTCTTCGGGTCGAACTTGACCCCCCACCCGGTGCAGGTCTGTCCCTCCGACACGTCGAGAGAGAGGACAGCCTCCCTTATTTTATCGGCATCGAGGCTACCAGCCTTTTCCATGGCATCGAACATCACCTTAGCCCCGAAGTAGTTGACCAGCGAATGGCCCGAGTGAGGAGGCTCTTTGTACGTGTCTTCGTAAAGCTTAATGAACTCATCCAAACCCGGCGTATAGGCCTTGTTGATCTTGAATTGGGGGAAGTCCACGTTCAAAAACCCGGAGACATCACCGATCGCCTTAGCCCAATCCAACATTGAATGGCCTCCGCCCTGCCCCACGTAAGCCTTCACGTCGAAGTCGAGCTCTTTGGCCTGTCTCGAGAAGAGGATTGCATCGGCGATGTAGGCGGTATGAATCACTGCATCCGGGTTTGCAGCCTTGAGCTTGAGAATAACCGGCGAAAGGTCGTTGGTCTTAGCGCTGTATGGCTCATCAGCTACGACGGGCATGCCAACCCTTTCCGCTTCAGCCTTGGCGTACTTGGCGCAGGTTGTGCCGTAGAGGGAATCCTCATAAACTATGGCGAGCTTAATGTCTTTAGGCGCCATGCCCATCTTCGGCGCTGCCAGTTCTGCTATGACCCTGACGGCTATCGTCCCAAAGCCAGAGGCGGGGGCGCAGGTCCTGAAAGTATACTTGAACCCTCGTTCTGTTATTGGGTCGGATATGGCGCCGAACTCGAAGAAGGGCACCCTGTTGCGCTCGGCCACTTCTGTAGCTACATATGCCAAAGAACTTGAATAAGTGCCCAAGAGAAGCTTCATATTAGACCTCGTGATCAACCGTTCCGCCTCGGACCTGGCAGCGTTCGTATCTGGCGCGTCAGCCACCACGTACTCGACCTGTTTTCCCCAGACGCCTCCTTGGGCGTTCCTTTCGATCCTGGCAAGCTCTGCACCCCTATAGCTCTCTTCGCCTAACCTCGCCAGGTTGCCGCTCAATGGATAAACAGCGCCGATCTTCACCGTTTCCGCGGCCTCAGCCGGAGAACCGATCATGGCAAACCCCAAGGACAACACCACCACACCAATCATCCAATAAGCTATCTGCCTTCTCATAAAAACCCACCCCCCATTTAAATCTACCGCACACTCAAGCGCTAAATCTCAAAACCAGCAATATCCCCCCTCGCACAAACTAAGTTATTTTATTGCAATGGGTTGGCCATTACCCTGAACGGTGCCTTTGTACTTAGGGTGTGTAAAAACGAAGAGGAATTCATACTTGCCATCTTCGGCACACGCCTTAGTCAAATCAGCAGTGACCAAATTTTGGAATTGATATACTCCATTTCCCAAAAGTATGACGTGCCCAGGGAAATAATAATCTCCGTGCGGAACAACTTCTGTGGACCACTGATCCGTACCAACGCCCACCACTCCACTTTCAACCATGCGCCATGCCAGCTCATAGTCAATGCCCGGAGAAGACTTCAAAAATTTCTCGGGATCCAGCTCCATCCATCTAAGCCAACCTGTATTGAAGATTACAGCATCTCCAGGCTCAATCTTGGCAATACCAAATTTTTTCATTGCACCCTCAAAATCTTCTACAGTGATTTTCTCTCCGCCTTCTAAGGGTCTTCCCTTATAGGCCACCATATCTAAAAGGATCCCTCTCGTCACAATTGGAGGAACAACTTCCATGCCAAACTTTTTAGCTCCAGTAGGGTCAACAATGTCTTCTTTGGGTGTGTTATTATAAAATGTACCGTCATTTCCCAGATGGGCAAAGCCGTCTATCTGAGTGCCGAGCCCGGTAGATAAGCATATAAACTCTTCTGTATCAGTTCCCTTGTTTTTACCTTTGGGAACTGTAAGTCCGTGGACAAGGAGCCACGCTTTATATGTGCGAGGCGGAAACGCAGCCATGCCTGGGTAGTAAACCGTACCTAAATCATAAACCTTCCCTTTCTCAACTAATCGAATAGCTTGCAGTATTTTGTCCGGGGTTAAGTAATTACAATTGCCAATCTGGTCATCCGGCCCCCACTTTGAAACCTGAGGAGTGAACTCAAGTGTAGGTTCCACAGCAAGAGATAATGTGCTCGACATGCAGAGGATTATCCAAGACGCCAATGCCAACCCTATTTTCCAAACTGCCCTCTTGCCTCTCATTGTTTTCACCCTCCTTAACCAGATAAAATTCAGTTTTGCTCATGTAGATTTAGCACATTTACTTAATATGTGTCAATCCATTTTGCCATGTATACAGGCATAATGAACACAAAAAGCGAAGTTAAAGGGGTGATAATACAAACTAAGGCGCCATGCTTTTAACTACCTCTGAAGGTCTGTGTTAGGCACAGCAATGACTTCCCTCCCTTCCAAGGCCGGATTGCGAGCAATCAAATAAATAGATCATGTATGGTCCTTTCAGCATTTTATCGTGTAGGTAAAGTAACGCTTTGGTAAGGCCGAGTATAAATCCCGGCTAACATTTGAGAACGTCCGCCACAAGGCAAATTCCTATCGAGTATGACTAAGTACGAGAGTTAACCATTAGTTTTTCTATTGTGACGAAGCGATACCCCTTGGAGCGAAGCGTCTCGATGATCACGGGCAAGGCTTCGATCGTGTTGTCCACCCCTTCGTGAAGGAGGATGATGCCGCCAGGGCCCACGGCGCCCAAAACGCGCCTTTCGATGGCTTTGGGCGAGATGCCCGTATAATCGGCGCCGTTGGCCGTCCAAAGCACGACAGAAAGCCCCTCTTTGCGGGCAGCTGAAACTACCGTGCCGTTATACCCTCCACCCGGCGGACGACAGAAACGAGGCAGACTTCCGGTGATGGCCCTTATCGTGTGAGAACACATCTGCCATTCCCACCTGATATCCTCCTCGGGAAGATCCCTCATACTCAAGTGACGATGGCTGTGATTTCCTACAACATGTCCACCGCGCGCTATCTCTCGCACCAAGTCGGGATGCGATGCGGCGTTCACACCTACCAAAAAGAATGTAGCCTTAATGTCATACGCATCGAGGATGGCCAGGAGGCGCTCCGTATAAATGGGATAAGGGCCGTCGTCGAAGGTGAGGGCTACGACCTTGGCCCTACCGTCGCCACGAGCTATCAGCGACGGAGCGGCTTCTGCTCGGGAATAAACGGGGCTAAACGAACAAAGCAAACTCAATATCAGTATATATGCAGAGCGAACCTTAAAGTTGACCAACGAGGGACCTCCTTCATTGCAAGCGCAAATATGCCTTAGCTTCCTACTTGCATGTTACTCTATAAAAACTGCTTTAATGATAGTTAAACACTATTGTTAAATAGAGACGAATTCGACGGGATCGTCGAGGTGGATTCCGAGTTTCGCCCCGCTTGTGATGTTCCGGGCTTTGATCACCAAATTGAGATGATTGGGCATATGGGTATCGTCAAAGCCCAAAAGTCTCCCTACGCTGTTGTGCCTGATAAGGAGCTCGTCCCCGGGTATGACAAGCCCGCCCTGCGTCACTTCTACGAAGCCCAAGTATGCCACATGATTTACGACCCTCTCTTCCCCAGGTTCCTCGTCGGTGAGGATCACCTCGTGGATTTCGCCGCGCTTAAGTATCCTCGATGGAACGTCCAAAAGGCAAAGCCTTCTGTCGCTCCTCTCGTGGTCCATGACAGCCACTATCACGCCCAGGACCGCCCTCCTGGCTGAATAAAAGCTCATCACAGCACAAGTCACCTCCTCAAATTTAATAAATATAGGGAGCTTTCGTCGTCTTCGCTTCGGCGACCCACTTCGGCACTGGGGGGACGAGCCTATCCTGCGTTGTGACTGCGAGCTCCACTAAGGCCGGTCCGTCGTAGGTAAATGCCTCCCTTATGGCGGAAGAAAACTCCGCCGCTGTAACCGGCCTGAAGGCAGCAAGGCCATAGGCGCGAGCTACTGCAGCATGGTCTACCGAGGAAAAATCTGCAGCAAAGGGCTCCATCTTCTCCGCCCAAACGCTCTCGCCGCGAATCCAACCATAGGCGTCGTTTCGATAGAGAAATATCTTAACGTTTGCCCCAAACCTTACTAATGTCTCGAGCTCACCCGCCGTAAAGGCGAAGCTGCCGTCGCCCGTCAATGCCGCAACGACCCTCCCATTGCCGCCGACCCATGCCCCAAAAGCTGCTGGGATGGCATAACCCAAAGCACCCATGGAGTACCCCGACATGAATTGCCTACCCGCCCTCTTTTGTGTGTAAAAGGCAGTGCTGTATATGCTGCTCACGCCAGCATCTACGGCGATAAGGCCGTCTTCGGGCATGACTTCCTTAAATTCCTTAAGTATCCGCAACGGGTAAAATGGAAAGCCATCGCACGATTCTGCCTCCCTTACGAGCGCCTCGCGCTCGAGCTTCATCCGCTCTATGCCTTGAGCCGTAAAACGCCTGCCAAAGGTCGGCTTCGTGCCTTCGAGCATTCCAAGCATTGCCCTCAGCGTAGATTTGGCGTCGCCTATCAAGGCCACGTCGACCGGATAGACGTTTCCCACCTCGGCCTCGCTTATGTCGAGCTGAATGAAGCGCTTGCCCGATGCAGGGCTTGGCAACTTCCACCCATCCGTGCCAGCTGAATCGGTATTGGACCCTATATAAAAGATCAGATCCGCCTCTTCCACATAGCGATTAGAAAGGCTTATCCCCCCGCGCGCCCCCACGACTCCGATGGACCACGGGTGCAGTTCGGAGATGCTTCCTTTGCCGGTCATCGTCGTTCCTACTGGTATTTCAAGCCTTTCAGCGAGCTTAGAAACCTCATCCCACGCCTGGGAGTAAAGAACACCCTGGCCGCATATTATAAGGGGTGCTTCAGCTGCGAGAAGGAGCTCTAAAGCCTTAGAAACTTCTTCCGGATCGGCCACGGGGCGGTGACCGGGGTAGCTTGCAAATTGACCTTGAGCGTACAGGTCTTTCGCGTCTGCCTCCTCATCGAAGACGTTCGAGGGAATCCGGATGTGCACGGGTCCGGGCTTACCGGCTGTAGCAATGCGAAAGGCCCTGCGAAGTATGAAAGGGATTTCGCCGCTATTTGTGACTGTAAAAGCGGCTTTGGTAACCGGCTCAAAAAGGCGGGTTTGGTCGCAACCGGTAAGCATATTCCTGAGCTCCATATTGAGCGGCACATCCGACGTAAAGACTATCATGGGGACAGAAGCCTTGAAAGCCTCGGCCACCCCAGGTAGCATATGGGCAGCGCCAGGGCTCGGCCCTTCGCACACACCGGGTTTAAACGCCACCTTGGCGTAAGCCTCGGCCATAAAGCTGGCGCTACGTTCGTCCCTCGTGAGCACATGCTCAATCTGCGGGTATTTATGCCACTCCTTATACCAGGGGAGCGTCGTCTCTCCCGGCAGACCGAAGACGTGCTCCACGCCGTAAGCCTCAAGCATCTTCAATAAAATCTCGGCACCTTTCACGCTACAATCCCTCCATTGCGCTCAAGTTTTCACGAGCGAAGATATTCTTCGAGGGTAAGACCCCTCATCATTGCGCCGGATGAACCCAACTCGCGCCTGATATCGCCCAGATATCCGGAACGCTCGGCAAAGGCGTTGTGCTGGTGGATGCTCTCTGAGCTCTCCGTCCTCGCCAGGACAAACGATTCGTCAGGGAGCTCCGGAAATATCCCTATCACATTTCTAAGCATCTCTCTCACTACGTCTTCCACGAACCTCGGGTTTTCATGCGCTTTTTTAACCACAAAGAACTCGTCGGGGCGCTTCAGCAACTCGTAAATTTCCGAACTCATAGAGGCTTCCACTATATGAACCAAATTTTCGGCCTTTATTGGGACTGGAGAGCCCAGAAGAAGCGTCCCCCTGGCCCGCTGGTTGTGGGACGGTACCGGAAAGATCTCGACTATCCGTCTTGCCTCTTCTTGAGAATACCCCTCCTTGACCAGCAGCTCTTCGGCATATACCGCCATCATCCCTTGTGCGCAAGGGCAGACCGTCATACCCTCCACTTCTACGCCGGAGACGCGCTTAACGCGCTTGCCGGCATCGCTCGAGGCCATCCCGATGAACTCGTACAACTCCTCCACCCTCTTGGCAGATACGGGCGTCACTTTGCGCAACGGGAAGTGCGCCCTTATGCGAACCTCCGCGTAGGTGGCGTTTTGCCGCCGCACCACCTGGAGGACGAGCCTCTCGGCGAGCGACTCTATATCGGGCGACGGCTCCTTCGTGACCTCTTCCACCACTTCTTCGAGCGCGTCGTTAAAGCGCGACATATGGATGCCAGAGTGCGAGGAGTCCAACTGGACAAAGAGATCGAGGTTCGCGTAAAAGAGCTTCACCTCGCCGTCTACATCAAGGCGAATGATGCGTCGCATGTCGGTTATGCCCACACAACTCAAGGCGATCGGCACAGTCGGGCACTTCTCCTGCACATCCTCTGCCGAGTTAGCCTTCTGAATTTCCTTAACAGGACGAACTCCTTCTGGCATAGAAAAGTCCTGGCCTGAAAATAATTGAGGGGCGATGTCGATGAAGGCGGCCGTCGCATGGGGCGATATATCGCCTAAGAGGCGGCCGTCGTAAGCCAAAAGCTCCGCCGAGACGGGAAAGGTATGGACGCCATGCGCTGTTCGCTTTTCGATCCACTCCAAGAATGAAGATAACGCATTTATGCCGTCATAGACGTCAACTTCGCAGGCGACGCCTATGCGGCCCCTTTTTTCCGCTGCTCGAGGAGCAAGCTCAAAGAACGACGAGAGTCTGCGCACGGAAGCCCTGGCCTGCAGATACTGAAGCGCTTGTAGGATAACACTATATCCTCCGGCGTCAGCACTCACGAAAACATGGGCGCGATGCCTCTCGTGTTTCATTGAAGTGGGGCCTCTCCTTCGAGCAATATGGCCTGGAGGATATTGGGCAAGGAAGACTCCCTCTCTCCAGCCCCGTAGCCCACCTTCTTCAAAACGCCAAGCGGCAGAGGGCCGAAAGCGGAGGCGAGCATCTTCAAAAGGAGCGCCCCTGTCGGAGTGGTGCGCTCCATAGGCTCGCCAAAGGAAAACACCGGCACATCTTTAAGGAGCTCAGCCGTGGCTGGAGCTGGCACAGGCAAGCTTCCATGGGCACAATTTACGAAGCCAGAACCCACATTGACGGGAGATGACACAACACGGTTTACCTCAAGGCGCTCAAGCAAGGCGAAGGCTCCCACTATGTCGACTATGGAGTCTGTGCCGCCGACCTCGTGGAAGTGAATGGACTCAATAGGAACGCCATGGATTTTTCCTTCGACCTCGGCCAGGCGGGCGAAGGCTTCCCGCGCCTTACTTTTTACGAAATCGCTTAGGCTGCTATCTTCTATTATTTTAACGATGTCGTCGAGGTTTCGACCGTGGTGGGGTTCAGAGTCAAATTCCACATTAACTTTTACCCCAGTGATGCCCCTTCTCCTCTCGCGGCTCACTGCGATCTCGCAATCCCCGAGATTTAATCCCTTCAAGGCAGCTTCCAGCGCTCCATCGTCACCCAAAAGGTCTATCATGGCCCCCAAAAACATATCTCCGCTTATGCCGGAAAAGCAGTTCAGGTAAAGGATGCGTTCCAAGAGAGGCTCACTCCTTCTCTCTATATGCTTGCCGAGCTATCAGGGCAGCACAAAATCCGCCACCTAGGCCGTTGACGATGTTCACCACCGAGATGCCGGAGGCGCAGGCATTGAGCATCGTTAGAAGCGCGGCAAGACCGCCGAACGATGCGCCGTATCCGACGCTGGTGGGAACGGCTATGACGGGACATGAGACTATGCCGCCGATGACGCTGGGCAAAGCACCGTCCATGCCAGCCACCGCCACGACGGCCTTGGCCGACTGGAGCTCCTCGATGTGGGCAAGAAGCCTGTGGAGCCCAGCAACACCGACATCGTAAATGCGCTTTACCTTACAACCCATGGCGATGGCAACCATAACGGCTTCCTCCGCCACGGGGACATCGCTGCTGCCTGCGCTCGCTACCACCACACCATCATAAGGATGCTCAGCCGGAAGGCGAGCAGCCACAAGGCGCGCCACTGGGAAATATTCCGCCTCGGGCAGAGCGCGCCTTATGATGGCATATTGAACCTCCGCGGCGCGGGAAAAGAGGGCCGGGCCATCTCTCTCGGCTATGACCTCCGCTATCCGCAAGAGCTGGTCATCGCTCTTACCAGGGCAATACACCACCTCGGGGAAGGCCTTGCGAAGCGCCCTGTGCGTGTCGAGTTTCACATCTCCCATATCGAGGTAGGGCAATTCTTTCAAGCGCACAAGGAAATCGTCCACCGAAAGCTTACCGCCGACCAAATCTTGAGCTAAACTTCTCAAAACCTTCTCATCCATATAGTATCTGCATCCCTTCACGAAGAAAGGTCAAAGGATTTCATTTTCGGATCATTTTACCAGAGAGCGGAGGCTATGAATAGAAAGATAACGCCTCGCAGATTGCGTCCCAAAAGCGCTCCACCTCGAGCCTCACCCCTACGTCGGCGTTTGGCGGCTTGCCCAAGACACACCAGTAGTCGCAAACCGTCCTGCCGTAGGTGTGTTCTCCTCTAAGTTCCACATCCACATGCATAGCTTTTGTCTCCACAATTGAAGGGTCTATCAACCAAGCGAGCGTCGTAGGGTCGTGCAGCGGCGCGTTGTCGAGAGAGAAGCGCTCCTTGTATCGGGCGCTGTAAAAATCCATCAGGCCCACGAAGAGCCGAGAGGCCTCGTTGCCTATGCCATCGACGCGTTTTATCACATCCCGCGTCACCACCGCCTGATGAGTGAGGTCAAGCCCCATCATGACGATGGGCACCCCAGAGGAAAAGACGATGTGCGCCGCCTCTGGGTCGGCGAAGATATTGAACTCCGCGGCCGGCGTTATATTGCCGAGGCCATAGGAGCCCCCCATCATGACGATCCTCTTTATCTTTTTTGCTATGCCGGGTTTCTTCCTCAAGGCCACTGCGAGGTTTGTCAGCGGAGCGGTGGCGACGAAATTTATATCGCCGCTCGAAGAGGAGAGCGCTTCTACGATGAGATCGACGGCATGTCGCGGGTCGAGGTCAAGTTTGGGCTCTTCCAACTCCACCCCATCTAAGCCAGACTCGCCGTGGACGTTTGCAGCGGTTATAGGTTCCCTCACCAGGGGATGCGACATGCCTGCCGCTATGGGTACTCCTGTTATCCCCAAGTGTGAACAAACCTTGAGGGCGTTCTTCACTGTCTTCTCCAACGTTTGGTTCCCCGCCACAACCGTAATAGTCAAAAGCTCTAAGCGCGGATGCCTGCCAGCCACCGCAATGGCTATGGCATCGTCGGATCCAGGGTCCACGTCCATTATGATCTTCTCTTTTCCCATGGGCTCTCACCTTAAAATTCCCTTTCCTTAGGCCTTCCTCCGAGCCTCTTCCTGATATACTGGCAATATATAGCTGCCACGGGGTTGTGACCCAATTTCCGGTCTTTAACCACAAACGTCGTAACGGGAGCCTTTATGTGGCGGTAAAAGAGCGAGTCGTGCCCCACGCACAGCCCCAAAACGATAGCCAACTCACACCCTTCTTCATCCAAGACGCGAGCCTGCTCGGCCGGGTTGCACGACGTCGACCCAAGCCAGGGGCGCAAGGGGTGCCCCATCTCCTCCTTGCTCAAACCGCCTACCTTGCAGCAGACCGAATGCAGTTCAAACTCTTTAGACAATATATCCCCCACAACCTTGGCTTCATCGGAAAACCCAACGCAAAAAGCCAACCCTAACTTTTTATACCCCATGCGGCGTGCGAACTCCATTATCTCCTCAAGTCTACAGATTTCGCCGTAAAACAACGCCTCCACTTCTGCCGCCACTTGAAGCATTCGCTCCTCTCCCTCGTATAAGGAACGACTATCTTTGGCGACACAAGGGTTGCCGTTCCTGCAAGGTTTATCCGCGCATTCGTGACATTTCATGGCTTCGCCCCCTCAAAGAGCAGTATAATCCCTTGAGAAAAAGAATTCAAAACGGGAGGAGGCTCTAAATGTCTTTGGCGGAACGCCTTTGGCTCGAGAATGCAGATCTTGCGAGGGCGTGCCTAAAGCACCCCTTCATCCGAGGAATAGCGGATGGCTCGCTCCCGCAGAGAAATTTCGCCTGGTATGTCGGACAAGACTACTTTTACCTCCACGCTTTTATGAGAGCCTACTGCATAGCTGCAGCGAAAGGGGTGGATTGGGAGGCCACAAAGGCCTTTCATGCCCTGGCGGCTGGAGCAATCGAAGAGACCGATCTCCACAAAGGATACGCCTCGCGCTGGAGCGTCGATTTAAACGAGGTGAAGCCGAGCGCCGCCACGCGCAGGTATACGGACTTTTTGCTCGCCACCGCGTGAGGATACGACACAGGCGTCACGGCAGCCGCGCTCACCCCCTGCATGCGCCTTTACGCGCATTTAGGGCAAGAGGTGGCCAAAGAATGCAGCTGCAAAGACAATCCCTATATAGATTGGATAAATAGCTATAGCAGCCAAGAATTTGAGGCACTAAGCCAAAAACTCGAAAACCTCTTGGATCGATATGCCACTCCTTCTAAGTCTGTCAGCGAAGCTTACAACTACGCCATGCTCTGCGAGCGCGATTTTTTCGACACCGCCTGGAGGTGTAAAAGCAGCGACTAAACGTCTTCGGCCGTTGGGATATGAGACTCGCAGGGAACGCCGGTCTGGCACAGACCACACCCTAAACCATCTATCCCGAATTTGGCTTTTGCGTATGCCGCTGCCGTTACGTGGACGTGTTGGTAGCATTTTTCCTTGTCATGCCCTTCCTTATTTATGGCCCCAACGGGACAGCGACCTATACATTTACCGCATGTGCCATCGGAGAAAAATAGGCAATACTGGCGATGATCGCTATAGGGCCTCGGCGTCGGAGGCAAGTCCATCAGCGCCACGACCGAACCTACCCTCATGGCCTTGCCAAGGGGCGTTATTAGACCGTCGCACAGCCCGAAAGTGCCAAGCCCCGAAACATATGCGGCGTGCCTTTCAGACCAGCGCGAAGCCCTCCCGAAGCGAGGGGAGGTCTCTCTGCTCCAAAGAGGAGAGAGTACGGGGGCTACAGCTTTATATCCTTTCGCAGAAAGCGCTTCTACCACATGCCTTCGGAGGCTTTCGTTCGCCTCCTCGCCAAATACACGAGCCCTCACCCATCTTTCCGACGGATAAACACTCTCCTTGCGGTTGTCCGCCTTCGTGGCCTCGGTCTGCGGCAGTATCCAACAGATCACAGCGAGGTCCTTCGGACTGACACCGGAGACATCGGGGAACGTGAGGGAAAACACCTCGCGGGGTGTCCAGTGAAAAGGTCCTATATGGTCTTTGTAGAACTCATAAAGCTCGTCAGCGCCGGACGAAAAGCCCACGATGGGCTCGTCCCACGCCCTCTCGTTTGAGGGATCTTTCAACGAGTTATCCGGATGGCGGCGCACAAAATCCTTTATGATCTCCTCTACCTGCACAGCGAGTTCATATCGAGACATATTTTGCCCTCCCTAAAACAATTAGTTTTGCTTATTATGGCATATAATGATCACGAATGCTTCATATGAGAAGAAAGAGAGGGCTTGAGAAATGCACTGTACGATCGTAGTGGACGATTGCAACGGCAGAAGGGATCTGGTGGCTGAGCACGGCCTGAGCATATATCTCAAAACGCCAAGGGGAAACATACTCTTCGACGCAGGGCAAGGAATCTGCCTTTCGCACAACGCGCACGCATTGGGGCTCGATTTGGGTCTGGTGAACCACTTGGTCTTGAGCCACGGACATTACGACCACTCCTGGGGTATGCCCAAGGTCCTCCAAGAAGCGGGCAAACTCCCCCTTTGGGCGCACCCGGCTTTTGAAACACCCCACCACACCAAAAGAGGAGGAAGGCTCCGCTACTGCGGGGCTCACCTCGCCAAAGCCTCTTTCAACCTCAAGCCCGTCGAAGGAAGTGTCGAAATCATCGAAGGCATTTGGGCCATCTCCGTTGCAGACGAGGAGAGAAATCCAGATTTTGCGCCTAAAGACCCGGACCTTGTCGTGCCAGAGGGTACAGATTTAATTTCAGACCCATTAAAGGATGACCTATCTTTGGTAGTGAAAGGACGATTCGGCTACAGCGTGATTTTGGGCTGCGCTCACGCCGGGGCGGTCAACATCCTCGAGGCCGCATCGCGTCGCTTCAACACCAAAAGCTTTTACGCCGTCATAGGAGGCATGCACATGGAGAAGCAGTCGAAGGAGTTCCTCGAGCGCTCCGTAGCCGCGTTGGCCGACAGGTTCTCCGTCACCATTTTCAGGCCCTGTCACTGCACGGGGTTTCGTGCCGCTGCAATGCTCGCCTCCGCTTTTGACGTGGACTGGGCAGGATCCGGGGCAGCGCTTGAGCTTTAGAAATATAAAGCTTGATAAAGTCATAATGTGACTCAGCTACCAAGTTAAATTATAGCTAAAGCTAAGTTACCGCTTTCTTCTTGTGCCAACTTGAAGCGCTGTACGCTTTTGCGCATGTTTTCGCCCGACCTAAGGAGATCTTCTGAGATCTTAGCGAGCGACTCTATAGCTTTAGATTGTTCGTTTATGGATTTAGTAACGTTGTCAACGTCACCGGCTATTTCTTGAATGGTTTTGGAAATGTGCTCAACTGCTGACGCCATTTCTTGAGAGCTTGCTGATTGTTCTTCCATGATTGCGGCCAAGCTCTGCACTTTATCCGCTACGGCCTTAATTTTTCCCACAACTTCAACGATAGCCCTTTGGGCACCTTTAGTCTGTTTTGCCATTTCTTCTATGTTTTTGGCGGCTTCCGCTTGGTCATTAAGGGCCTCGTCAGTCCTCTGTTTAACTTGGGCCACCACTTGACTTACCTCTTTTGCCGCCTTAGAGGTCTCTTCTGCCAGTTTCCTCACTTCCTCAGCGACGACGGCAAACCCGCGACCGTGTTCGCCTGCCCTTGCGGCTTCAATTGCCGCATTTAAAGCAAGCAGATTAGTTTGGTCAGCAATGCCCGATATGAGGCTGACGAACTTCAAAATGTTTTCCACGGAGGCAACCAAATTGTGCATGGCATCATCAGACATTTGGCGCACTCGATCGACCAGCTCTGCTCTACGGGCAATTTCGCTTACCGCCTCCGACCCGTTTTCTGCAAGTCTTGAAATTTCCTCCGCTTGCTCCCCCGCCTCGGCCGCAGCTTGAGCACCATTCTGTGCCGAGGAGGCTATCTCTTGTATACTAGCAGTGGTTTCTTCAACAGCACCCGCTACCTCTTGTACGCGTTCGTTTATCTTGGACATGGATGCAGATATTTCCTCAACAGAAGCGGTATTCTCTTGTGCACTCGCACTGACGTCTTCGGCGTCCGTCGTCACGGTTTTCGCCTCTTCTGAAACAGAAACAATTAAACCTGACACTCCCTGGATCATGTCATTTACAGATTGCGACAGAACCCTTATCTCGGCAAGCGATGAGTTTACTTCAAGTTTAGATGAAAGATCTCCACTTGCTACTTGTTGCATCTTATCCGCTATTACAGCCACAGGACGAGAAATTCCGCTTGCTATCCACAAAGCAACTGCAACAATAGCCACAGCGACGACAGCAATAGTGATGAATAGATTTTTTCGCAACGCGCTTATCGGCGCCAAAAACTCCACTGCAGGAGACGTAATGGAAACGGCCCACCCG
>CAYTKB010000019.1:1932-21152 GCA_964438265.1 uncultured Acetomicrobium sp. | reverse complement strand
CATGCCGAATATGGGATAGACCAGGCACGGAAAGAACAAACCCGAATAGCGGTAAAGCTTGCGGCGCACTTCGCCGCTCCCTAAGGCCGCCTCGAAAATTTTGATGTCGTATTTCAGGTGGCTCAATCCCCTCACGAACACCCAGCCGGCAAGCCACATAACGCCGAAAGCCGCACCCGGCGTTAAACTCCCCCTGGACAAAGCCACCACAATCGCTATTGGCCACAGAGAAGCCAACCCCAAAAGAAATGCACCGCCGAAGGTGAGCCACCACGTGGCGATGAGCAGGCCGACGGCGGCGCTTTCCAAGGGCAAAAGATATAAGAAAACCCCCGCGGCGGCCGCGGCCCCTATACCGCCTCTGAATCCCAAAAAACAGGACCAAGAATGCCCAAGTATAGCGCACCAGGCGCACAGAGGCCACCACGGCTGGGAAAGCCCCAGAGCTTGAGCTAAAATGATAGCGAGCGCGCCCTTAGTGGAATCGCCGATCGCCGCAAGACAGCCCGCCACCGGCCCTGCAGAAACCCAGGCGTTGGCAGCACCTACGTTGTGCGTCCCGGTGCTTCGCAAATCCGTTCCGGCGAAGAGATATGCTACGATGGCGCTCCATGGTATTGCTCCGATCAAGTAGCTAACTGCCATTGCAACAAAGGCCACCGTCTTCTCCCCCTCCGGCGAAAGCCGTCCAGCGTGGCCAAAGCGAAAGATGATGAGCAATAATTAGTTTATCACTGATTCGAAAGTTAGGAGGTGCGAGAAGCTGGACGGAGAAAGAGATGTCCTGATCCGCATAATATCGGCCCCCAAGGGGGACAACTCTAAAATCCGCGTTAAAGAAGGGGTATCGCTGCTCGAGGTCCTGCGGGAAGCCGGTTTTTCGCTCTACGCCCCCTGCGGGGGAAACGGCAGCTGCGGCAAATGTCAGATCCGAGCTGAAGGAAAGCTCTCGCCTCCCGATGAAGTCGAGACGAAACTCATCGGGCAAAAGGGATTGGATCTCGGATGGCGTTTGGCTTGCCGCGCCAAAGCGCTCGGCGATGTCACCGTATATTTTTCCTTCGAAGAGATGTCAAAGCCGAAAGCTCAGGTAGACATATCTCGTGTTGAGGTTAACAGCAACATATGGAAAACGAAGTTGCTCATAGATTGGAAGGATTTGGGCGGCGCGGCCGATGCGGCAGAGTCGCTATGCCGGGCTGCGACCTCCGCCTCGGGCAAAGCCGTAACCGCCATAAGCGAGGAGGCGCTCAAGGCAATCTCGAGCGCGTGGGAACCCGGCAAATCCCTCGCCGGCGCGGCGATATCGTGCGACGAGGAGATAATAGCGATCGAACAAAAAGAAAGCGGCATATACGGCGCAGCGTGCGATATCGGGACCACAACGATAGCCTGCTATCTCCTCGATCTCGCCACAGGTGACGAATTGGGCACATCCTCTGGGATGAACCCTCAAGTTACGTTCGGATCCGACGTGATCTCTCGGATCTCACGCGCCACAGATGACCCTAAAGCGTTAGAGGCGATGACGGCCGCAGTCAGGCTGAAGGTGAGCACCCTTATCGAAGAGGCCGCCCGCAGCGCCGGCATACCGCCGGAGAGCATCTACGACCTCTTGCTGGTGGGCAACAGCTGCATGCATCACATCTTCTTCGGCCTGCGCCCCATATATTTGAGCCGCAAGCCCTTCATACCGGCTGTGCGCGATTCAAAAGCGCATCGCGCGAGGGATTTGGGCATCCCGATAGCCCCCGACGCCAGAGTGCGATTTCTCCCGTTGATAGCCAGCTTCGTGGGTTCGGATATGCTGGCGCTCCTCTACCTGATAGAAAGCTCCTTCGACGGAAAGAGTCGCCTCGTGATGGACCTCGGCACGAACGGCGAGATAGGACTCATGCATGATGGAAAGATTTTCGTGACGTCCACGGCTGCAGGCCCGGCCTTCGAAGGGGGGCGCATCTCCTGCGGCATGAGGGCCACCGATGGGGCCATAGGGGGGGCACGACTTGCGGGAGGCGACATCGAGCTCGACGTCATAGGAGGCTCGGCTCCCAAGGGATTGTGCGGCTCGGGCCTCCTTGACGTAGTGGCGGCACTTCTCCGCGCCGGAGCCATCGACGGCACGGGCCGCATACTGCCGCGCGAGTCGGTGCCGTATCGGGGAATCGCGTCGCGCATCGAAGGGGATGGCAGAGAGAGACGCGTATTTCTGGCATCGGGCGAAGGTAAAAGGCTCTCCTTGACCCAAAATGACGTGCGCGAACTCCAGCTCGCCAAGGCGGCGATCAGGGCCGCTTCTGAAATACTCTTGGAAAGGGCGGGGTTGAAATGGCAAGACGTGGAAGAATGCCTGCTTTCGGGCGCCTTCGGGAGCTTCCTGTCGCCGCAGTCGGCCATAGCCGTCGGCATGATGCCCGCAGAGCTTGAAGGGCGCGCCATACCAATAGGGAACGGGGCCGGAGAAGGGTGCAAAAGAATATTATTGGGCGGCAAAAAGGCTTGGGACGCAGTTCGCAAATTAAGAGAGAAAATAAGGCATATCCCCTTAGAGGGCTATCCGGAATTTGAAAAACGCTTCTTTCACTATATGCCCTTTAAAGAAGAATGAATGCCAGATTTAGCGGATTTATCGTTGAATAGCTTTCTTTTAAAGATAGCCAAGCTGAATAAAAGTTATTAAAATTGCCATTATTACTTTACGAGTTAAGTCTAAATCTAAAAAATACTATCAGTTTGGAAATATCAAAAATAACAAGTCGAGCAAGAAGGCGAAAGGGTTTTGGTTTCGCCTCTAATCCCAACTCTCCACCTTAGGCCTTCTTTGAAGTATAAAAATGACGCCAAGCGCCAATGCCTCCAAAAGAACTCCTGATAAAAAGGTAAAGAAATAACTCTTAGTAAGATCATAGACCACTCCCGCGAACAGCGGCCCCAAACCCTCGGCCAAAGCGATGAAGATATTGATCATGCCGTAGATCGTGGAAAGATTTTTCCTTCCACAATAATCCGCCACCAACGGGCCGATAAGGGGCGGGTATATGCCGTAGCCGAAGCTGAACAGCACTATTATCAGATATAAAGCGCGGATGTCCCGCACGAATATCAAAGAAATCAAAGAGGCTATGACCGTAATCGAAGAAACCGTCAAGGCTTTGAGCTTCCCAACCCTATCCGCAAGCCAACCTCCGCCCAGCCTCCCCACTATGCTGATGAGGCCGAGCAAGCTCAGAGCCGCTGCCGCTTCGCTTCTTCTTCCTAAACCCATATCTTCCACAAAGGGTGCCAAGTAAATTATTAACATATAAGTAGCCGCCACTGTGGAAGAGAACAAAGCTGCCACAAGCCAAAATTCAGCCTTTTTTATAGCTTCGACCGGGGCCAGGCCACGCAAGGCGCCCGTTTGCCCATTTAACGGAGCATTTAAGGCTACCGCTTCCCCGTCCGGAAGCAAGCCCATGGATTCGGGGTCCCTTCGCATAAAGATAGCTCCGAGCAGAGCAACGCACAAAAAACTCAAAAATCCCATGACTACGAAAGTCTTTCGCCACCCCAAAAACTCGACACTATAAGCGGCGCCCAAAGTCATAAAGTAACCCAAACTTATTCCCGAAGAAGCAATGCCGTTGGCCAAGCCGCGCTTCCTTACGAAAAATCTGTTGATCGTAGAGGTGCACGAAGGCCAGATGCCGCTCAAGCCGATTCCGAAAACGATGCCATAATAGATATAAAAGTGACGCAGTGAAGTGGCAGTAGAAAGGAGAAACATAGAAAGCCCAATGAGCGCTCCGCCGATCGACACGGAAAGGCGCGGCGAAAATTTGTCCGTAATCCTGCCGACCAGCGGGGAAGATATGCCGTAGGTGATTAAGCTAAGAGTGAAGGCGAAAGAAAAGGCTCCTCTGGAAGAGGAAAACTCAGCGCAAAGAGGGCGTATAAAGAGGCCGAAGGAGCCCCTGATGCCGTAAGCTACAAAGAGGATCACGATGGTCGCGATAACCAGTTTCCAGCCGTAGAAGAGACCCTTCAGTCGGTTTCTCCAAGGTGTTTTGATGGTCGTCAACCCCCCGATGAATGATAATTTACATCATGGACTCGCTATAATTTATTGTAACGCTTAGGCGCCACAAATGATCGTGCTGGCACATCGTTGACCTGGATGCCCACATTGGCAATAATGTATGCATATCCGAAGGATCATAAGGAGGCAAGGCCATGACGAAGGGGGAACTTCTTTACGAAGGGAAAGCCAAGAAGCTCTATGCAACGGATGACCCCGCGCTGTGCATAATGGAATACAAAGACGAGCTCACCGCCTTCAACGCGCTGAAGAAAGCCACCATGGCGGGAAAGGGAAAGCTCAACAACCTCATAAGCTCCAAAATATTTGAGCATCTGAGCGCTTTGGGCTTCCCCACCCATTTCATCCGCCGGCTGGACGAGCTGAACCAGCTGGTCAAAAGGGTCACCATCGTGCCGTTAGAGGTAGTGGTGCGGAACCTGACCACGGGCTCCATATGCAAGCGGCTGGGCGTCCAGGAGGGGATGCGGCTGCCACGGCCTCTTGTTGAGTTCTACCTCAAAAACGACGCCTTGGGCGATCCGCTGGTGCTCGAGGATCACGCACTCCTCTTCGGATGGGCCACGGAAGAGGAGCTCGACCGAATGAAAAAGCTGGCCCTTGACGTGAATAAGGCATTGTCGGAGCTATTCGAAAAGCTGAACATATTCCTGGTGGATTTCAAGTTGGAGTTCGGCAAGGACAGAGACGGCAACCTCGTCATCGCCGACGAGGTATCGCCGGATACGTGCAGGCTTTGGGATCGCACCTCCGGGGACCGCTTGGACAAGGATCGCTTCCGCAAGGACATGGGCAACGTCTTAGAGGCCTACGAAGAGATCTGGCGCCGCCTCGAAGAAATGAAGGCGTAGACATGAGATACAGAGCCAGCCTACTAATATACCTCAAAGAGGGAGTCCTCGACACTCAGGGAAGGACGATATTGCGATCGCTTCACGATCTCGGCTACGGCGAAGTCCAAGACGTGCGCGTGGGGAAATATCTGAGGATCGCCCTCGAGGCCGCCGACGAAAGCGCCGCACGCCGACGAGCGGAGGCGATGTGCAGCGATCTGCTGGTCAACGACCTTATAGAGGAATATTCTCTAGTGGTGGAGGAAGAAGGGAAATGAAGGTCGCTGTGGTTGTCTTTCCCGGGAGCAATTGCGATGCCGATGTAGCTCATGCCGTCGAGGTCACGATCGGGGCGTCCGTCGAAATGGTATGGCATGCGAGCGAATCCCTCCCCGCCGGGACAGACCTCGTGATATTGCCCGGCGGCTTCAGCTACGGCGACTATCTGCGGTGCGGGGCCATGGCAGCCAGATCGTCGATAATGAAGAGCGTAAGGCGCTTCGCCTCTTCAGGGGGATTGGTCTTGGGCATATGCAACGGATTTCAGATCTTGACGGAGGCCAAAATGCTGCGAGGTGTATTCCTGCCGAACCGCACGCTGTCGTTCATATGCAGGCCCTGCACGCTCAGGGTTGAGCGCGACGACACGCCTTTCACGCTGCGCTACAGGGTCGGCCAGGTGGTGCGCTTCCCCATAGCACATCACGAAGGCCTGTATTATCTGGACAAAGATGAGCTGGACGCCATGGAGAAAAGGCGCCAAGTGGTATTCAGATATGCCACGCCGGCCGGCGAGGCGACCGACGAGGCGAACCCGAACGGAGCGCTCAACAACATAGCCGGCATGGTTAACGAGGGCGGCAACGTGCTCGGGTTGATCCCGAATCCTGAAAGGGCGAGCGAGCCCGTCCTCGGCTCCGTAGATGGCGCACTCATGTGGCAATCCGTAAGCGAATGGATCAAAGGAGGTGGTGCACATTGAGCTATCGCACCTTGGGACTGCGAGACGAAGAATTCGACGCCATCGTAGAAGGGCTCGGGCGAGAGCCCAACGAGACCGAGCTGCACTTGTTCTCTGTCATGTGGTCAGAGCACTGCAGCTATAAATCAACGCGCCGCCTCCTCCGCCTATTCCCCAAGGAGGGAAAGAGCGTCGTCCAGGGCCCCGGAGAGAACGCCGGCATCGTCGATGTGGGAGACGGTTGGGGTGCGGCCTTCAAGGTGGAAAGCCATAACCACCCGTCCGCGGTCGAGCCATACCAAGGGGCGGCCACGGGCGTAGGGGGAATAATCAGAGACATACTCGCGATGGGCGCACGACCCACCGCCTCCATGGACGGGCTGTTCTTCGGTCGAGAGGGCGCACGAAGCACGAGGCGGCTCTCGGACGGGATCATAAGGGGGGTCGGCGATTACGGCAACTGCGTGGGCGTGCCCACGGTGGGAGGCAAGACGGCCTACGACCCTTCTTACGACGAAAACCCCCTCGTAAACGCCTTCTGTCTGGGCTTGGTGCGGCTGGATCGCGTCATCAAGTCCTCCACGGCTGCCCCTGGGCAGGTGGCGGTCCTGATCGGATCCCCCACGGGCAGAGACGGCATCGGTGGTGCCGCCTTCGCGTCCGTGGAGCTGGCGGATGAGACGAAAAGCAGCCGCCCGCAGGTCCAGATCGGCGACCCCTTCGCGGAGAAGCTGTTGGTCGAATGCTGTCTGGAGCTCGTCGAGCTCGGCGCGGTCGTCAGCATGCAGGACATGGGGGCCGGCGGCATCACATCCTCTGCCAGCGAAGTGGCCGCAAAGAGCGGCGTCAGCGTAAACATAGAACTCGACAGAGTCCCCCTGCGAGAAAAGGGAATGGCTCCTTGGGAGATAGCGCTTTCGGAGTCGCAGGAGCGCATGCTCCTGATAGTGCAAAAAAAAGACATGGAACTCGTGGAGAGCGTCGCCGCCAAGTGGGGGCTGAACTGCGCACCGATAGGCACGACAACGCCTGGCGACAGGTTCGTCCTCAAGTATAAAGGCAACGTGGTCGCCGATGTGCCAGCCTCCCTCTTGGGAGGGGGGTGCCCCGAAATATCGTGGCCTTCTCTGCCTCCCGAAGATTTAAACGCTAGACAATGCCTTGGCGCCGAGCAGACAACCCCCCCTAAGGGATGGGAAGACGCGATCGTTTCCCTCCTCTCTCACCCCAACTGGGCGGATAAGTCGTGGATATACGAGCAATACGACCACATGGTGCAGATAAACACTATCGTTGGCCCTGGTTCGCCCGTGACGCTGTTGCGCATAAAGCCGAACGGCCGATTCCTCGCGTTGGTCATGGAAAGCGACCCGTGGAAATGCCGCCTCGACCCATTTTCAGGAGGGGCAGAGACCGTGGCCAAAGGTCTGAGGGCTCTGGCCGTATGTGGAGCCGTACCGTTAGGAATGACCGATTGTCTTAACTTCCCTTCGCCGGAAAAGCCGGACCAGTTTTGGGAGCTGGAGGAGGCTGTGCGCGGAATGGCGACGGCTTGCCGCGAGATGGCCTGCCCCGTGGTCTCGGGCAACGTCAGCCTCTACAACGAGACGTCGAAGTCCAAAATACTGCCCACGCCCCTCGCCTGCATCGTAGGCCTCGTCGACTCGCTGGAGGATTTCCTCCCATCCGGACGCTGGAAAGAGGGAAACCGACTCTTCCTCGTCGGTTCGCTCGGCGGCTCGCTGGCCGGAAGCGCATACCAACACGTCTTCTCCGGAAAGCCGCGCGGCGTGCCGGTCCCCTTCGATGCACAAAAGGAAAAGGCCTTCCTCGAGCGCGCCGCAAAGACAGCCAGAGGCAGGGTGGCCGAAAGCGGCAGACCGCTTGCGGGGGGAGGGTTAGCCCTGGCGCTGGCGAAGGAAGCCATAGAAAGCGGTAAGGGAGCGCAAGTGAATCTCGACGCGGAAGCGAAACCTCTATCCCTGCTCTTCGGCGAAGGAGGGCCGAGGGCCATATACGCCGTTCCGCCGGATAAAGCGGCCGCCTTTTGCCATATATGGCAGGGCTTCCCCGTGAGCCACATCGGCAAGGTCGGGGGGAGCGAGCTATCCGTAAACGGCCTCCTCAAGATCCGGTTAGAAAAGCTCATTCAAGCCTGGAGGAGACCGTGATGTGCGGGGTATTCGGCGCTTTCGCTCAAAAAGGCAAGCTGCTGCTCGAAGACATATATCTGGGGCTTTTCGCCCTGCAGCATAGGGGGCAAGAGGCCGCAGGCGTGGCCTGGACCGACCCAGACGGGACGCTGCAGAGTTTCAAAGGCATGGGCTTGGTCCACGAGGCCCTCGACCAGCAAAGGCTGTCTCAGATAGCAGCCCGCGGGGCCATAGGCCATGTCCGTTACTCTACATCCGGCGCCTCGATTATAACGAACGCCCAGCCGTTGGCGGCGAATTACGCCAAGGGACCGGTAGCCATTTCTCACAACGGCAACATAACCAACGCCGAGGGCATCCGCCTCTACTTAGAAAACAGAGGTGCGATATTTCAGTCCACCACCGACACAGAAGTCATCATACATCTCATGGCACATCAATCACACAAAGCTCCTCTCGATGCCTTGATAGACGCGCTCGAGCGCCTGAACGGGGCCTACAGCTTGGCCGTGCTCTTCAAAGACGCGCTCGTGGCAGCGCGCGACCCCTGGGGGTTCCGCCCGCTCATCTTGGGCAGGCGAGACGATACATATTATGTGGCATCGGAAAGCTGTGCCCTCGACCTCATCAGAGCCGAGGCCATTCGCGACGTAGAACCGGGGGAGGTAGTGGTCATAAACGATGACGGCCTCTCGAGCCTTCGCATCCCCCTGAAGGCGAAAAGGCACCGCTTCTGCTCCTTCGAATACGTCTATTTCGCCAGGCCCGACAGCATAATAGACGGGCGCTGCGTCTACATCGCGCGCAAGGAGATGGGGCGGCGGCTCGCCGCGGCTTCCCCATGCTCACGGGCTCAGCTCGTGACGGACATGCCCGACAGCGGAACCATAGCCGCCACAGGCTACGCAGACGCTTCCGGCTTGCCCTACGAAAGGACCATCGTGCGAAACCGCTACGTCGGGAGGACCTTCATCCAACCTACGCAAAAGGTGCGAGAGTTGGGCGTGCAGATAAAGCTCAACCCCATGAGAGAAGTAATAGACGGTAAGCCCCTCGTGGTGGTGGACGATTCCATCGTGAGGGGTACGACAGTGGCCAAGGTGGTATCGATGATGCGCAAGTGCGGAGCGAGGGAGATCCACATGCGCATATCCTCACCCCCAGTTCGCTTTCCCTGCTACTACGGCATCGACACGCCGACTCGTCAAGAGCTCGCTGCGGCGCGCTTCGCCTCGCTCGAAGACTTGAAGAGTTCGATAGAAGTCGATTCGTTGGCATACCTGAAAGAGAGCGACCTCGTTGCCGCAATAGGAATGCCGCGGGATGAGCTGTGCCTGGCCTGCTTCAACGGGGAATACTTAGAGGAGGGAAACGATGGTGGCTTTGAACTATGAGGAGGCGGGGGTGAGCCTGAAGAAGGCCCACTCTTGGGTGGAGCGCATAAAGGCTGCCATCGGGGACGGAGACCCTAACGTTGCCAAAGGGATAGGCGGATTTTGTGGTCTCTATAAATTTTCTGATGGCGAGCTGTTGGCGGGATGCTGCGACGGCGTGGGGACCAAACTTGAGGTGGCGAGGCATTTCGGGCGCTACAAGGGCCTAGGCCAAGACCTGGTAGCCATGAACGTCAACGATTTGGTCACCTGCGGGGCGAGGCCGCTTTTCTTCCTCGACTACATCGCCTGCGGCACCTTGGACGAAGACGTCTTCGGCGAGATATTGGAAGGGGTCGCAGAGGCATGCAAGGCCTGCGATTGCGCCCTCCTGGGCGGCGAGACCGCCCAGATGCCTGATGTTTATCCGCCGGGAGGGTTCGATTTGGCTGGCTTCGCGGTCGGATCTGTGAGTCCTCAGGCGCTCGTCGACGGAAAAGACGTCAAAGAGGGACACCTGCTCGTCGGCCTTGAAAGCTCCGGACTCCACAGTAACGGCTACTCGCTCGTCCGTCGGCTATTTTTTGGTCCGCCGGGGAAGATCGAAGCGCTGGAAGAGACCTTGAAAGAGCCGGCCGCCGACGTTTTGCTGCGCCCCACGAGGCTTTACGTCCGCCAGGCCCTAAAGGCAGCTTCAACTGGCGCCGTCAAGGCCATGGCTCACATAACGGGCGGCGGGCTTGAGGAGAACATAAATCGCTCCCTCCCGTCGGGCATGAGGGCCGAGATAGACTTCTCAAGCTGGAGGCGACCCCCCATATTCCGCTGCATCGCCGAAGCCGGCGTCGAAGAGGAAGAGATGCGGCACGTCTTTAACTTGGGGATAGGTTTCGTCCTCGTCGTTTCGCCCGAGGACGAAAGCGCCGTGAGGCGCGCGCTCGAAGAGACGGGGGAGAAGGCGATAGTCATAGGCAAGGTCGCATCATGCCCAAGATAGCCATACTGCTCTCCGGGCGCGGCACGAATATGGCTGCGCTGGCGCGCAGGATCGCCTCGGGCGACCTCGACGCCGATATCCGGCTCGTCGGTAGCGACCGCCCTGACGCCGAAGGTTTGGCCCGCGCCGAGGCGCTTTCGCTGCCCACGCTGATGCTGCCTTACCGAGAGAAGGGCAAAAACGAGGCCGAAGGACTGCTCCTTGAGCATTTAGAGAAAAAGGGCGTCGAGTGGGTGGTGCTGGCCGGATTTATGCGCATCTTGAGCCCTCGAATCGTCTCCCGCTTCAGGGACAGAATTGTGAACATCCACCCGGCGCTGCTTCCTGCCTTTCCAGGGACAGGAGCGATAGTGGCAGCCTGGAATTACGGCGTCAAAGTCACCGGAGTAACCGTCCATCTGGTCGACGAGGAGATGGATCACGGCCCAATCTTAGCCCAGCGCTGCGTGCCTATAGACGAAGGCCAGACGCTGGAGGAGATCGAGGAGCACATCCACGAAGTGGAACACGACATCTACTGGAGGACGCTCAAAGACCTCTTCGCGGGCCGTTACAAGAAAGAAGGGAGGCGCATGAAACTTGATCGAACATAGAGCGCTTATGTCTGTATGGAACAAGGACGGCATAGAGGAGTTCGCCAAGGGGCTATCCCAGAGGGGGTGGCAGCTTCTCTCGTCTTCGGGGACGGCGAGGTGCCTCGAAAAGGCAGGAGTGCCCGTCAAGGAAGTAGCCGACCTTACGGGATATCCCCACATCTTGGGAGGAAGGGTAAAAACGCTGCACCCGGCGGTGATCGGCGGCATCCTCGCCAGACGCCACTTCGAGGAGGACTTGAACGACGTCGAGCGATACGGCATTCCCCTCATAGATATCGTAGTATGCAACCTCTACCCCTTCGAAGAGAAGGCCCGCCAGGGGGCGAACCTGGACGAACTGTTAGAGCACATAGACATAGGAGGGGTGACGCTGCTCAGGGCGGCGGCCAAGAATTATCACTACGTCGTCGTCGTGACGGATCCGTCCGACTACAAGCTCGTGCTGGACGAAATCGATTCAGAAAGCAACGTCAGCTTGCTCACGAGAGAACGCCTAGCGCTCAAGGCCTTTTCCTATACCGCGCGGTACGACGCGGTCATATATGCTGGCCTCTGCGAGGCGCTCGGAGAGAAGGTGAGCCTTCCTCAAGCGCTGCCTCTGGCCATGGATAAAGCCATTGACCTGCGTTACGGCGAAAACCCCCATCAAGCTGCAGCCCTCTACCTCCCGCCGTTGTCGAACCTACCCTGGGAAG
Organism: uncultured Acetomicrobium sp.; assembly: GCA_964438265.1. Taxonomy (GTDB): domain Bacteria; phylum Synergistota; class Synergistia; order Synergistales; family Thermosynergistaceae; genus Thermosynergistes. The sequence continues at coordinate 9,466 of CAYTKB010000019.1, read as the reverse complement.
TCCTCTCCGGCAAACCTCTTTCATACAACAACATCCTCGACGCCGATTGCGCGCTGCGCGGGTGCGCGCTCCTCTCCGACCAACCGGGCTGCATCATCGTCAAGCACACCTCCCCCTGTGGGATGGCCTGCGGAAGAGACCTAAAAGAGGCATACGCGAAAGCCCTGGAATGCGATCCCGTTTCCGCCTTCGGCGGTATAGTGGGCTTAAACCGCCGGGTGACGACAGACCTGGCCGAAACGCTGAGCGAGCGCTTCTTTGAAATCGCGATAGCGCCGGACTTCGAACCCGACTCCCTATCGCTCCTGAAGGAGAAGCGGCCGAACATGCGCCTCCTCCGTTGGAACGGCGGGCGGGCATATGATCTCCAACTGGTGGGCACGTGGGGAGGCATTCTCGCTCAGGAAGACACCCCTCCCCCCCTCCCCAGGCCCGAGGCGGGCGAGTGGGTAGGAAAGCCGCGAAACGACCTGTGGCCCGATTTGATCCTGGCCTGGAAGGCGGCCTACCTCGGAAAGAGCAACGCCATAGCCGTCGCCAAGGACGGAGGTACGATAGGGATAGGATGCGGCTTCCCGAGCCGCGTCGATGCGGTGCGTTGGGCACTCGAAAGGGCTGGCGAGAAGGCGCGCGGAGCCGTGCTCGCTTCAGACGCCTTCTTCCCCTTCGCAGACAGCGTGGAGCTGGCGTCGCAGGCCGGCATAGCGGCCATAATCCAACCCGGTGGTTCCGTGCGCGACGGAGAAGTCAAAGAGGCGGCCCTTCGCCTGGGCGTGAGCATGTTCTTGAGCGGCTGGCGCACGTTCCGCCATTAGGTTAAGCTACCGCTTAAAGCTTATAAGGAGGTAAAGTCGTGAAAGCCCTCATATTGGGAGGGGGCGCGAGGGAGCACGCCATCGCGTGGGCCCTCTCCCGCTCTAAGGTATTCGACGAAATCCACGCTGCGCCCGGCAACGGCGGCATCGCCGAGGTCGCCTGCCTGCACGAGGTAAACCCCACAAAGGGCGGGGATGTCGTAGCTTTGGCCAAAAAGATATCGGCAGACCTGGTTGTAGTGGGGCCAGAAGCGCCCCTAATGATGGGCGTCCCGGACGCACTCAGGCGCGAGGACATCCCCGTCTTCGGTCCGGGGATCGACGGGGCGCGCCTCGAGGGAAGCAAGGCCTTCGCTAAAACTTTCATGCTCGACGTCGGCATACCTACCCCCTCCTTTCACATATGCCGCACCGTGGCCGAGGCAAAAGAGGCGCTGTCCCTGCGGCACCCGCCCTTCGTTGTGAAGGCCGACGGCCTGGCCGCCGGCAAAGGGGCCTTCGTGGTAGAAGAACTCGCCGAGGCGATGCACCTGTGTCATTCGCTTTTGGAGGAAGGGATGTTGGGGGAAGCCGGCCGCACCATTGTCGTCGAAGATTACATCGCGGGAAGGGAGCTCACGGCGATGCTCCTGATAGACGGCAAAAATACAGGCCTGCTTCCCTTAAGCCAGGACCACAAGCGCGCCCTCGACGGCGACAAGGGGCCCAATACCGGTGGCATGGGCGCGTATGCCCCGGTTTCCTGGGCGAGCAAAGCCCTCATCGGGCGCATCGAAGAGATCGCCCATGGCACCGCTCGCGCGTTGAAAGCAAAAGGCATAGACTATCGAGGCGTCATATACCTCGGACTCATGGTGGACCGCGACGAAAGGCCATGGGTCTTGGAATACAACGCGCGGTTCGGCGACCCAGAGGCGCAGGTGGTCTTGCCGATCTGCGACGTCGATTGGGGCGAGGTCATGCTATCGGTGGCAAAATCCGAGCCGTTAAGCGCCATCAGAGCAAAGGGCTGCGCCGTCGGAGTGGTGATGGCCTCCGGGGGCTATCCCGGCCATTACGACGTGGGCTTTGAGATAAGCGGTTTGGAGGAGGCCCAAAAAACAGAAGGGGTCCTGGTCTTCCACGCCGGCACGAAAAGGGACGGCGAGAAGTTGGTCACGAGCGGCGGACGGGTCTTAACCGTGGTCGGGCTAGACCCGTCGCTCGAGGGAGCACGCGCCAAGGCATACAGAGGCGCGTCGGCCATAAGCTTCGAAGGAGCGCATTACAGGCGCGACATAGCATGGCAGGCACTGTCGCCCAAAACGCCCAACGAAGGAGGAAATAAGCGATGAGCACAAAGGTGGGAATCGTCATCGGATCCAAATCTGACCTCGAACGAGGGAAAGAAGCCGCAAAGCTGCTTGAAGAGCTGTCGATCCCTTACGAAATAACCATAGCTTCTGCTCACAGGACCCCCGACGATGTGGCATCTTACGCCAAGCGCGCTGCGGAGCGCGGAATAGGCGTGATAATCGCAATGGCTGGCCTCGCCGCTGCGCTTCCAGGCGCAATAGCCGCCTACACGCTGATACCGGTGATAGGCGTTCCGCTCGAGGCCGGAGCCCTAAAGGGGGTAGATGCACTGCTTTCTGTGGCCCAAATGCCGCCCGGCGTGCCAGTGGCCGCAGTGGGCATAGGGGGGGCAAAGAATGCAGCGCTCCTGGCCGCCCGCATACTGTCCCTGAGCGATGAAACCTTGAGGGAGCACCTCAACTCTTATGCGGTGCGGGCCAGAGGTGACGTGCAAAGCGCCCGTTCCTCTATTGAAGGCCTCCCCGCAGCCCCTGACGAGGCATTCAACTGAGGCACTTACTTAAGGCATCTGGCTGACCGGGGCATTCGTATGAAAACGTATCGCAGTTGGTCTTCTTACCTGCGGGAGAGGTTCGGCGAAAGGGTCCACAAGCTGTGCCTGGACCTCGGGTCGGGATGCCCCCACAGGGACGGTCTATCAAGGGGAGGATGCATCTTCTGCGACGAGCGAGGTGGCGGAAGCGGCGCGGCGTTGGCCGGCATACCGCTCGAGGAGCAGATAAAAAGCGGCGCGGCGGCCATCAGAGCGCGATATAAAGCGCAGGCCCTCATCCTTTACTTTCAAAGCTACTCCGCCACGAACCTCCCCTTAGACAGGCTCGCAGAAGAAGTGGAAAAAGCGATAAGGCTCACCGAAAGGCACGCCAGGATCGTTGGATTGGCCTTCGGCACGAGGCCGGATCTCCTGCCCGAAGATGCGCTCGACTATTTCGACGATCTCGCCGGCGAGGGGCTCGACGTGTGGGTTGAAATAGGCGTCCAGTCGTTGTCGGAAGAGAGCCTTCACTGGCTAAGGCGCGGACACGACGTCCGCTGTGTAGAAGAAGCCGTAAAGCGCTGCCGTGACAGAAAGTTTTTTCTTTGCGCCCACCTCATAGCAGGCATACCCGGGGAAGACGATTTACAGATGGCCAGGTCTGCCGCCACATTGGTCAGCTGGGGCGTCCGCGCGTTCAAATTTCACCCTCTGTACGTGCTCCGCGGAACGGCCCTGGAAGAGGAATACCGAGCCGGGCGATTCGCTCCGCTGACGCTCGACGAATACGCGGAGATCGTGGCATCGGCCATCGCGAGCCTGCCTGAGGGTGCGATCATCCAGCGCCTCACGGCCGATGCGAAGCCACCACGCCTCGTCGCCCCCCTGTGGGTGGCGGACAAAGCCGGCGCAGTGGCTCGCATAGAGCAGCGCCTATCGGCGCTGAACAAAAGTTGATAGAGAGTTGATGGAGATTCTATGCCCGGAAGAATCCTCTTCCGGGCACTTACGCAAAAGAAAGCTCAGTCTATCGTTTGTTACTTAGAAGTCTTGGCCGAAGAAGCAGGGTGTTTTTGCCTCCATGTCTTTATGGGTAGCCCCCATATAGTGATGAAGCCGACGGAGGCTTCATGATCGAAGGCGTCCCCTTCCGAGTAGGTGGCCAAATCAAGGCTGTAGAGCGATTCTGGCGACTTCAGGCCCACCACGACTGCCTGCCCCTTATAGAGCCTTACCCTCACATCGCCTGTCACATGCCCTTCAATATGGTCAAATAAGACATCGAGCGCCTCTTTCAAGGGAGAAAACCAATATCCCACATAGGCCAGTTCCGCGTATTTGCTCTCGAGTCCCGCCTTGGTCGACAAGACGTCTTTGGACAGCGTCATGTTCTCGAGGGCTTTGTGTGCCTGGATCAGCGTGATAGCCGCTGGGCACTCGTAGACCTCTCGGCTCTTGAAGCCCACGAGCCGATCTTCTATCATATCAACCCTGCCCACGCCGTGCTCCCCGGCTATGGCGTTCAGCTTCTGAATGAGATCCACGCCGTCCATCTTCTTACCATCAAGTGCAACGGGGATACCCTTCTCGAAGGATATGATTACGTACTCCGGTTTATCAGGTGCTTCCCACGGGTCCTTCGTCATAGCGAATGCGTCCGATAGCGGCTCGTTCCAAGGGTCCTCAAGAGGCCCGCACTCGATGGAGCGCCCCCAGAGGTTCTCGTCGACGCTGTAGATGCCGGAATCGGCGCGCGGCACGGGTATGCCGTGTTTGGTGGCGATTTCCAACTCCTGCTCCCTCGTATAGTGCCAATCGCGCACGGGAGCAACTACTTCTATATCTGGCTTCAAGGCTTTGGCGCACACTTCGATGCGCACCTGATCCTGTCCCTTGCCCGTGCAGCCGTGAGCTACCGCCACGGCGCCTTCCGCCTCGGCGATCTCAACCAAATGAGCAGCTATGAGAGGGCGAGACAGAGCCGCGCTCAAGGGGTAAGCGCCTTGATACATCGCGTTGGCCTTAAGAGCCGGCCAAACATAGTTCTCCACCAGCTCCTTCTTGAGATCCATCACGTAAGCCTTGACTGCGCCGGTCTTAAGCGCCTTCTCCTTGATGGCAGCTAGGTCCACTGCACCCTGCCCCACGTCGGCCGTGAACGTGATCACGTCATATCCTTGATCTTGGAGCCATTTCACAGCAACCGACGTGTCCAACCCACCGCTGTAAGCCAATACCACCTTTTCCTTCGCCATTTATACTCCCTCCTGCTTAACTGTTTTGTGATTCTTCGCGTGCCCATTAAAAAAGCCCGCCCCTTCGTCAAAAGGGACGGGCTTTAACCCGCGGTGCCACCCTTGTTGGCAGATCTTAAAAGGTTTTAAGATCTACCCACTCTCTTTTAGGTCTTTTTACGGAAGACCATCCGGGCTCCTACTTGGCCTTGGCCTTTCTTCGGAAGCCGGCTCAGGGGCTCTATTCAGCTTTGTGCCAATTGAGGAACGCTTTCAGCCGCGACGTTCCCTCTCTGTCAACGAGCCACAAAACCTACTCTTCCCCTTCATCGCCCTTCGTTAAAAAGAACGAATTCGGGAAGCTCAGGTCTTATTCGTCTGGCTCGTCTCAATCGGCCGCACAACACCACTGCTCTTACCCCCAAAGCTATGTTAGGGCCCATTATACCATGCACCCTCCCCCTGTCAACCACCGGGAGGTTCGACTGGCTTGCGTTTAACAATGGGTTAATAGCTTGGCGTTGGCGGTTTCAAGCAGGGTCTTCGCTGACACTAAGAGGGGGAGCAGGTCGTCTAAGTCCTCAGCATCATTCAATTGCTCAAGGAGGGACGCCACGAGCGAATTTACGTCCCGTAAAGCTTGCCGCGCATCGTCGCTGCCTCTTTTCGTGGCAGCCGCCACGACGGGAATCTCCCTGCGCTCAGGCGCTAAGGCGATGGTATAACCCGCAACAGGCGCGAGGGCTTTAAAGCCCAACTCCTCAATCCCTGAGGCAAGCGATTCCGACGCCTTTACTTCCCCGTGTGTGACCAAAAACAGAGGAGACGTCTTGAAATTAGAGGCCCATGTAAGCAGATCGTCTCTGTCGGCGTGCGAGGAAAACCCGCCTACCGTGTGCACTTGACTTTTGACTTGCACCTCCTCGCCAGCGATGCGCAGATAAGGTTCGCCCTCCACTATGCGGCGTCCCAGTGTACCAGCAGCTTGATAACCCACAAATATCACATGGCTTTTGGGATCCCACAAACTATGTTTCAAATGGTGGACGATCCTTCCGCCATTAGCCATGCCGCTCCCTGCCAGGACTACAGCGTGGCGCACATCGTTGATGGCCCGCGATTCCTGGGGCGTGATCGCTTTCTTGAGCTGTTTCGGTGCAAAGGGGTCTTCGCCTTTTAAAAGCCTCCCCTGAAGCTCAGCGGAGAGCAGAGAGGCGTATTTGCGATAGATTTCCGTGGCTGTGACGCCCATTGGGGAATCTAAGTATATGGGAACGTTGTCTCGTAATACCCCCTCTTCCTGGAGGAGCAAAAGCTCATACAGCACGCGCTGCGCCCTCTCTACGACAAACGTGGGGATTAAAACCTTCGATCGATCGCCGAGGGCCTCTCTCATGATCGACGCAAACTCCTCTCGCGTTTCGGCGCAGCTTTTGTGCCTGCGGTCGCCGTAGGTAGACTCGATCACCACAAAATGAGCATCTTCGACGACGGCAGGGTTGCGCTCGAGGACGGACTCCTGCTGCCCGAGGTCTCCAGAAAATACAACCTTGACCTCTTCGTCGTTCTCTTTGAGCCACACCTCCAGTATGGCGCTGCCCAACATGTGCCCCGCGTCTCGGAAGCGAACGCGAATTCCTGGCGCTACGTCGAAGATGTCGTCATAGGTAGTGGGTTGAAATAAAGCCATCGCCTGATCTACATCCGCTTCGTCATACAGAGGAAATACGGCAGGGAGACCGCGGCGGCGGTTTTTCCTGGTGCGCCACTCCGCTTCCTCCTTCATAAGGCGGGTGGAATCGCGCCACAAGACATCGCATAGCTCCACCGTGGGCGATGTAGCGTATATACGACCATGGAAGCCGCGTTTTGCCAAGAGCGGGATGCGACCCGAATGGTCGAGGTGTGCGTGGGTTAAAAGCACGGCGTCGATGTCAATTGAATCGAAAGGGAAGGTTTCAGCGTTGCGCCTGTCCTCGTCTCTGCCCTGAAAGGTGCCGCAATCGACCAAAACGTGGCTTGCGCCGGCTTCCAACAGGTAAAGCGAACCGGTCACCTCGCCGGCTGCCCCCAAAATTTTGAGCTGCAATCGTCCCACTCCTTTTGATATCCGGGATGGCTGCGGATCTATGTTACGTCGACTAATCTATGCCAACTAACCAAAGAAATTTTTATTTGGAGAAAACCTCGGGATTTACGATGTCCATGTAATCACCGGACATCGTCATCGCCAGAACCCCGCGCTTGGTGGCGGCGTTTATCACGTCCTCGCCCAAGCTCAAGGAGGCGATGATCCCATGAAGGCACTTGCCCTCAAGCAGCGGTATTAGGCGACCAGCCTTAGGAAGTATCCTTTCGATGAAGTCTTCAAGATGAGCAAACTTATATGTGGACTTTACATCCACCACAAAACCCCGGTCGCCGCAGATGGCCACCACGTCGAACTCCTGCTTGCTGCCGGTCTCGGGGTCTTTGGCCGACATATTGTGAGTGACGACATCCACCTCGAGGTCGAAGCGGCGCTTCAGGGCAAAGGGCAGTCCAGGATATACGATGTCTTCCACCAGAGTGCCCATTTTGTTGGCCAGCTCTCCCCAACGGCGATTCATCTCATTCTTGAATGTGCGCATCTCGTCTTTGAAGGCCAGCATTTC
>CAYTKB010000019.1:0-1832 GCA_964438265.1 uncultured Acetomicrobium sp. | reverse complement strand
GCATCTCGTCTTTGAAGGCCAGCATTTCGTCTCTGAAGAGTCGCATCTCAAGCTTCAGCTGCTGGGTATCCAAGATCGAGGCTTCCATCAGCTTTTCCAACTTCGCGAGCCTGAGCTCATGTTCTTTTCTGGTTTCCTGGAGTTCCTGTACATCTTGCAATACGTTCATGGGAGAACCCCCCTTCTTGCAATTTCATTTTAGCACATAAAGGGAATGTGAATGTGAGAGTGAATGTGGGTGAGGAGTGATGAGTGAGGGGTGAGGGGTGATGAGTGAGGAGTGAGATGCGAGGCGCGATGCGGAAGCCGGGTTAGGCGAGCTCGCCGAGGTAGGCCTTGCGCACGACGGGATCGCCCAAAAGGTCTTTGCCGGGGCCCTCCATGATGATGGCGCCCACTTCCAGCACATAGGCCCTGTCGGAGATCTCAAGAGCCCTATCGGCGTTCTGCTCCACCATAAGGATAGTCATACCGGACTCCCTCAGGGCAACGATGGCGTCCATAAGGCGATCCACCAAGATAGGAGCCAGCCCCAAAGACGGCTCATCCAAAAGCATCAGGCGCGGGGAGCTCATGAGCGCCCTCGCTATGGCAAGCATCTGCTGCTCTCCGCCTGAGAGCGTCCCGGCTATCTGATTCAGCCTCCCCTTGAGGACCGGAAAGAGCTCAAACGTCCGCTCCATATCGCGCTTTATGCCCTCGGCGTCTTTCCTCATGTATGCCCCCATGACGAGATTTTCGCTCACGGTGAGCGCGCCGAAGAGCCTTCTGCGTTCGGGCACCAGGCACATGCCGCCGTGCACGACTTCGTGGGGCTTCTCCGGGAGCGGGAGGCCTAAAAAGGATATCTTTCCAGACGAGGGCTTTAAGACGCGAGCCAGCGTCCACATTATGGTCGACTTGCCGGCTCCGTTCGCCCCTACAATGGAGACGATCTCCTTTTCTTCCACATGAAACGAAACGCCCCTGACGGCGTGGATCTTCCCGTAATGCACGTGGAGGTCTTTCACCAAAAGCATCATTTACGCCCTCCTCCCCAAGTAAGCCGAAAGTACCCTCTCGTCCCTTCTAACCTCTTCCGGCCTACCCTGAGCGATGACGGCGCCGAAGTTCATGACTAAGATTCTGGAACATAGCCTCATCACCACATCCATGTGATGTTCTATGAGCATCACGGTCAGGGAAAATTTGCCATGGACCTCGCGAATGAGCTCAGAAAGCGCCCTCGCTTCTTCCGGGTTCATGCCGGCAGCCGGTTCATCCAGAAGCAGAAGTGTCGGCTTTGTGGCAAGGGCACGGGCTATCTCGAGCTTCCTCTGAAGGCCATAAGGCAAAGATGAAGCCTTTTGATGAGAAAAGGGAGAAAGTCCAACTGCTTCGAGCAAAGAAAACGCCTCTTCCTCCAACTCTTTCTCGCACTTTCGCACAGCACGTGTGCGCAAAAGCGAAGGCCATACGCCGTAACGCTTTCGCTGCAAGAGCGGCGTCATCACGTTTGCAAGGCACGTCAGGTTGGAAAAGAGCCTGATGTTCTGAAAGGTGCGGGCAATCCCCATCCTCACGATCTCGTCGGGTCTCTTGCCGTTCAATGCCACGCCGCGGAACGAAAGCGAACCGCCGTCGGGCGGGTAAACTCCAGTTATGACGTTAAAAATCGTCGTCTTGCCGGCTCCGTTCGGCCCTATGATGCCCAATATTTCTCCCTCTTCTACGTCAAAAGAGGCGTCGGAAGCCGCTACAATGCCGCCGAAACGCTTGCTGACCTCCCTAAGGGACAGGACTTCCGTCAATGGCCCTCACCTGCCGGCTTCTTGAACAGGCGAGAGATCTCC
>CAYTKB010000018.1:2932-21360 GCA_964438265.1 uncultured Acetomicrobium sp. | reverse complement strand
CCTCCCGACGATATCTTTGACGGTCATGCGCGGGTTGAGCGAGGCGAAGGGGTTTTGGAAGACTATCTGGGCCCGCCTTCTGAAATGCCGAGGGTTTTTCCTCAAAAGCTCTTCGAGCTTTTCGCCTTCAAAGATGATCCTTCCGCCTGACGGCTTTAGCAAACCCAAGAGCAACAACCCTGTGGTGGACTTGCCGCTCCCAGATTCCCCCACAAGGCCCAAAGTTCTGCCTCTTTCCACGGACAGAGAGACACCGTCTACGGCCCTCACCCATCCGGTGGGCCTCGATGTAAGAATGCCTCCTCCTATGGGAAAATACTTGAGCACTTTTTCTGCGCTAATCAGCGTAGGCATGACAAGCCACCATATGTTTGGGCTCTACAGTTTTAAGCAGAGGCCTCTCGGCTTTGCATATCTCCACCACCCAAGGACAGCGTGGATGAAAGCGGCACCCCACAGGAGGGTTTGCAGGGTCTGGCAGTGTACCTTCTATAACGGCGAGTTCGCTTTTATCCTCATCGACTCTCGGGATGGCCGCAAGTAGTCCTTGCGTGTATGGGTGCAGAGGATTTTGGAAGAGATCTTCCGCTATCCCCTGTTCCACGATCAAACCGGAATACATGACGGCCACTCTGTGGGCCATCGTGGAGATCACACCGAGGTCGTGAGAGATCAAGAGCACGCTGCTCCCATAATCTCTCTGGAGCCTTTTTATCAGGCTCAAGATCTGGGCCTGGATGGAGACGTCGAGCGCCGTGGTGGGCTCATCCGCTATCAAAAGCTTTGGATTTAACGACAGGGCCATTGCTATCATGACGCGCTGTTTCATGCCACCCGAAAGCTGGTGAGGGTAACGGGATATCGCCGCAAGCGGGTCGGGGATGTTGACGCGACCGAAGAGCTCTGCAGCCTTCAGTGAGGCCTCGCGAATGGTGGTCTTCAGGTGTGCCCATATGGCTTCGGCCACCTGGAAGCCTACCCTAAAGACTGGGTTCAAACTGCTTGCTGGGTCCTGAAAGATCATGGCGATCTCTCTGCCCCGGATGTGGCGCATCTGGCGTTCTGATAGAGATAGCAGCTCTTTCCCATTAAAGAGGATACTCCCTCGCACGACCTTGCCAGGGGGAGAGGGAATGAGTCCCATGATCGAGGTGGCCGTCACAGATTTACCACAACCCGTCTCCCCCACGAGGCCGAGAATCTCTCCTTCGTCTATGCAGAACGAAACACCATCGAGCGCCTTTACGATTCCCTCGTCGGTGTAAAAATATGTGTCTAAGTCTCTAACTTCGAGCAGCGACCCCATTGTCCTACTCCTTGAGCCTCGGGTTTAAGGCGTCTTGCAGGCCGTCACCGAGGAAGTTAAAGCCGAGCACTGTAATCATGATGGCGAGGCCGGGAAAGATGGCCACATGAGGGGCCGATCGCAGATACATTCGAGCGCTGGAGAGCATCGTGCCCCACTCCGGGTTGGGAGGCTGCACCCCTAACCCCAAAAAACCCAGGCCGGAAGCCGTTAGGAGCACCGTAGCCATGCGGAGCGTCGTCTGGACGATTATGGGAGAAAGGGCGTTGGGGAGGACATATCGAACTATCACAGATGAGTCGCTTTCGCCTATGGCCTTCGCCCCGAGGACGTACTCATTTGCGCTGACGGCCAGCACCGCCCCTCTGGTGATGCGGGCGAATTGAGGGACAGAGTAGATGCCGATCGCGACGATGAGATTCCTCACGCTGGGACCGAGCATTGCGACAATGGCCAGCGCCAAAAGCATCCCAGGAAATGCGAGCAGTATGTCCATAAAGCGCATGATAAGTTCGTCAAGCTTGCCGCCATAATATCCACCGAGGGCACCGAGGGAGATTCCCACAAGGAGCGCCACAATGACGGAGCTCACCTGAATCAAAAGCGATATTCGTGCACCCCAGATGATCCGGGAGAGTATATCCCTGCCGAACTCGTCGCAGCCCAAAAGGTGCCCACTGCTCGGCGCAAGAAAGCTATTCGTTAGGCTCTGTTTCGTAGGATCATGCGGAGATATATGAGGAGCAAAAATGGCACACGCGACATAGAGAGCTACGATGAAAAGCCCAGCTATGGCAATTTTGTTCTTCTTCAGGCGACGCCAAGTGGCATGGGCGGGGCGCTTTGCAGACCCTTTAGTCATAGCGTATCCTCGGGTCCAAGAAGACATATAGCACATCTACGCCCAGGTTGACCAGCACGAAGACGCCGGCCACCAAAACAAGGGAGGCCTGCACCATGGGATAATCCCTGGCCAGGATCGAATCGACGATCAAGCGTCCCACGCCGGGCCATGAGAAGACCGTTTCGGTCAGCACCGCCCCCGCCAACATATAGCCAAATTCGAGCCCAACTACGGTGACCGTGGGTATCAAGGCATTTCTCAAGGCATGGCGGTAGATCACAAGCCTCTCGGGCAGACCCTTCGCCTTAGCCGCCGTTATGTAATCTTGCTTTAAAACCTCCATCATATTGGAGCGCGTCATGCGGGCTATAACTCCAGCAGAGGCGGTGCCCAACACGATCGCAGGGAGGACCAAATATCTTAAGCCCCCCATGCCGCCAGACGGAAGCCACCTTAAATATACGGAAAATATCATGATCAATATGAGTCCCCACCAGAAGACCGGCATTGAGACGCCGAGGAGGGCCAGCGTAGTCGAAACATAGTCCACGAGAGAATGGCGGCGGACGGCAGAGACTATCCCGGCGATCATCCCCACAGCTACAGCTACGACGATGCTGGCGCAAGCAAGCTTTAGGGTGTTTAAAATCCTGGGGAAGATGACGCTCGCCGCAGGCATCTCGTATTTGAGAGATACAAGGCTACCATCGAAAAGGCCCTTCAAAAACATGAAGTATTGGACAAAAAGAGGCTTATCCAGGCCAAATCGAGTTCGCAGAGCGGCTACGTCCTCTGCTGAGGCCTCAAGCCCTGCCAAAAGCTCTGCTGGGTCCCCGGGCGCCAAATGCAACATGAGAAAGGCGATGACAGAGACGCCTATGAGGACCGGAATGAGCAACATAAGCCTTCGAACGATGAACTTTACCATCTGAGTCTCTTAAACTCTCCCTGGTTTCCTCTTTGTAGTTGCGTCACTTATGCAAGCAAATTACTTTTAAAAACTATCGGGTGTGCATAACTAAACATTTTACGAGCTCAGGCATTGTTCGGAACGTGCAATTACATACGCCTCAAGCATCGCCATTCAAATGCTTGAGGCGTTAATTATATCATGTCAAGTGCAACCAAACGGAAACCTATGGGACTCTTTTCAAGCTGACGGACTGTCTTTCTTTTTCTTAATAAGCACAGGAAGTGCCACCATAACGATGGCAGCCAGCAAAAAGGCCAAGGATATGGGCTTCGTTATAAATATCATAGGAGAGCCATTTGGCGAAATCATAAGGGCTTGGCGAAACGCCGTTTGAAGCCGAGGGGCAAGCACCAATGCCAACACTAAAGGTGGCGTGGGAAATTGGAGGCGATCCATAAAATACCCTACCACTCCCATAAAGACCATGAACCAGATATCGAAGATGCTATTGTTGACGCTGAACGAACCCAAGATGCAGAGCGCTATTGTCGTCGGGGCCAGGATCGCCTTAGGTACGCGAGGAATATAAGCCAAAAACGGCACAAGAAGAACGCAAAGTAGAAGAACTGCTATATCACCGACATACATGCTAGCCATGAGGCCCCACACGAACTCCGGGGCTTCCTTGAAGAGTAACGGGCCAGGGGCAAGCCCCCACATCATAAGCCCTCCCAAAAGGAGTGCGGTAGTTCCGGAGCCGGGAATGCCCAAAGAAAGGAGAGGGGCAAAGGCTCCCATGCTTGCAGCATTGTTGGCCGACTCGGGAGCAGCCACACCAGCTAACGCCCCTTTGCCCAAACGTTCCGGATGTTTGTTCAGGCGCATCTCGGCGATATAAGCCATGAACGAAGCCATAGTGGCTCCAGACCCTGGCAAAAGCCCGACAAAGAAGCCAATGAGGGAACCGCGAACGATCGTAAACGAAACCTCCGCCCACTCTTTTATGGAAAGAAGACTATCACGTATAGAAAGCCTCGCTGTGACCATTGTCGTCTGGCCTATTTCGTAACCGGCTGATAACAGCTTTAGAACCTGAGCGAAACCAAAGATGCCTATCACAGTGGGGATAAAAGGTATTCCAGCAGTGAGATTCACCATTCCGAAGGTAAACCGAGGTAACCCTTGGATCATATCCACCCCTATTGTAGAAAGAAGAAGCCCAATTCCGGTAGCTATTATGCCCTTCGCTGGGTTTTCTCCCAAGAGCCATCCAACGCTCATCAAGGCGAATAATATCAAGGACGTAAATTCGGCTGGACCGAAGCGTAAGCCTACAAAAGCAAGCGCCGGCCCCAAGAACGTCAGGATTACGGCTCCGATCATCCCTCCGATGAAAGAGGCGAAAAAAGCCGTATAAAGGGCCTTGCCGGCTTTGCCTTGTCTTGCCAACTGATATCCGTCGACGGCAGTCATGACGGCCGGCGAGTCACCGGGGATGTTAAGCAGTATAGCACTGATAGACCCTCCAAACATGTTCCCGTAATAAATCCCAGCCAACATGATTACCGCCGTCGTGGGGTTCATCTTAAAAGTCAAAGGGAGCAATAAAGCCACGCCCGCCACCGACCCAAGGCCAGGCAAGCCTCCTACGATGACGCCCATTATGCCACCCACAACAACAGCAAAGATATTTATAGGATCAAGAGCAACTGTAAATCCTTGAAATAGTTGTGCGAGAATTTCACTCATCGCCGTTATCTCCTTTTAAAATCAAAACCCAATCAAGCCCTGAGGCAGAGGCACCATAAGCCAAACCTTAAACACCAGATAGAGGACAACCGTTATGCCAGCTCCTGTGCAGATTGCCATCAACCAAGTATAAGAGGAAGATATAACCTTGATCCCCATCACGAGGAGCAGGCCCAGCGATGTAAACGTGCCTAAACGAGGAATGCAGAATATAATAAGGCAAACTGCCAAGCATATCTTAAAGAGACCTAATAATTCTCTCTTTGTAATGATTTGCTTTTTATCTTTTTTGCTGCGTAGGCTCTGCCAAAATAGGGCAACGCTTGATATAGTTACAATGAGACCGAAGATTACTGGCGTGAACCCAGATGCTGGGCCCGTTTCTTCCCAAAAGCCATATATGATCCCCATAACGACCCAATAAAGGCCAAGCCCAAGACCGATAAGAGAGGATATAAAATCTTCGCGCACCTTCACGCCTCCTCCTTCACTTGCCGCACCACATTATTCACCAAAGGGGAAAGCTATCCATTGCTTTCCCCTTTGGCATGCGCGAACCTATTACAATACCCCTAGATCGACCAAGATCTGCCTATATTCCTCTTTTACATCTTTGAGGAATTTCGCATATTCTTCAGGCCCAAGGTAGAGCGAGGTAAGGCCGTTCTTTTCGATGTACCCTTTCTGCCAATCCTCGGTCTCTGAGACCTTCTTCAAGGCCTCAGCGATAGTTTTGACCGCATAATCCGGCATCTCAGGCGCACCAGAGACGGCTCTGAACTGCCTATAAACTGCATCGTAACCCATCTCTTTAAATGTGGGAACGTCTGGGAAGATTTTAATCCGCTCAGGAGCAGCCACACCGAGGATCCTCACTAACCCACCACGGACCTGAGAGAGGCATTCGTTGGGATTGGCCCAAGCTGAGTCTATGTGACCGCCCAAAAGGGCACCCATAACTTCGCCGCCACTGTTGAAAGGAACATATTTAAACCGCACATTCGCTGCCTTTCCCAAAAGGCCAGTGCTTATATGATCCTCTGAACCGGTCGTGCCTGAGCCGCCTACAGTGACCACGTCAGGTTTTGCCTTCGCCGCCTCTATTAGATCTTTGGCAGTTTTGAAAGGAGAGTCGGTCTTTACGACGACGAGATATTCATCCATCGCCATATTTGATATGGGAGCGAACATGGCGCCATCTACCGGAGCCTTAATAGCGAGTGGCGTGCTGATCTGCCCCGATACCACGCCGATTATCGTGTATGGGTCTCCTTTCTTCTGAAAAACCTCGTTCATCCCTATAGCACCGCTCCCGCCGGGCCTGTTCACCACGACGACGGGCTGCGGCAAAAAGTTGTATTTGCGTATAATCTCGGCGATAGTGCGCGCCATTATGTCGCTGCCCCCACCCGCTGCCCACGGCACGATGTAGTTAATCGGCTTTTCGGGGTAAGAAGCAGCCTGAAGCGGAGCGACATTCGGCACCAAGACAAGTGCTAAAGCCACCAAGAACAATACCACCAAATTATAGTGCCTCTTCATTTTCTATCCCCTCCTTTGGATCCTATTAGATTAATGCGAGGCGCGCCTGTCGCCTCGCATTAAAGCCTTATTTACTCGAGAGCTCTGCTAACAGCCTGGCAGCCCTTGCAGGATTGAAAACGCCGCAGGCACACGGTTTGGTCAACTCCTGTGCCGCACTCTCGGCGCTCCTTTTCCCCTTCTTTATCTCATCGATCATCTTATACACGAGCTGAGCTGGCACCATGGAATGGCCGCACATATTTGTGATTTCCAATATCTCCCGCGGCGGGAGCTTATCGTCACGTCCCCACCTTCCGAGGGAGTGCTCCACGGTGTGGCGCTCTATGCCAACCTTTTTGCAGGCGTCGTGCACCTCGGTAGCTATGCCAGAAACCACAACGGAAAGCCCCAAGTCCGCCTCGACGAGGTCTTTGAGCATCGCCACGACGGCATCTTTGTTGTCGAAGACCGCATGTATCACTGCCTGATCGACAACGTTTTCGATCACCTTTTCGGGGCCACCTTGGTTAAGAAGGTTTCCCCTCTTTGCATCTCCTATCATGACAGGTTTATGCTTCAATGCGATCTTAAAAAACGTGCGCAGCTTCTCGGCAGAACCTTTCACGTTGATGTCCTTTGCCGGCATCATCAAAAACACGAAGTCCTGCGATAAATCACTCCACCGACCTATGCGATGCAACGTATGCGTCACAAGACTCCCCCCCTAATCAGAGACTCGCGGGCGACCGAGTCCCACGTTCGTCTTCACGTTTATGGAATGCCACCAATTCCCCTTGGATAAGATCTCCTCGTGGGGGATGGAACCGTCATCGTTGCACCGCGAGCAGACGTCCACAGAAAATACCGTCTCCACATCGTGCGACACGCGCTCTAAAGCATAAAGGACGTCGCTCAACTTCTCTAAGGGGATGGCAAATTCTACTATGGCGGAGAGGACCTTCTCGTTCAATACATCATCTTTAAACTTGCCAGTCTTTGGGTCCTCTATGAGGCTGGTGGTGGGGTTCAGCTTCTCGAACTCCACGCCGAAGCGCGCCATGGCTCTGGCCACTTTCTCCACATCGCGGAAGCGCGCTCCCAAAAGTGGTCTACCCAGTTCTATCGCGACGCCCGCATAGCCGCGCTTGAAACGCCCCGTCACGTCGTTCGTCTTCATCTCCTCGGTACCGCGACCGGGGATCCCTGTCTCCACAGCCACAGTGAGCGGATCGCTCAAGATCTTACGCACCGTCCTCGGCCACGAGAGTTCCTGTTCATACAGAGCGTCCACCGGACACGCCTTGCTCCTCAGGCAGGCACCGCACTCGACGCACTCGTCCAGGTCAACCCTTGCTTTTTTCAGTTCGGCATCCACCGAAATGGCCTTGACTGGACAATAGTATGTACATTGACCGCATCCTACGCACTTTTTAGCATCAATTAACACGATTCCGCCTCCCCTTAGCTCGCCATAGCTTTTATTAAACGCTCTACGCGCGGTATATTTACGACGCCGCAGACGCACTGTTTGGCTATTTCCTTAGCTGCTTTATTGGGCGAAGTGCGCCCCTTCTTCACATCATCAGCAAGCTTCTTGACCAAATTGAAGGCGATCATGCCATGACCGCACATGGTCGTAACCTCCAAGACGCTCTCATCGGGGAGCCTCGTTGCCTTGCCTATAATGCCGAGCGATTTCTCCACTGTGTGCATCTCAAGACCCGCCTTTTTACAGCACTTGTCGGTCTTGTGAACGAGGCCAGAGACGACGATGGACAACCCCAAGTCTGCATCTTTAAGTTCTTTAAGGACTTTCGTCACCGTATCTTCGTCGTTAAATACGGCGTGGACAATGGAATTATCCTTAAAAGATTTCCTTATGACCTCTTCTCCAGCTACTAAGCTGTTGCCTGTCCTCATGTCTCCGAAGTTATTGGGGTTATATTTCTTCACGATGTCGAAGAACTTCTCGAACTTCTTTGCCGCCCCTTCGGCATTAAACCCTTGAGCGGCTATGGCGAAGACCACAAAATCGTCGGCCAACGACTCAGCGCTTCCCCTTCTGTGCAATGTGTGCGTCATCGTCTATTCCTCCTTCGCGAGAGGCCTTCCAAGCCCCACGTTAACCTTGCCATTCAAAGAAGGCGTAAAGCCGGCCTTTTTGGCGAGTTCTTCCATGGGAAGACTGCCATCGGGCTCTCTCCTGCAACAGACTTCTAAACTCGCCACGGTAGAAAGCTCCTTCGATGCCTCTTTTATGCTCTTTAAAATATCTACTACCTTTTCGTTAGGTGCGGTAAATTCGACGATAGCGGAGAGAGTTTTCTCATTCATGAAGCGCTCATTAATCTTTCCCGTTTTTTTGTCACTCATAATGGCGGTCACGGGATTTTGGGGCTCAAACTCCACGCCGAAGGCAGCGCATGCCTTTGCGATCTTTTCTACGTCATAGAAGCGCGTCCCCGTCCCAGGCCTGCCCAGCTCTATAGCTATACCCGTGTAGCCGCGCTTGAAGCGACCCGTCACTTCGTTCGTCTTCATCTCCTCGGTGCCGCGGCCTGGCACATTCGTTGATGGATGCACTATCCATGGGTCACTAAAGGTTTTCCTAAAGAGGCGCAGCTCGTCGAGCTCGCCTTCGTATATGGCATCCACCGGACAAACTTTGCTCCTGAAGCAGACACCGCATTCCACACACTCGTCCAGGTCGATTCTGGCCTTGCCGTCAAGGCTTATACACCCCATGGGACAGTAAGGCACACAAGACCCACAACCTATGCACAACTCCTCGTTGACCCTCACCGCATTACCCCTCCCCTTTGAAATGGTAACCTTGGAATATGCTGAGCTAAAGTTGGAGCGAACGCATTGTATACATCATCCTATTTGTTTTACGATAAAAATATATACCAGTCCTCCTCCCTTGTCAACGCCCTTCGGATGTTATCGACACAGAGTCCGCTGTCAGCGAATCATTCTTTAGCATTTGAAGTCATACGGCTTGCAACGAAGAGCGCTCGCTTCAGGGCACCGGGGTTTGCAATTCCTCGCCCTGCGATGTCATGGGCTGTCCCATGCGCAGGCGTCGTGATGGGAATGGGAAGGCCGCCATTTATCGTAATGCTCCTCTCGAAACCCATGAGCTTCATGGCAATCTGGCCTTGGTCATGATACATGGAGACTATGCCGTCGAAGTTGTCCCTTTTGGCGCGCAAAAAGATCGTGTCTGCCGAAAAGGGGCCATTTGCGTCTATCCCTTGAGCCCTGGCTTTTTCTATAGCCGGCGCTATAGACTCCCTTTCTTCTTGACCGAAGAACCCCCCTTCGCCGCTATGGGGGTTCAAGGCCGATACAGCAATGCGAGGCCTGGAATAGCCATAAGAGCGCATAGCGGAGTCGATAAGAATAATCGCTTCGTATACCCTGCGCTCGTTTACCAAAGAGCTAACCTCTCTTATGGGCACATGCGAGGTGACCCGCGAGGTCCACAGATCATCCAAGACGTTGAGCTCCCCGTGTAGACTGTCCCACGCCAGTTCATGGACAAAGAAGCGCAGCTCATCCTCAAAGGGCGAACCGGCCAAGAGCATTGCCTGTTTGTTCAGCGGAGCGTAGACGATGGCATCGATATCTCCCTTTTTCGCAAGCTTTATAGCAAACGAGAGCGTCTCGAGGACAGCCCTGCCGGCTTTGCCGTTTACCTTCCCAATTTCGATCTCAGTGGGGGATATGGTGGGAAAGTCGAGGAAAGCCAACCTCTCATCAGAGCACATATCGCTCGCCCTTTCGACCACCCTGCAATCGACTTCGACATTCGCTATCTTTTGCCCCATCTCAAACACCCTGCGGTCCCCTACAACCAGAACCTGCGCCCACTCGTATATGTCTTCCTCCTTCAGGAGTTTAGCCACCAGCTCGGGCCCTATTCCCGTCGGGTCTCCTAAGAGCAAGCCCACTTTCGGCTTATTGCTTGTCATATGAACACCGCCCTCGCTATAAAACCCACACTAAGGTCTATCAAGTCTGTTGAGATATTCACCCAAGTGGTTAACAATGGCCACAGACGTTTTAATGCCATTAATATAACCAGCCACCGTTATGTTCTCATTTGGAGCGTGGTTATTTTGATCGGGCGGCGCAAAGGGCACTGTAATGCAAGGGACCTTGAGATGTTTTTCAAACACATAATTAGGACCAGCGCCACCAATACTGGGATATACATATGCTTCTTCTTTCCATGCATCTTCAACCGCTTCTTTTATTACTCCCACAAAAGGATGCTTTATGGATGTCCGAGATGGTTCAAGGGAACCAAACTCCTTTATTTCAACATCTCCATAACCACAGCGTACCATATGATTTCTGAGGTGTTCCATGATTTTCTGAGGCTTTTGATCTGGTACAAGTCGCATGTCTATTTTAACCTTCGCAACACAAGGGAGAACAGTTTTAGATCCCTCACCAAGGTAGCCTGCAGAGACACCTGCGATATTGCAAGTGGGTTCAAACATAAGGTTCTTATAATGATGCCCCCCATAGTGCCCCTCTAAAAGATTATTCACGCCAAGAACAGAGAGAACAGAAGACTCTTCATATGGAATCCTCTCTACTGCCTCGATTTCCTCAGGGAGTGGTGGCCTCACATCGTCATAGAAGCCTTGAAACTTTACAAAGCCATCTTCACCCTTTAAGGTTGAAAGCAGATGAACGAGGCGCCAAACAGGGCTGGCAACAGACGTAGCGTACATGGAGTGAAGATCCTTCTTCCCTTCTCTTACGGTAAGCTGAACATAAAGCATTCCCTTTAAACCAAGCACTACAATTGGATGACCATCTTCATGGACATGGCTATCCGAGAATATGCATATATCCGAGCGCAATAAATCTCTATGCGACTCGACGAACGGCTCTAGATTAGGACTTGATATTTCCTCTTCCCCTTCAAAAATGAACTTGACTTTAATAGGAAGTCTACCAAAGGTTTCCATATAAACCTGAACGCCCTTCACATGGGCAAATAGCTGCCCTTTATTATCTGAGCTCCCACGGGCGTATATCCTCCCCATTTTTATCATAGGCTCAAAGGGGTCGCTATCCCAAAGTTCAAATGGTTCTGGTGGCTGAACGTCATAATGACCATAGACCAACATTGTAGGGCTATCATCAGGACCTATCTCTCCATAAACGACAGGGTGACGGTTTGTTGGGAAAACATGGGTTTTTATGCCTACCTTTCTCATTGTATCTGCTAGTAGATTAGCACATTCTTCGACTCCATCATCTTGTGCGCTAATGCTACGCTGGCGCAAGATACAAAATAAATCTTCTAAGAAAACCTCTTTACGCATGTCAATTGACTTATAAACCTCATTTAGCGTCATTGCTATTCTTGTACCTCCTTGATAAAATCCTTAATAAAGATACTCAAACGTTCTACTACCTTATCGCATATCTCTTTGCCTAGCTCTTTGCTAGTCCCAGTCGGGTCACCGAAAACACCGTTTTCTGTCACCTCATGTGTATAAAATGGAAAGTCAACTCTATGGTTTTCATGAGGCCCAATCATGGCGTAAGGCCAATGTTCAACTCCCTTTTCAAGCCTGTCGAGATGTACTAGATCCTCGTCAAGATAAAGAGCAACAGCAAGCCCAGGATCCGAACCATGTCCTCTCTTTGAGGAGGGGATCTTTGCAACAACATCGCGCACTAAATCTATATAAAGCGTATGAGCAACTTCAACGCCAAGTTTTTCTTTCATTTCGGTAGATATAACATTACAAGCGCTGCGATTTCCTCCATGAGTATCAAGGAGAAGAAATTTCCGGAAACCAAATCTATTCAAACTAGTTATTATATCCTCTATGATTGCCATAAATGTGCTTTGGCGCAGAGTTATTGTGCCCGGAAAGTGCATATGATGATACGAAACTCCTAGGTGTACAGGCGGCGTAACTATAGCTAAGGGCTGTACTGCTTTCGCTACTAGCTTTGCCAACTCATAGGCTTGAGCGCCATCGACTTTTAACTTTATCCCCGGACCATGTTGCTCATGAGAGCCTACAGGAATTATCGCAAGCTTGGCAACTTTGAAAGCTTCTTCTGCCTCAGGCCACGTCATTTCTGGTAAAAGAAATGGATATTCTATCACAGACACTCTTTATTCCTCCTTTGTGTTGGTTTATTTAGTCATTTTACCGACTATGAGGAAATTATTTACAAATTTCTTATGAAATAAGAGATCTTCCAATAGTGAATAGATTCAAGAATATCTCAGCAAGATAAATTCGCCATTGCATCTATCCCTACCACACACTGATAGTTAACATTGCCAATCACAACAAAATCCTTAGCAGCATCGTTTTTCACAACCTTCTCTATCACCTGCTGCCATATATTCTATTCCCTTAGCTTTAAGCAGTGCCCAACCTAAAGCGCTCCTAAAACTTTGAAAATACAACTTATTCAGACTTCACAAGATGACACGCTACTCGATGATGCGAATTGATAGACAGAAGGGCAGGCTCTTTTTCCCTACATACATCTTGAACCTGCCAACAACGCCCAGCAAACCGACATCCGGGCGGCGGATTTACAGGGCTCGGTACGTCCCCTCTTAAGATGATACGCTCACGCTTGAAACCAACTTTGGGAAGTGGGACTGCTGAGAGGAGTGCCTTTGTATATGGATGTAAGGGGGTTTCAAACAACTCTTCTGTCTCCGCTTCCTCTACAATACGCCCAAGGTACATCACCATAACCTTATGAGAGATATGTCTAACGACACTGAGATCATGAGAAATGAAAAGATAGGTCAAACCCAATTTTTCTTGAAGGTCCTGAAGAAGGTTTATTATTTGAGCCTGTATAGAGACGTCAAGAGCAGAAACTGGCTCATCACACACAATGAAATCAGGGCCCAACGCTAAGGCCCTGGTCAGCCCTACCCTTTGACGCCGCCCCCCATCAAGTTCGTGAGGAAACTTATCCATTATGTCAGGCGTTATGCCAGTCATCTCCGCCAGTTCATCAATTTTCTTCGTAAGAGCTTTGCCTCGTAAGGTTTTATGGATAAAAAGGGGCTCCGCTATGATTTGGCGAACTGTTTTCCTGGAATCAAGAGAGGAATATGGATCTTGGAATATCATTTGCATCTTCCTGCGCATCAACTTAAGCCTTTTTTCCTCTATAGCAAAGATATTTTGCCCCTCGAAATATACCTCTCCGCCAGTAGGGGGGATCAAACGAAGCATCACACGACCAGTTGTTGACTTGCCACAGCCGCTTTCTCCTACAAGACCAAGGGTGCTCCCTTTCTCTATGGAGAAGGAAATATCATCGACCGCGTGCAACATTCCTCGCCCCTTGATCTCAAAATATTTCTGCAGGTTCCTAACGCTCACAAAAGGTTGATTCAACTCCTGCTCCCCCTTCATTCTCGCTCGCTAAGAAACAACTAACAGTGTGATCGTCGCTAAGTCTTATGGTGGATGGTTTTTCTTTCTTACACACTGGCATAGCACTTTTACAGCGCGGGTGGAAAGCACATCCACAGGGCAAATATAGGGGGTTCGGCATAATACCATCAACTGGTTTCAAGCGACTAACCTTGCTAGTTAAATCAGGCAACGAACCAAACAAGCCTTTCGTATAAGGGTGAAAGGGGTGAGCAAACACGGCACTTACTGAGCCTTTTTCTACAATGTCTCCCGCATACATAACTGCCACACTTTCACACATCTCTGCCACGACACCAAGATTGTGGGTAATCATAATGAGGGACATCTTAAAATGTTCCTTGAGTTCGTTCATAAGGGCCAATACCTGAGCCTGAATAGTGACATCAAGAGCTGTAGTCGGCTCATCGGCAATCAAAAGCTCTGGTCTGCAAGATAGCGCAATGGCTATTCCCACCCTCTGGCGCATCCCTCCGCTGAGCTGATGTGGATACTCACTTGCGCGGAAAGCTGGAATGCCGACAAGTTCGAGCATCTCTCTCGCTCGATTTATTGACATTTTTTTGTCGAGGTGTTGATGCTGCTTTATCACTGCTGCAATCTGTTCCCCTATTGTGAAAACAGGATTTAATGAAGTCATTGGGTTTTGAAAGATCATAGAAATCTGTCTGCCTCTTATATGCCTAAGTTCCACATCAGGAGTAGAAAGCAGATTGCGCCCTTTAAAAATAACGCTTCCCTTTGCGATTCGACCCGCAGGTTTTGGAAGCAATTTAAGAATAGAAAGGGCCGTTGAAGTCTTACCTGCTCCAGTTTCTCCAACCAAGCCAAGAGATTCACCTTCTGAAATCCCAAGGTTTAAGTTGTTTACAGCTCTTACGATTCCCTCAAAAACATGGTACTCTACACAAAGGCCGCGAATGGAAAGAAGATCATTCATGACTTTTTACTCCTTCAAGCGTGGATCTAAAATATCTCGGAGCCCGTCGCCTAAGAGGTTCAAACCAAGTGCCAGAAGTAGAATAGCAAGCCCTGTAAAAGTAGTTATATGGGGGGCTATTAACAGATATTCCCTTCCCTTAGCCAACATAGCTCCCCATTCGGGCAAAGGTGGTTGGGCCCCCAACCCGAGGAATCCTAAGCCTGCAGCGGTGAGTATGGCAGAGCTTACATTCAGGGTTGTCCAAACAATGAGCGGCGAAATGGTGTTTGGGAGAATATGCCAATAAATTATCCATCCATCCCCAGCCCCTAAGGCTCGCGATGCCTCTATAAACTCTTGATTTTTAATATTCAGAACTTCTCCCCTTGCAAGCCTAGCGAAGCTTGCTACCGAAAAGACACTAACAGCAATTATGGTATTTTGAAGGCCAGGACCTAATATGCTAACTACGACTATAGCCAAGAGTATACTAGGAAATGCCATTAAAATATCCATAACCCGCATAATAAGATTATCCAACTTTCCACCATAGTAACCTGCAATAAGCCCCAAGGGGACACCTATTAACATGGCAATACCAACAGCAGCCAAGCCTATCACTAATGAGATACGGGAACCATAAAGGATCCGACTCAAAATGTCGCGCCCAAGTTCATCTGTTCCTAAAAGATGTGCAGACGACGGCTTGGCCAACATATTTTTAAAATCCGTCACATATGGATCATACGGTGCAATTAATGGCGCAACAAAGGCAATCACTATAAAAACCAAGACTATGAAGAACCCAATAACAGCTATAGGGCGCTTCTTAAAGCGATACCACTGGCGACTAAGCTCTCTCCTAGATGTCTCACTAATCAAAAATTTTTTAGTCACATGAGTTGAGTTTACATTAGGCATCGCACTAACTCTCACGAATAACGGATCCTAGGATTAACTAACGCATAAGTAAGATCAACTATTAAGTTTATGACTACAAATGATGCGGCTATAACAAGTATTGAAGCTTGAAGCACAGGAAAGTCCCTCGCTCTTATAGATTCTACGGCAAGCCGTCCTATGCCAGGCCATGCAAAAACCGTCTCTGTAATAACAGCACCTCCGAGTAAACTACCAAACTGTAATCCTACGACCGTAATCACTGTATTGAGGGCATTTCTCAAAGCATATTTAAATATAACGAGCCTTTCTGGCAAACCTTGAGCTCGAGCTGCTAAAATATAATCTTGACCCATGATCTCGAGCATACTTGAACGAGTCATGCGAGCTATCATAGCCATAGGACGTGCTCCAAGCGTTATTGCTGGTAAAATCATACTGCTCAACGTAGTAAAACCCATCAATGGAAACCATCCAAGCTTTACGGAGAAGAAAAGCATTAACATCAAACCCAAGTAAAATGGTGTTATTGATATGCCAATCATGGCTAATGCCATCACAACATTGTCAGCTAAAGAATAACGGCGTGTGGCAGATACTATACCAGCAGCAAGTCCAATTATAGCAGCAATTACTATAGATACTATGCTTAGCCGCATGGTATTAGCAAAACGAAAACTTATCTCTGTTGCAACAGGTCTCCCCGTGCGAATAGATCTCCCAAAGTCTCCCCTCATGGCTCGAGAGACCCATATTAGATATTGCTCATATATAGGTTTGTCAAGGCCAAGGCTATGTCTCACGTTCTCTATGTCTTCATTGGTAGCTCCTTCCCCTGCGATAATTACGGCAGGGTCACCTGGCATCAGATAAATTATAGAAAACACCAAAACGGAGACGATGACCAAAAGAGGTATAAGCCACCCCAGGCGGCGAAGCGCATATTTCAACATAAATACAACTGCTCCTTCCTCAAAAAGGACACTAACACCATGCCTTTCTAATTTTAAAGACCCTAAAAATCAAATTCTCTAATTCTTTTCTGCATAGCGGAGATCTATAAACTCATTGGGCCAGATAAACTCTCCTGTAAGATTCTTACTCTTAGCAGCTTTCTGCTTTTCGTAATTAAGAGGATCCCAAGGCAGTAACTCTTGAAGTTTTTCCTGCATCTTCTGCAGAATTTCATAACGCTTCTTAAGGTCAACAGTGCGCCTTTGTTCGTCAACTAGATTGTCTATCTCGGGATCTGATAAGCCCGAATAGTTGAGCGATCCTCCGGTTTTCCAGCAAATCTGAGCGGTAAAATCCAGATCCCCTGAAGGAGATCCTTTACCCATCAAGAACATGTCACAATTCCCTTCCCGAAGAATATTTGTGATAATTGCGAAGTCGAGTATTTGGAGATCTGCCTTAAAGCCACTCTCGGCTATCTGAGCCTGGATTGCCTCTGTTACTTGCTTGTCCATGTTATAACGTCCAAATGGGGAGACAAAGACCACCTTCACTCCATTTGGATATCCCGCCTCATTAAGAAGTGCTTTGGCGCGCTGTGGATCATACTCATACGTTTTGAGATCTTTTGCTGCACCAGGAATAGAAGTAGACTCAGGGCCTACAGCTTTTATAGCAAGGCCATTTAAAATGTTGTTAACTATGGTATCCCTATCTATGGCATGATAAAGGGCTTGTCTAACGCGAACGTCGCTGAACGGAGGCCTTTTCATATTCATGCCTATGTAAATTGTTCTAAAACCCTCAGCCACAATTAACTCTACATTCTTGCTTTTCTTCAATTGCTCCACCATAAACGGAGGAACATTAGAAATAATGTCAACTTCACCCGTCTGAAGGGCCATGACACGAGTTGTCATCTCTGGAATTACCTTGAAGACAAGATTCTTTGTTTTAGGCTTATCTCCCCAATAATCCTCGTTCCTTTGAAATACAATCTGCTCTCCTGGAAGCCATTCTTTGAGCACAAAAGGGCCCGTGCCGGCGGGATGAGTCCCATAGTCCTTGCCATAAGTATCAATAGCCTTTGGGCTTAAAATAGAAGCGTTGTATGTGGCGAGTTGAGAAAGAAACGGACCAAAGGGTTCAGCCGTAACAAGCTGAATAGTATATGGATCTAAAATATTCATTTCAACTATCATGGAAAGAATAGAGCGGCGTGGAGAACCTGTAGCAGGGTCGAGTATGCGCTCAAAGCTTTTCTTCACAGCATCTGCGTTAAAATCTGCTCCGTCATGGAATTTTATGCCTTTTCTCAAGTGGAATGTCCATGTTTTGCCATCTGGGGCAACCTCCCATTTTTCTGCCAACTTCCCTACAATGTTCATATCCTTATCCCAAGTGGTCAAAGTCTCATGGATGTGCATCACCGCGTTCGCTGTAGGCACATTATCAACCATTTGTGGATCTAATGTTGTAGCATCTACCCCTACACCGTATGTGATTAAATCTGCACCAGCAGAAGCTGAATTATAAAAGCAAAAAATCACCAGTAAAACCCCTACTAAGGTAACACCCTTTCTCCACATCAAACTAACACCCCCAAATTAAAATGCGGTTACTTATCAACTCTTGCAGCTTTTGTAACATAAGTTGAAACTCAGGTCGATTGTCACTAAGGTTTATGCACCCCGGGACAGTAGGCGCACAAGACCCGCAACCTAATACACAATATACAACTCTTCATTAACCCTCGCCGCATTATCCCTCCCCTTTGAAATGATAATCTTAGAATATGCTGAGCTAAAGCTGGAGCGAATGCATTGTATACGTTATCCTAGTTATTTTATGATAAAAGTATA
>CAYTKB010000018.1:0-2922 GCA_964438265.1 uncultured Acetomicrobium sp. | reverse complement strand
TGTCCTATTAGAGATTAGTATTGTGTTAGTTTACTATAATGTATAAGCTCTACGCTGAAAGGAGGTAGAAAAAGATGAACTGACATAGCTTTCAACGCGCAAAACCGTTCGATGAAACTCAAAAACAGAGGAAAGGGGATTTGTCGGTGAAAAAGAAATTGTTGCGTACAGTTATGCTCTTCGTAATCCTCCCCGCTTTGGTAATCTTTGTCGGGAGTCAAACGCCTGCCATTGCGGCGAAAGGACAGAGTCTGCCGCCTGAAAGAAAGGTAAGAGAGATAGAGCTTTATGTCACCACGCCCGATTACGACCCCATTCGCTACGAGTTCGGCCTTATGGCAGCTGAGGAATGGAAAAAGCTGGGCTTCGACATTAAAGTAACGCCTCTTGCATGGAATCGGCTATCCGAACTTGGCATAAATCAGAAGGATTTCGATGCCTTCACGCTCGCTTGGGCTGGGCGCGCTGAGCGCATCGACCCAGACCATTTTGTATATATGACCCTCCACTCCTCCCAGGCAGGCATAGGACAGTACAATATCGTCGGCTATAACAACCCAGAATATGACAAGTTGGCCGAAGAACAACGCCGCATCGGTGACCTGGAAAAGCGGAGGGAAATTGTATGGAAAGCCCAGGAGATAGCCGCAGAAGATCAACCTTACCTCGTAATAGCCAGCCGCAATTGGATAGTAGCTTACGATTCGGCCAACTTCAAAAACCCGACTCCTATGATGGGAGAAGCTTTGAACGCCTTCTGGAATTGGCTCAGCATAGAACCAATTGGCAACTCCAAGGAAGTCGTTTGGGGGTATCCGAGCGACATAAATACGATGAACCCCCTGGCGTCCACCGCCACACACGATTTTCAGACCACGAGGCTCATATATGACCGCCTCGTGAGGATCGGCCCCGACGGCAAGCCTCGCAATTGGGCCGCGGAGTCCATCACGCAGATCGACGATACCACCTACGAACTGAAATTACGACCCGGCATGAAGTTCCACGACGGAGAACCCGTGAAGGCGAGCGACGTCAAGTTCAGCGTGGACCTGGTCAGAAAGACGGAGTCACCCTACTTCCTCGGCCTGATCAAACCTATTGCCGAAGTCGAGATCAAAGACGACCTGACGCTCATATTTAAGCTGCAGGAACCTTTCGCTCCGTTCATAGCCAACTCTTTGGGGCAACTCTACATCTTTCCTGAGCATATTTGGTCTAAGGTCCTCGAGGAGAGAGGGCCCAAGGGGACGCTCGAATGGGACAACGCTCAAGCCATAGGCAGTGGTCCATTCAAGCTCGGCTACTGGCGCCGCGACGAAGAGATGAAGTTGGTCAGAAACGATGACTACTTCCAGCCGGCCAAGGTCGACGCAATCATAAAGATCCCCTACGCCAACGTCCAAGGGTTGGTGGCTGGACTTACAACCGGCGAAATCGACGTCTTGGGATGGTGGTTGGAGCCGATACAAGCCGATAAATTAAAAGATGTAGAAGGCATATCCGTCATCGAAGTGCCAGATCATGGGTATTACCATATAAACGTCAATATGCGAAGGACGCCCTTCGACGATAAGGCTGTTCGGTTTGCCTTAAGCTACGCAATCCCGCGCCAAAAGATCATCGACATCTTATTAGAAGGGCATGGGACAAAAGAAGGATCGATAATAGCCTCAGCAAACTCATTTTGGTACAACCCAGCCATCAAACCGTTGCCATACGATCTGGATAAGGCACGCCAGATCTTGAAAGAAGCCGGTTATGAGTGGGACGCCAAGGGTAAGATTTATTACCCCGAGGGTAAGGTGGAAAGCTTTAAGAAGTAGTTCGATCTCACCGAGGCTGGTTGGCACGCCGAGTTACACCAACCGGCCTCGGTTCTTTGAGAAGTTGGAAGGGAGACAAACCTGCAAGAATGTGGAGTTATATCATTAACCGTTTATTTCAAATGCTCGTCACTCTACTGGTTCTCAGTACGCTGATTTTTTTCCTGTTTCGCATACTACCCGGGGACCCGTTATCCATGTTCATCGACGCGGCATTACCGGTGGAGGCACAAGAGGCCGTCATGAAGCAGTTTGGCCTCGACAAGCCTCTTTGGCAGCAATACATAACCTATATGAGCAACCTATTTAGGGGGGAGTTTGGCGTTTCATTCCATTACCGGCAGCCGGTGATAGAAATCATCGGCGAAAAAGTCTGGAGCACCGCCATATTGATGGGAGCGGCCTTACTGATCGCCTTTGCCGTGGGCGTACTCGGCGGCGCAATCATGGCCTGGATAAGGGGCTCCAAAATCGAAATCTTCGGCACCGCCCTAGCGCTATTTTTCCGCTCAGCGCCGGTATTTTGGACCGGGATGGTGGTGCTTTTGATCTTTTCATATCGCCTCGGTTGGTTTCCGGCCGGCGGCATGCGCTCAGTGGGCACTGAGGTTTTGAGCAATTGGGACAAGTTCGTTTCCCTGGACTTCCTGCATCATCTGGTGCTGCCAGCCCTCACGGCTGCACTCTATTACATCGCCACACCGCTCTTAGTCATGAGGACCGCCATGATAGAGGTGATGAACGACGATTTTATCGAAATGGCCAGAGCCAAGGGCCTTTCA
The DNA here is from genome assembly GCA_964438265.1 of uncultured Acetomicrobium sp. Classification (GTDB taxonomy): domain Bacteria; phylum Synergistota; class Synergistia; order Synergistales; family Thermosynergistaceae; genus Thermosynergistes. The sequence goes on along the minus strand of CAYTKB010000018.1, from coordinate 314 downwards.
GAATGGAAGGTCCTGACCCGCCATGCCATGCGCAATAGCCTTTTGCCGGTGGTGACAGTACTATGCCTAATGGTGGGCTTTGCCATAGGGGGACAAGTGCTGGTAGAGACAGTCTTCCGATGGCCCGGCCTCGGGCGAGAGATGGTGGCAGCCATTCAGAGGAACGACTATCCCGTAGCCCAAGCTACGTTTTTCTTGATGGGCGTTCTCGTAATCTTTCTGAACCTGGTTGCGGACTTACTCTACGGGATCTTGGACCCCCCTCACCAGATCCATGCTCTCCTCCAGGCGTACGTCTATCAGTCCCTTATCGC
>CAYTKB010000017.1:0-21523 GCA_964438265.1 uncultured Acetomicrobium sp. | reverse complement strand
GCGATGTTTGTTAACCAAGATGCATGGAACGAGTTAACTCCTGATCTGCAGCTTATCGTCCGGATGGCGGCTCAAGCCGAGATGCAGGAATGGTTCGCCGAAGAAATCCTCCTGGATCACGCTGCCCTACAGAAGTTTATTGATTATGGCACTATTGTGCAAAAGTTGCCTTCCACTATAGAGGAAGAGTTCCAGAGGGTAGCAGCTGAGTACTATGCAGAGAAAGCTAAAGCTGACTCGTTCTTTGCTGAGGTGCTATCCTCTCAAAATAAGTTTAAACAAATTTGCACCCTTCAAGATATCAAATAGACAAACTCATAAGTCTCTCACCCAGTGATAATTATCTTGCCGGTAGGTAGGCTCCAGGCCACAAAAGGGGATGGTTTCTATGAGGCGAATCGTCAAAAGTATCGACAAGCTGAGTCGATGGAGCGGTTTGACGTGTCGTTGGCTTTGCCTATTGCTCGTGCTCATCCTTTCCTACGAAGTTATCATGCGATATGTGTTTAACGCACCCACAATATGGGCTCACATCCTGGCCTCCATGCTTGGTGGGGCAATTGCTGTACTTGGTTGGGCATATACCCACAGTGTGGGGGGTCATGTACGCGTAGATATCTTTTATTCGAAGTATCCACCGAGAGTCAAGGCAATCGTTGACTCAATCTGCTGGGTAGTTATGTTCCTTCCTTTGGTATATATATATATTGTCGAGGCAGCTGATTCAGCCCTCATGGCTATCCGCTGGCATGAGAAAATGATCGAAAGCTATTGGTATCCTCCAGCTTGGCCAATCAAGACCGTAGTGCTGATTGGCTTTTGCTTATTCGCTCTACAGGGACTGTCCCAGTTTTTACGAGACGTATATTTTGCCATGAAAGGTGAGAGCCTTGATTGATATCAGCCCAGAGATGGTTACCCTTTTGATGTTCGGCGGTCTCGTTGTTGGCGTTTTGATAGGCTATCCACTAGCGCTGGTAGTCGGATTTGTTAGCCTCAGTGTAGGTTACCTCGTCTTTGGGCCATCAGTATCAAAGCTTTTGTACGACCGTCTTCTAGGCCAGATTATGAACTACACGCTGCTTGCAATTCCGCTATTTGTCTTCATGGGCGCCATGCTAGAGTCTTCAGGCATTACCAAGAGATTGTATGATACCCTGTTCCTCTTGCTTGGCGGCCTTAGAGGCGGACTTGCTATTGTGACGGTTCTCGTTGGTACAATCATGGCAGCCTGCGTCGGTGTGGTAGGTGCATCGGTGACGATGATTGGGATGATTGCTCTTCCAGCAATGCTATCACGCGGATACGACAAGAGCTTCGCGTGTGGTACAACTTGCGCTAGCGGAGTGCTTGGAAATTTGATTCCTCCAAGTATTCTACTGGTTATTTACGGACCAATGGCGGCAATTTCGGTAGGCAAACTATACATGGGAGCGGTGTTCCCTGGTCTAATTCTCAGCGCGTTGTATTGCACCTACATAGTGGTGAGGTGTCTACTGCAACCACAATTGGCACCTGTGGTCCCGGTCCAAGAAAGGGCGGTGCCGCTGGGGGTCAAGGTGCGTCAGTTACTGATCTCACTACTTCCACCGGTAATACTTATCTTCTCGGTTCTCGGCTCCATTTTTTTTGGTATTGCACCGCCAACTGAGGCGGCTGCGATGGGCGCGCTTATGTCTATCGTCCTCGCAATCGTCTACCGAACATTCTCCTTTAGCGTCCTGAAGGAGGTAACGCTTAGAACACTTAATGTAACAAGCATGATCTACCTGATTAGCGCACTGTCGTTCGCTTTTACAGGTGTATTTCTTGGAGCGGGTTGTGGCAAGGTGGTGGAAGATGTCATTTTGGCTATGCCCGGCGGCCGGTGGATGACACTCTTCATCATTATGTTCATCATATTTATCCTGGGATTTTTCATCGATGTCATAGGTATCATATTCATCATGGTACCTATCATTTCGCCACTGGCGCCAAAACTGGGATTCGATCCAGTATGGTTCGGCATCTTAGTCAACGTGAATTTCCAGATGGCATTCATGACGCCACCATTCGCCGTTGCCATCTTCTATTTGAAAGGTATCGCCTTGCCAGAATGGGGCATTGAGATAGGCGACATCATTCGCGGTGTTTGGCCATTCATTGGCCTGATAGCGCTGGGAATTTTGTTGTGCTGTCTCTTCCCTGAGATTGTGCTTTGGCTACCAAGTAAAATGATAAAATAATATGGGCTGACGGGACCGTTCTTAAATATCGCGCACGAAGACCTACAATCATGATTCTTAGTAGTTCGGTTTTTCTGTTGCCTAAGTGTGTTGGAGAACGTTATCGTTATAAAATCATGTAGTAGATAGCAGGCCCTTTAGATCCGTATGATATCACAATAAGATGAACGGGAGTGTGGCAGATCTAAAATGCCGCTCCCGTTCTTTGTTTGTACCGTCAAGCACACGCATCCCAAAATGATGTCAGCCCCAAGAGACAGAGCACAAGACTTGTACTTCCTTGTGTTTAAGCCTACCTTATTTTTAGCTTCACTCTCTTTCTTTCTGGCATAAGCTTATTCACCGGCGAGGCATGCGCATGCTGCTCTTTTATGTCGTCTTGCGTGTATGCTACGTAACGCTTCGTCATGGTTAAGTCTGTGTGTCCGAGGATGCGCTGTAGCGATAATGTGTTGCCGCCGTTTCGCAGATAGGAAAGGGCAAAGGCATAGCGCAAGTCGTAAGACCTTATGTGTTCGCCCAAGTGCTTTGCATATTCGTCTATTCTGTGAGACCAGGATGCTCTTTTTAACCTCGCGCCGTCCTGAGAACAGAAGACAGGGACGTCATCTTCCCATTCGTGATGGCGAGCGGACAAAAGCTTTGATATAATAGCCTTGGCCGTGACTGGAGATATTGGAAGCGTCCTGCGCGTGCGTGTCTTTGCAGTCTCTGCCCGAACGCAGACCTCACGAGAGCGGATGTTTACGTCCGACGGCAGGAGCGACAAAGCCTCGCCCGGCCGTATGCCGGTGTCGAGCGTAAGAAGCATCAAGGCGTAATCGCGCAGGCCGGTGAACGTTCTTCTGTCCGGAAGCTCAAGGAGCTTGATCAAAACGCCGTCTTCAACTGAGACGATGCGCCCTCCGTCTTTCCTTCTCTTTAGGCCTGCGGTCGGATTTTCCGGCAAGATTCCTTCGTTGACACACCAGGAGAAGAAGCTTCTAAGGTAGGCAAGGCGGATGTTATATGTGGCAGGCTTTATCTTGTCGGACATATACTCGAGCACACACTTTCGCGCCTTTTGCGGGTCGAAGGCGTCGGGAAAGCGCTTGAAAAACCAGGTTAAGTGCTCCTTGTAATCTTCAATGTAATCTTCAATCGTCCTCTCTGCCCTGCCCTCAGCAATCTTGAAATAGATAAACTCAGCTGCTGCATCCTCCCAAGATACGTCTTTGCGGAACGGAACGACAGCCATAAAAAACACTCTCCCTTCGCCAATATTACCGGCGGCGAGAGAGTGTCAGATTGCGTTTTTTTCATGGCAACCGGATTCGTGCTTTTTGCCTGTAGCCGCTCGCTTAGCGTGAACGCTTAAGAATGCCGATTGCGCCTGCGTTTTTTGTGGCGTGTGGGAATCGAACCCACCCAGAGCAGCCCTGGCCACCCCGCACCGGATTTGAAGTCCAGGGTCGACACCAGCCGGCATCCGCCTCCGCGTAAGTCCAGTTTATGATAATATTTCTGCAGGCGATTTGTCCAGATTCAGTTTCAGTGGCTTACAAAGAGCGCTTTGACCTTATTGCGGACGCGCTGGAGGGCGTTATATACGCGCTTTTCGTTCCACCCCAACACCTCGGCCGCCTGCGCTATTCCTCCTGTCTGCAAGTAAGCATCGAGCGCAGCGGTTTCCATGGGTGAAAGCAGCGGGATGAGCTCCTTGAGCACTTCCTGGCTTTCCGCGCCGCGCAGTTCATAGTCAGAGGCCGATGGCTTGGCCAGTTCTTCTATCTCGTCGAAGCTCTCCTCCGCATGGTGAAGGGCCTTTTTGCGCAAAAACGAGATCATGGCATTGCGAACGCAAGAACGCGCAAAGGGAGGAAACGGACCTCTTTCCGGATCGTAGCGCTGCGCAGCCCTGTAAAGGGCCATAAGACCTTCTTGGATGAGGTCGTCCTGCAGATACAAATCCCGGCCGGCCAAAGCCCTGGCGAGCGACCTAACCCACGGCATATATGATATAAAAAGGGACTCGATATCGCCTTCTTGTGGTTTGTATGTCTCTTGCTCCATGAGCTATACCGTCCTTTTTACTTTTTTAAAGCGAAGGAGAGAGAGCCTTTGGAAAATCTCGCACAGGCCTTGTTAAAAGGATGCACAAAAGAGAAAGATCGTCAAGTGGTGAGCCTGGATGTGTGCAAGGTGCTCGCCAAAGAAAAGGGGATCCCTTTGCGCGATGTAGAACTCGCAGCGCTCAACGCTGGAATCGTTCCCAAGCGATACGAGCGAAACATAGGGACGCTGGGCATAGCCGGGCAGGCTAACCTACTAAGATCGCGCGTCGCAGTGGTCGGTTGCGGAGGCCTCGGTGGTTGGATAGCTGAGCTTTTGGGACGGGTCGGAGTTGGAGAGCTCCTGATCATAGATGGCGACAGCTTCTCTGAGAGCAACTTGAACAGACAGCTTTTCTGCACCGAAAAAAATATCGGCCTACCGAAAGCCCAGGCAGCAGCCGAGCGTTTGGCTGTGATAAACAGCGCCCTGCTCGTCGTGCCTATGAATGTCCTCCTCACTGAAGAAAACGCCGATCGCCTGCTCGAAGGCGTAAATTTGGCCATCGATGCCCTCGATAACAACAGTTCCAGAAAGGTCCTGTTCGAAGCTTGCAGAAGGTCCGGAATACCGGTCGTTCACGGCGCAATAGGCGGCCTTTCAGGCGAAGTCGGGACTATATTCCCCGGAGACCCGACGCTATTTGACGCCCTAAAAGGTGAAGTCCCCGACAGGGGCGCCGAGGTGGTCTTGGGCAACCCATCGTTTACGCCCGCGGTTACAGCTGCCCTTCAGGTGACCGAGGCTGTGAAGGTGATAACGAACATAGGCACGCCGCTTCGGGCCTCTCTGCTGTGGATAGACTTAGAACAGATGGAGTTTCAAAAGTTGCGCCTCTGAGCTGCTTCCCTAAAGGCCCTCGACCAAACCTCGCAGAAGCCTGGCCATCTTGAGGGAGGCCTCCTCCGTCGCAGCTAAAACCTCCTCGTGGGTGAGGCGCTTCGCCTCCATGCCGGCGGCGTAATTGGCCACGCACGAGACGGCGCAGACCTTCATCCCCATGTGGTTGGCCACGATCGCTTCCGGCACCGTGGACATGCCGACTATATCCGCTCCCATGGCGCGAGCCATGCGTATCTCAGCGGGCGTTTCGTAAGAAGGGCCAGGAAAGGCTATGTATATCCCTCTTTTGACCAGTATGCCCTCCTTCGCGGCCGCCTCCTCAGCCAAAGACAGCAGGCGCTGGTCATAAGCATATGTCATATCCGGAAAGCGCGGTCCCCACTCTTCCTCGTTAGGGCCGCGCAGCGGATTTGCTCCCATAAAGTTTATGTGGTCGCACACCAATACCAAATCGCCGGGGCGAAGGCCGTAATGTATGCCTCCAGAGGCGTTCGTAGCTATATAAACGGGGATGCCCCATTTGCCAAAGGCGCGCACTGGGAAGGTGACCTCTTCCATCGAGTAGCCTTCGTAATAATGGGCGCGCCCCTGCATGAGCGCCACCAACTTCCCCCCGAAGCGACCTATCACGAGCCTGCCGACATGCCCCGGGGCTGTGGAGCGTGGCCAGTGCGGTATCGCTTCATAAGGGATTACGGCAGCGTCGGATATCTCATTGGCTATCCTCCCCAAACCAGAGCCCAACACGACCGCGGCTTCTGGTATGGCGGTGACGTTTTTCTTGATGTATTCTAATGCCTCTTCTACGCGTCGTTTTACCTCCATTACCTTCACCTCTTTGAGTTGTCGCTGCCACAAAACACACCGCGCACAACGTTTAGCTCAAAGTTCAGCCATCATCATTAAACCGCTAATCGTTTGTCACGCATCACGCCTCACGCTCTGGGGTGGCAGTTATCGTACACATCGCGAAGTTCGAGGTCAAAATGGGTATAGCGCTCTGTCGTCGCTATAGTAGAGTGCCCCAAGAGTTCCTGCAAGGTCCGCAAGTCTATCCCTCTCCTCAAGAGGTGAGTGGCAAAGGAGTGGCGCAGGACATGTGGATGTAGACGGGAGGATGAGATGCCGGCCATCTTTCCCCTCCTCCTCACTATGCGCCACAAGTCCTCCCTTGAGAGAGGTTTGCCGCTCCGCGACAGAAACAGCTTTTCGCACCGCCCTTTGTCCAAATGCGGGCGGCTTTCCTTCAAATAGCGCTCCACGCTGCGCCGAACGCTTCCCAAAAAGGGGACCAACCTCTCCTTGTTGCCTTTCCCACGCACGCGGATCACTTCGTTGCCCCAGTCAAGGTTCGAAAGTTCAAGCTCGCACACTTCGGTCGCCCGCAGGCCGCATCCATAGGCGCACTCCATGATTGCCCGATCCCTGATGTCTATATCGCGCTCGCCGTCGCAGGAGGCCAAGATCCTCTCTATTTCCCCTTCGCTCAATATCTGGGGGAGGGTTTTTCCTTTGGCGGGCAGAGGGGGAAGTCGTTCTCCGCCATCGGCCAACCCCTCTGCCACCAGATAGCGCATAAACGATCGAATGGCCGCAGCAGTGCGTTGGATAGACGCTCTGCTCATGCCGTCTTCGGCCAGGGCTCTCAAAAAACGCACAACCCCATCCTGAGTCGGAGGAACGGGGGAAATGCCGTTCTGCGAACAAAAGGCGGCCCACTTGGCGAGATCCGACGCGTAGGATCTCGCCGTGTTCTCGCTGTAACCGAGCTCGAAGCGCAGATAGCTTAAAAAAGAGTCGGCCAGCCAGGCCTCCAACAACCCCGCCTCCTCCAAGGTTAACGCAAAAGCATCAGAAGGGCGACCAGCGTCTTGGCATCCTCTATAGCGCCATCTTCGATCAACCTGAGGCACTCTTCCTTGCTCGTGGGCATCAGGTTTATGAACTCGTCGTCATCTCCCGGAAGGGACGAAGGGAAGATGCCTTTGGCGTGGTAGAGGACGATGAGTTCGTTTGAAAAACCTGGGGATGTGAAGAAGCGGCATATCTCGCGGACTTCTTTAGCGTCGAAACCGGTCTCCTCCCTGAGCTCCCTCTTAGCGGCGGCGACCAGATCTTCCTCGTCCTCCACAATGCCGGCAGGCACCTCTATAATCTCTTTGCCCACGGGATAACGGAATTGGCGTATGAGCAGGATCTTCTCGTCTTCGGTCTCCGCAGCGATAGCCACGGCGGTCGCGTGCTCAACGACCTCGCGGTACGTCATCGAGCCGTTGGGCAGTTCCACGTGGTCGATGCGCACGCGGACGATCTTGCCATCGTATGCCAGGCGCGAGGCGCATCCCCTCTCAGACGTATCCATCTACCTGACGTATACCTCCTTGGCGAGTTCCCTGCCGCGCGCGAAGGCCTGCAGGTTCAATTCTGCCAACGCCGCCTTTTTCTTCCCCAAGACCTCTCTGACCACGGCTTCGCACGATTCGACGGTAACTATGTCGGAAAGTTCAGCCAAAACCCCCAATATCACGATGTTCGCGATACGGGCGTCTCCCAACTCCCTCGCGATGCTGCTCGCCGGCACGGGGACCACCGTCACATCGCTCCTCGTGCCTTCATAGCTTGCTAAATCTTTATCATATAGCAGAAGCCCGTTGCTCTTCAACTTCGGTTCGAATTTCAAAACGGACGGCTTATTCATGGCCACCAATATATCAGTAGCGCTCGCCAGGGGAGATCCGATCTCTTCGTCACTCACTATGACACAACAGTTGGCCGTGCCGCCTCGCATCTCCGGGCCATAAGAAGGTATCCAGGCTACATTGCGCCCATCGCGCATGGCGGCATGAGCCACCAGCTGCCCCAACATCAACACGCCCTGCCCTCCAAAACCTGCCGCTATGAGAGTGCGGGTAAAATCGCCCATGAGCCTTCACCTCCTATTCGGGAACCTTGAATTCCTTCAATGGAAAGACTGGTATCATCTGCTCTTCGACCCAATTCGTGGCCGCAACCGGAGACATTCCCCAGTTCGTCGGACAAGTGGAGAGTATCTCCACGAGGGAAAACCCCTTGTCTTCGATCTGCGTCAGGAATGCCTTCTTTATGGCCTCTTTCGCCTTAATGATGTATTTCGGCTTGACGACAGATACACGGGCTATGTAGCCGGGCGCGGCCAAGGCCGAGAGCATCTCGGCCACGCGTATGGGATAGCCGCTTGCCTTCGGATCGCGGCCGTAAGGGGTCGTGCTGGTCCGTTGGGAGAGCAACGTGGTGGGGGCCATCTGTCCCCCCGTCATACCGTAGATGGCGTTGTTGATAAATATGACGCTGATGCGCTCTCCTCTATTGGCTGCGTGCACGACCTCCGCCATGCCTATGGACGCCAAATCCCCGTCGCCCTGATATGTGAAGACCGCGAGGTCGGGGCGAGCCCTCTTGCACGCCGTGGCCACAGCCGGAGCCCGGCCATGGGCGGCCTCGTACCAATCCAGATCTATGTAGTTATAGATGAGCACAGAGCACCCGACAGGCGCAACCCCTACCGCCCTGTCCTGGATGCCAAGCTCATCTATCACCTCGGCTATCAGACGATGGGCTATGCCGTGCGTGCAGCCGGGGCAATAGTGGGTGGACACCTTATACATAGACTTTGGACGCTCGGCTATCAAGACTTCTTTCATCGCAGCATTCCCTCCTTCAACGCCCCAGGGTCTCTTTGGCCGCGCGGACGACTTCTTCGACCGAAGGGGCATTGCCCCCGCAGCGGCCGTAAAAGTGAACGGGAAAGCGCTCCGCCACGCCGAGTTTTACGTCTTCAACCATCTGGCCGCAGCTCATCTCCACCGCCAAAACAGACTTTACGCTCGGGGGGAGCTTTTTGAACGGCTCATAGGGAAACGGCCAAGCCGTGATCGGACGGATCATGCCGGCCTTTATCCCCTCAGCGCGCAAGGCTTTTAGCGATGAGCGCACTATTCTGCTGGTGGTGCCGTAGGCAACCATGACGAGCTCTACATCGTCGTCCATCATGTAGCTCTCGTGCCTCACCTCATTCTTCTCGATCCTGCGGTATTTCTCCTGAAGGCGGCGGTTATGCTCCTCCAAAGGATCGGGCTCAAGGGATAGCGTCTTAACGATGGCCCGTCTGCCGCGCTCCTTCCTGTATCCTACGGCCCACTCCTTCTTATCGGGAAGTTCGAGCTTCTCGGGCGCCTTGAACTCTACCGCCTCCATCATCTGGCCCATAAACCCGTCCACTAACACCATGACGGGGTTGCGGTATAGATCGGCGAGGTCAAAGGCCTTCATGACGAGGTCTATAGCCTCTTGCAATGTCCCCGGCGTCAAAACCAACAGACGGTAATCGCCGTGACCGCCGCCCCGCGTGGCCTGAAAATAATCGGCCTGACCGGGTAGAATGCCGCCGAGCCCAGGTCCAGCGCGCATCACGTTCATGATCACGCAGGGTAGCTCAGCTCCCGCTATATAGCTGATCCCCTCAGACATGAGCGAAATCCCAGGGCTCGAGGAAGACGTCATCACTCTGACCCCAGCTCCGGCAGCGCCGAAGAGCATGTTTATCGTGGCGACCTCGCTTTCGGATTGAAGGTAAACCCCGCCGACCTCGGGAAGCCTGCGCGACATATATTCGGGGATCTCATTCTGCGGCGTTATGGGGTAGCCGAAGAAATATCTGCATCCGGCTTGAATGGCCGCCTCTGCAAGGGCTTCGTTACCCTTCATCAGTACACGCTCGCCCATTTTCGTTTCACCTCCACAAGTTATTCATCGATGCGGTAGACGGTGATAGCCATATCCGGACAGGTAGTGGCGCACATCTTGCAGGCTATGCATCCCTCTTTTGCCTGCGTAGCAGGTCTATATCCCTTGCTGTTGACCTTGTCGGATATGGAAAGCACCTTGGTAGGACAGGCTGCAACGCACAGACCACAGCTCTTGCACAGCTCTTCATCGATCATTACGCGCCCTTTCGGCATTCAGCTTCACCTCTTTTCCCAAGGCATTAAAACCATCCGTTCGATGGGCCATAACAGCGCCTTTGTATCAGCGAATATGGTTGCCACTTCATCATAAAGCGCGGAAGAGACCCCTACAAAAAGGATGGGGATCCCCAAGGCCTGTGAAAAGGCATTCACCTTCTCGTATCCGGCCACCACCACATCGGGCGTGGTGTCCTCCATCAGGTGGGGGTTGGCGACGAGAGCGGTGATCTTCGTCTTAGAGGCGCGCTCGAGCCCCTGCAGCAGCCTCTGCACTCCATCCGGACTTGCTGTGCTGGGCTGATAGGGATTCACTACATATAGCAATGTATAGCCGACCTGGTCCATAAGGGGCGCGATCTGCGCGAGGGCCATGGCCCCTCTTTCGCCCCCTCCGACGTCGATGCAGACCCGTTCGCCCTCTTTTAACAAGGCCCTGCTGACGGCGGGTGGAACGAGAGGCAAGTCGCTCCATCTCGCTTCGCCCGCCGTGTAGACTACGGAAAACCCTTCAGAGAGCGGCAAGCCCGAGAGGCTCCTCACTGTAAAATAAGGGTTCAAGATATCCACGTCGGCCAAGGTTACGCTCTCCCCGAGGGCTAAAAAGGCCATGGACAGATTGAGCGCCCACTCGGTCTTGCCGGCCCCCAAGGCTCCTGTCACCGCGACGGCTTTCCCCCAGGGAAAGCTCTTGAAGCGATCTTTGAAGGTTGAACTCATCCCAAGGTATCCCCTTTTTTCAACCTGGCACCGCGCCACCAAGCCGCAGCATCGCGAGGTCCTTTTCCCTCCTGCTGCACTTCGAGCAACACGACACCGCCTTCGCCACATGCCACGACCGGCCGCCCATCTTCGACCTCTACGATCTCGCCGGGTTTGCCACAAATGCCATCCGCGAGAGAGGTGCGCCAGATTTTCAATATTTTTCCATGCGCGAAGGTAAAGGCGCCGGGGGTAGGGTTTAGAGCTCTCACCAAGTCGTGAACGCACTTTGAGGGTTCATCCCATCGTATGAGGGCTTCCTCCTTCGCGATCTTCGGAGCGTAGGTAGCCTCAGATTCGTCCTGAGGCTCCTCCCTTATCGACCCCTTAGACAAGCCCTCTAAGACTTCGAGCAAGAGGCGACTCCCTTCGCAGGCCAAGGCCTCACAGAGCTGGCCCGCCGTCGCATCCGGTGATATGGGATAGCGGCGTTGGGCCAATATCGGGCCAGCGTCCATCGCATTCACTAACCTGAAAACGGTAACGCCTGTCTCTTCCTTGCCATCCATTAAGGCTCTCTGTATGGGAGCTGCTCCGCGGTAGGCGGGTAAAAGCGAAGGATGGATATTGATGCACCCGAAGGTGGGCGCAGATAAGATGGGTTCCTTTATCTTTTGACCGAAATCTACAACTATTATCGCATCTGGCCATTCTCTACGGGGTGTATCGAAGAGGATCGGCTCACGGTTTACGTCGCGCGTCCGTATCAACGGCCCGTAACCGGCTTTCGCCACTTCCTCCAAAGGAGACAGCGACTCCTTCAACCCCCTTCCAGCGGGTTTGGGAGACGGCACTACTACGACCTCGAAGTGCAAGGAGGCAGAAAGCTCGATAAAACACCTCGCAGCAAATCTCCCTGAACCCATAAACCACAGGCGCAATATATCATTCGTCCCTTCGCTGACGCTTCATCTTTTTCTTCACAAGTTGCCTTTTCATTGGAGAAAGGTGATCTATGAGAAGCTTTCCTTCGAGGTGGTCGATCTCGTGGAGCAACGCCCTCGCCAAGAAGCCTTCGGCCTCGATGGTATAGAGCTTGCCCTCTTCGTCCATGGCCTCGACGGTAACTTTCTGGGGACGCTTTACGTTTTCAAATATTCCGGGGAAACTGAGACACCCCTCTTCCCGCTCCTCCTCGCCCTCTTGAAGCAGGACCCGCGGATTGGCCAGGACCAATTTCTTGTCCTCCCAAGCCACCACGGCGAGTTTGCAATTTACTCCGACTTGAGGTGCTGCAACCCCGACTCCGTCATATGAATAAGTGGTCTCGAAGAGGTCCCTTACCAACGAGCGCAGCTCTTCGGAAAAATCCTCGACCGGGGTATTCCTCGCCCTCAGGCGCGAATCGGGATAGATGAGAATCTCGCGCACCGCCAAACAAGCCAACCCCCCATAAGGTGCAAGTCCCGACGCCCCCGCATGCGAGGGCGTCTATCCGTATATGAAATTCTTTTATATTATACACCCTATTCGGGCAGTTGGCCTTTTATAAGCTCGCCAATTGTGACGGATGGTTCGTCGTTCTGAAACTCCGCCTCTTGCGCCTTGGCCTCGCGGTTCCTTCGCTCTTCGCCTCGGCTCCGCCTGTTCTTCCGCTCCTCTTCCTCCTGAGCAGCCTTAATGCTGAGCCTGATCCTGCGCTCCTTAGGATTGACATCGAGGATTCGAGCCGTCACTTCCTGTCCCTCGCTCAAAACATCACTGGGCTTGTTCACAGGGCGCCTGCTGATCTGAGAGACATGGATCAACCCCTCTACGCCATCCTCGAGCTGGGCGAAGGCACCGAATTCCACGAGCCTCACGACTTTCACCGTCACGTCGTCGCCCTTGTGATATCGCTCCTCGACGCCGAGCCACGGGTCATGAAGCTGCTTGTAACCGAGGCTGATGCGCTTTCGCGACGGGTCGATCTCGAGGATCTGCACCTCGACTTGTTGGTTCTTCTTCAAGACGTCCCTGGGGTGCTTGATCCGCGACCAACTCAAATCGCTTATATGAATCAACCCTTCTACGCCAGGTTCTATCTCCACGAAGGCGCCGAAGTCAGTAAGGTTGGTGATCTTGCCGGTAACGCGATCGCCGACCTTCCAACGCTCGATTGCCACGTCCCATGGGTCCGGTTGGGCCTGCTTGATGCTGAGCGATACGCGGCCGCTCTCCTTGTCCAACCCTATGAGCTTGACGGAAACGCGCTCTCCCTTTTTGACCACATCGCGAGGCCTCGTGCTGCGCCTCCACGAAAGCTCGCTCACATGCACCAGACCTTCGATGGCTCCCAAGTCCACGAAAGCGCCGAACGAGGTTATACTGCTCACGGTCCCCTCGAGGATGTCGCCTACGGATACGGAGTTGTAAAACTCCTCGCGCTTTTTGGCCGCTTCCTCTTCCAAGAGGATCCTCCTCGACAACACGAGGCGCCTCTTGCGCTTGTCCATCTCAAGGACCTTCACCTCGAAAGGTTCTCCGATAAATTTCGCCTGGTTTAAAAACCTTCCCTCCTCGGCCAGGTGGGATATAGGGATGAATCCTTCGATGCCGAAGGCGTCCACGATGATCCCACCCTTTACCTTCCTCAGGCCGACGACCTGGATGACGCCGTTAGCCTTCACGGCCTCTTCCAAGGCCCTCCACCGCTCGTCGAACTCGAGGCGCCAGCGACTTAAGAACACCTGAGTCTCCTCGCCGCGAACGATCTTTGTAACCTGCACTCGCACTGTGTCCCCTACCTGCGGAAGGTCAGCTTTATCCACCAAAACGCGATGAGTCCACTCATTTTTAGGCAAGAAGCCCTCGCACTTGTAGCTTATATCCACCAACCAGCCGTCATCGTTGGCGTTGACGATCTTCCCTTCCACAGCCTTGCCTCTGAAGATGTTGCCGACTTCGTAATCCCCGAGCATGTGCTCCATGCTCTCGCTGCTTCTCCTCGCCGCTTCAACGCGACTTGAGGTTTCGGGCTCCGCCGTTTTCTGCTCAACGGTCTGCGCCTCAACTGCTCCGGCACCGCTATCTACCTGCTCGCTTTCTGTCTCTTCGACGGAAAGCGGTGTGTTCATTACCTCTTTTTCATCCATCTGCCCTTTTTCAGGCTCCTCAAACATTACCTCTTATCCCCCCATCGACCGCCGTCTCAATCTCGATATCAGATCTTCTATCAGCCAATCCGGGGTGCTGGCCCCAGCGGCTATGCCTATCTTCTCCTTGCCTTCCAATCCCCCCCAATCCAACTCATCGGCGTTCTCGATCCATTGAACGCCGACTCCCATAGATTTTGCGATGCTCACCAGCTTGCCGGTGTTGGCGCTGTTGCGACCGCCTATGACTATGATGCCATCGGCCTCGCCTGCAAGGCGCCTCACCGCTTCTTGCCTGGAAAGCGTCGCGCTGCAAATTGTATTGTACAATCGCAACTCCTTGGCCTTCGGCACCAAGGAGGCGCTTACTGCCGCCAGTACGTCTTCCTTCTGGGTAGTCTGAGCTACCACCCCAAGGCCGGCACAGGAGGGGACGAGGTCGACTTGCGAAGGGTCGCTCACCACGAAGGAGTCGCCTACAGCGTACCCCCTTATGCCCTGGACCTCGGGATGATCGGGGTCGCCCACTATAACGACCGTATATCCCTCTTTCGAGAGGAAAGCAACTTTCTCCTGAACGTTGCGCACGAACGGACATGTGCCGTCCACTATTTCACAGCCTCGGCGGCGCAGCTCTTCAATAGCCTGGGGAGTAGCGCCATGAGCCCTTATGAAGGCCGCACCCCCATGGGGAACCTCCTGCGGGGAATTAACCACCACGAGCCCCATACCTTCCAGGCGCTTCACCTCTTGCGGATTGTGAATGGGGCTACCCAAGGCGTAAACCCTGCCCCTCAACTTGATGGAGCGTTCGAGCTCCTCTATGGCCCTCTTGACCCCAAAACAAAGACCTGTCGGGTCAGCCAGGATCACGATCATAAAACCCAACCCTCGAAAGCGCGGCGCATATGCCCCTCCATATCGCTCAACAACGCACGATTAGAAACACAGGAAATATCATACCATATAACGTGAGAAAAGTTCTTAAACCACGTCATCTGCCTCCTCGCAAAGGCCTTGGTCGATTTGGCGTCGAGCCTCGCAGCCTCTTCGAGCGTGATGTACCCCTTGTGGTATGCCACTAGCTCCCTGTAGCCGAAGCCCTGCATGGCAGGCAGCTCCTCTCCGTATCCCTTCGAGAGGAGGTATGCCACCTCCTCGACGAAACCAGAGGCAAACTGCCTCCTTATGCGGCTTTCTATGCGGCTGTAGAGGTCTTCCCTGGGCCTGTAAAGCCCCAGGTAAAGGACGTCGTAAAGCCCGCCCATGCGGCTCCCCTCTTTGCGCCACCACGAAGCGGTGCGTCCGGTGAGGAGGTATATCTCGAGCGCCCTCGAAACCCTCCTCAGGTCGTTCGGGTGGAGCTTAGAGGCCGTTTCCGGGTCTATTCGGGTGAGCTCTTCATGCAAAGAGGACCTCCCCTCTTCTTTAGCCCTACTTTCGAGCTTTTCTCTTAATTTCAAGTCTTTGGGCAACTGGGATGTCAGGATGCCGTCTATCAGGGCCTTGTAGTAAAAGGGCGTCCCTCCCACGAGGAGCGGATAGCGTCCCCTCGATCGTATATCTTCGATGGCGCTTCCGGCCAGGCTCACGAAGTCGGCTGCAGAAAAGATCTGGTCAGGATCTACCACGTCGATGAGATGATGAAGTATGACCATGCGGACTTCGGGAGAAACCTTGTCCGTGCCGATGTCGAGGTAGCGATAAACCTGGCGCGAATCCACCGAGACGATCTCGCATCCAAGCCGCTCGGCCAGTTCGAGGCTCGCCTCGGTCTTTCCCACGGCGGTGGGCCCGATGATCGCCACGAGCGAGAACTTTTTCACCGACCCTTCCTCCTTGGCTTTGAGCCCGACGGCTTAGAAACGGCGACCTCGCGCATCAAAGGTCCTCCCGCTTGGCGTCGAGGAAGCTCTGCAACATCACGATGGCTGCTACCTTATCGATCTTTTTGCGCCTATCGAGCCTCGAAACGTCCCCCTCGAGGAGAGAGCGCTCCGCAATGGTCGTCGTAAAGCGCTCGTCCCACATCTCGATCTCAAGCCCAGGAAAGCGCGACCTAAGGAGTTTCACGACTCTGCGCATGCGATGCGCCTCGACCCCCTCGAGCCCGCTTGTCCTCACCGGCAGGCCGACCACTATTTTCGAAACGTCGTAAAGCTCGACGAGCTCGGCAAGCCTTTCGAGCCACTCCGAACGCCTCGACAACACCGCGATCCCCTGGGCAAAAAAGCCCAGGGGATCGCTCACGGCTACTCCTATGCGCGCTTCGCCCACATCCAAACCCATGATCCTGGGCATTACGAGCTCAACATCCTCCTCAATATCTCCGGCACACCGTTAAGCGCCTCTTCCACCTTCGACGGGTCTATCCCGCCGACTTGAGCCATCTGCGCCTTACCGCCTCCTCCGCCGCCCGCAAGAGAGGCTACTTCCTTCGCCAGCTTGCCGGCGTGAACGCCGACTCTGACGGCAGCTTCGTCGGCCATGATGATGAGTTGAGCGCGCGCTCCGTCGCGGCTCGCCAAAACCACGAGCGAGCGGGGCTGTCTGGACTTCACGCGGTCGCCCAATTCCCTCAAAAGCCCCACATCCGCGCCGTCGAAGGTCGCTGTTACGAGGGAGACGCCCTCTATCTCTTCCCTCTTGCTCAAGATCTCGTCGATACGAGCGGCGAGGGCCTGGAATTTCGCCTCCTCAAGGGCACGCCGCAGGGATTTTATCTCATCTTGGAGAGACCCGACCTGGTCGCAGACCGCAAACATATCCGTGCCGAGGCGCTCGGCCGCGCCGCGCAATTCCTCGTATGCCTGCCTTAAACAATTGAACGCAGGCATTCCGGCCATGGCTGTTATTCGCCTGGCGTCGGCCCCTATGCCCTCCTCGCGGACGATCTTGAAAAGCCCTATGTCGCCAGTGGCGTCCACGTGGGTTCCGCCGCAGAGCTCGGCGCAAAAGCCAGGAACGCGCACCACGCGCACCTCTTCTCCGTATTTCTCCTCAAACAGCGCCTTCGCCCCCATGGCCCTGGCGTCCTCCAAAGACGTCAGAAAGACCTGGAGGGGCACATTGGCCTGTATCTCGGCGTTCACGATCTCTTCGATCTTTTTCGTCTCATCGTTAGAGATGGGCGCAAAGTGCGCCAGATCGAGGCGCAGATACTCCGGCGTCACAAGCGAGCCCGCCTGGCGGACGTGAGGCCCTAAGACCCTCACGGCGGCCTCGTGAAGCAAGTGAGTGGCGGTGTGATGCCGCCTGATGGCCCAGCGCCTCTCTTCGTCTACGATGGCCCTAATCTTCATTCCCGCGGATATGCGCCCCTCTTCCACCGTGCAGAGGTGCGATACGAGGCCGCCTTCCGCATACTTCACGTCGTCGACCCTAAGCCTTGTGCCATCGGCCTCGATCCACCCTTTATCCCCAACCTGACCGCCTTTTTGCGCGTAAAACGGGGTCGAAGACAAAAAGACCTCCACCTCTTCTCCAGGCCCAGCCGTTTTTGCGCGCGCACCCCCTTTTACGAGGGCCAAGATGCTGGCCTCGGCCTCGGAAAGGACATACCCTTCAAAGGGCGTATCGCCGAGCTCCCCGTAAAGTTCAAGATATACGTCTTCCTTCAGAGAAGAAGGGCGCCTGCCGGCGGCGCGGGCGAGTTCGCGCTGCCTTTCCATCTCCCTCGCAAAGCCCTCTCTGTCCACGGAAAGCCCTCTCTCTTTGCATATCTCCTCGGTGAGCTCCAGGGGAAAGCCGTAGGTGTCGTACAGGACGAAAGCCACATCGCCGGGCAAGATCGTCTCCTTGCGGGAGAGGCGAGAGGCAATTTCAGCCTCTAACAGTTCAGTGCCCTGTTCGAGCGTGCGCGCAAACCGCCGCTCCTCCAATTCCAAGACCTGTTCTATCGTGGATCGGCTCTCCACCAGCTCCTCGTAAGGATCGGCCATCAGATTTATGACCACGGGCAAAAGCTCCGTCAGGAATGGCCTTTCCAAACCTATGAGACGGCCGTAGCGGATGGAGCGGCGGATTATGCGCCTCAAGACGTATCCCCTGCCCTCGTTGGAGGGCAACACCCTGTCGGCGACCAGAAAGGCCATGGCCCTGATGTGGTCCGATATCACCCTGACGGCCATGTCTTGGCGATCGTCGCTTCCGTAACGGACGCCGGCCAATGCGCAGACGCGCTCCACGATAGGCCTGAAGAGGTCCGTGCCGAAATCGTTTTTGGCCCGTTGCACAACCGAGCAGAGCCGTTCGAGCCCCATCCCAGTGTCTATATTCTTTTTGGGCAGAGGGTGAAGGGCGCCTTCTGCGTCCCTGTCGTACTGCATGAAGACGAGGTTCCACACCTCTAAGTATCTATCGCAGCTGCAACCCACGCCGCAGGAGGGCGAACCGCAGGAAAATTCCGGCCCTTGGTCGTATATCAGCTCAGAGCAGGGACCGCAGGGGCCCACCGGCCCCACGGCCCAGAAGTTGTCGTCCTCTCCAAGCCGCACTATCCGCTCCTTGGAAAGCCCGACAACTTTGTGCCATATCTCGAAGGCCTCGTCATCGTCGCGATATATGGTAGCGTACATCCGGTCGGCTTCGAGGCCTACGACATGGGTCAAGAACTCCCATCCCCACGGTATCGCCTGCTCCTTGAAGTAATCGCCGAAGCTGAAATTCCCCAGCATCTCGAAGAACGTGTGATGCCTCCCCGTCCTGCCCACATTGTCTATGTCGTTCGTCCTCAGGCACTTCTGCGCCGTGACGGCCCTTTTGACCTCAGGCTCCCTCGCGCCCAAGAAATAGGGCTTAAACGGCACCATACCCGCTATGGTAAAGAGCACCGTCGGATCATCGGGGACCAGCGGAAAGCTCTTGTAGCGCTTGTGCCCCCGCTCTTCAAAAAACGAAATAAAAGCCTCTCTCAAATTTCGTCCGCTCTTCCATTCCATCTCTGCAAAGCCACGCTCCTATCGCTACGGCGTATCCTCAACGCCCGACGAGGCGCTTGCGGCATCCGGCCGCCTCTTTCATAACGCGCTCAGCGTCGGCTCCGAGGAACTCTCCATCCTTATAGATCCACCTGCCGGCCACCATCGTAGCCTTCACGTCGGCAGAGGAACCCGCATACACGAGGTAACCTGCCAAGCTGTCGAGATCCCACCCGACGTAATGAGGGCGGTCGAGGTCAACCAAAACCAGATCGGCCTGCCATCCCTCGCAGATCCTCCCCACATCGGCAAAGCCCAAGGCCTTGGCGCCCTCGAAGGTGGCCGCGTTCAGCACCTGAAGGGCGGTGACGCACAAGGGGTTCCTCTTTAAGCCTTTGTGGAGGAGGGCCGCAGTGCGCATCTCACCCCACACGTCCAAGCGATTGTTGCTGGCGGCACCGTCGCTTCCCAACGCCACGTTCACGCCACACTCAAGCATCTCAGGCAAGGGCATTACTCCGCTGCCGAGCTTCAGGTTGCTGCTCGGGTTGTGCACAACCGTTACGTTACTCTTTGCGATCTCGCTCAACCTGTCGCTGGGAAACCAAACGCCGTGCGCCAAAATGAGGCTCGAAACGTCGAGCAGCCCGACTTCGCTCAAGAAGGACACCGGGTCTCTGCCAAGTTCTTTTTCGATGTAATTGAGCTCCCACTCCGTCTCAAGCCAATGGACATGAACGCCGAGGCCGCGTTCGCGCGCCACTTTAGCCACCTCGGCCATCATGTCCGGGGGGACCGTATACGGAGCGTGTGGCCCGAGCTGAACGCTCACCAGACCTCCCCTACCGTTCCATTCGTCGGCCAAGGCGAGGCCGATCTTCAAAGTCCTCTCCTCGGCTCCTATGATGCCCTGGCATATGCCGCACCTCATGCCCACTTCGAGGGCCGCCTTCGCCACCTCGTCCATGAAGAAATACATATCGCCGAAGCACGTTACGCCGCAGGAGGCCATCTCGACCATGGCGAGGAGTGTCCCCACGTAGATGTCTCGCTTTTTTAGCCGCCTTTCGACAGGCCATATCTCCTTTTCGAGCCACTCCTGGAGGGCCTTTTCCTCTCCCAACCCCCTAAGGAGCGTCATGGCCGCGTGCGTGTGAGCGTTTACGAACCCAGGGAGGAGAGCTATCTTTCCCTTGCCGTCTACGGCCACATCATCGTGACTGGAGCCCGTCGGCAAAACGGCGGCGATGCGCCCTCCCTCGACCGCCACATCGCAGGCGTGCGCCCGCTGCATCGAGCCATCGAGGGCGATAACGTTCGAAATCAACATGTCATTCCCTCCACTCCCGCATATACGACTCCTGCTCCGGCGTCATCACCTCAAGTTTTATGCCGAGGGTCTCAAGCTTTAACCTCGACACCTCTAAGTCTATCTCATCGGGGACTTTGTGTACCCCCGGCTCCAAATCGTGCTGAAAGACGTAGAGAGCTGACAATAGCTGAAGGGCGAAGCTCAAATCCATGATCTCTATCGGATGACCGTCCCCAGAGGCCAGGTTGACCAACCTCCCCTCGGCCATCAAGTGGATGCTCCTGCCATCCGGCAATTCGTAAGTCCAAATCCCAGGGCGGGAGACGAACTTGCGCGACGCGAGCTCCTCGAGCTCCGGTATGCAGATCTCCACATCAAAATGACCGGCGTTGGCCAGCAGGACGTCGTTTTTCATCTTGCCGAAATGCCTCTTCCTTATGACGCCGATATTGCCGGTGACCGTGATGAATATGTCGCCGATGGAGGCGGCCGTATCCATATCCAGCACGGAAAACCCTTCCATGTAAGCCTCGAGCGCCCTGTGCGGATCGACTTCTACGACAGCCACCCTCGCCCCGAGGCCGCGAGCCCTCGCTGCCACGCCCTTGCCGCACCACCCATAGCCCGCAACTACCACGGCTTTGCCCGCTATTAGACGGTTCGTGCTCCTCGTGATCGCATCCCACACGGACTGCCCCGTGCCGTGGCGATTGTCGAAGAGATACTTGCTGTAGGCGTCATTGACGGCGATGACAGGTATCTGCAGGACCTTCTCCCTGGCCATGGCCTTGAGGCGCCTCACGCCCGTCGTCGTCTCCTCGCACCCTCCCTTTATCTGGGGCAGGATGTCGGGCCGCTTTTCATGCGCCATGGCGATCATGTCTCCGCCGTCGTCTATGATGACGTTCGGATCCCATGCCAAAGCCGAATAGATATTGGCGAAATACTCCTCCGTCGTCATGCCGTGCCAGCTGAAGACGTGAACACCCCTGGCCACAAGAGCCGCGCAGACGTCATCCTGCGTGGAGAGCGGATTGCTGCCGGCCGCAAAGACTTCAGCTCCGAGCCGCTTGAGCGCACAAAGCAGGCACGCCGTCTTGGCCTCCAAATGAAGGCATGCCGCCAGGCGGACGCCCTTTAAGGGCGAACCGCCCTTAAAGCGCCCCTGAAGCGACTTTAGCACCGGCATGAATCGCCATGCCCACGCGATCTTCTCCTCACCTTGATCAGCCAGAGCCGGATTTGCTATATGAAACTCCTCCATGGTTAAAAACCTCCTAAGTGGCTTTCATAGCCC
>CAYTKB010000016.1:14070-21542 GCA_964438265.1 uncultured Acetomicrobium sp. | reverse complement strand
AAAATTCCTCACTTCAATCCTGTCGTGCCTCAAGAGCCCTTCCTCCGTAGAGCACTTGGCCGCAAACGTGGAAGAAAACGCCTATTACGCCTCTGTAAGGATAAGTCGCGGCGATCTTGCAGAGCTGTTTAATTGTTTCCTCTCGCCACCTCACACGGGGCGAGATCCCTTTCGAGGGCAGAAACGCCAGTATTAGCTTTGTAAACGAATATGCCATCCTCTTCTCTGCGCTCCATCAAACCCTCACTCACCAGATATTGGAGGTGAGCCATAGCCTCCGTGACGGCCAAGCGCAATTGTATGCCGGAATCGGCGCCCGGGAAGATCCGCCTCGCTGTCTCATAGGCTGTGACGATGTCATCCCCAGCGAGATCGAGGAGATGCCTCTCCCTCAAAGAGTGATGCGCCTCGATCCGTTGCACTTCACCCTCCCATTGGGGCAGTTCCTCGCCATGTCCGGGCAGGATTTGATCGAAGGAGAATCCTCTGAGCCTACTCAGGAAGTGCTTATACTCCCTCAACGGGTCCGCCTCGGGTGTCCAACGCTCCTCGTATCCTATATGAGGCGTAATGTCACTCAAAACTTGGTCATTGGCCAAAAACACTCCTTCTGTTTCATCCCACAGACAGGCACCGCCATAACAGTGGCCCGGGGCATCAACGAGCACAAGCCCAGCAGCCACGCACTCTCCTGGTTCAAGGGCAATCGGGTGTCGGGGAAAGGAAACGAGGCCCGACCAATCGGCCACGTTGCATATCTCCTCCACAGCTCCCTCGGGCGTGCCGTGTTTAGAGTGAAAGGTCCTAACGGTTTGCGCAAATGAGTCTCTGCCGCGGGAATAATATCCCATGAGCTCTACCGTCCCAACAGAGGCCGTCACGGAAAGCCCAAGGCCCTCTAACCAGCCCGCTAAGCCCGCATGATCCGGATGAAAATGGGTGATCACGAGGAGTTCTGGCCTCACGCCTGTAGCATCGAATGCCGCAAGCATCCCGTCGCGACACTCCTCAGCCATAGTGGCACAGTCCACCAAAATCGACGGATCACCGTCGGCAAGATAAACATTCACGTTCAGAATGGGCAGCGGTACAGATATAGTTGCCTTATACCAGCGTCGCAATTTCCCGCACCCCTCTATGGGGCGCACGGAGATAAGGCCCACGGTTAACTCTCCCTTTCGAAAGGCATTCTTCAAAAACTCTTCAATTATAACTACAACTGCTCCTGCAACAAGGCTCGCTCTCGACCGTTGTGAAAGCTGCGAACCGAAGAGGTTTCAAGTCGACGAGACACGAGACTGAAAGATATTATATAATCATCAAAAAGGGGGAGATATGATGGGCAAGACGGTGAACATCGACTGGAAGGCGTTGGGGTTCAAATATATGAAAACGGACTTCCGATATATTTCGAGGTGGAAAGACGGGAAGTGGGACGAAGGGAAACTGGTAGAGGACAATATGCTCACCCTGAGCGAAGCCGCCAACGTCCTGCACTATGGACAGGAATGTTTTGAAGGGCTCAAGGCCTACCGGACGAAAGAGGGGGAAATACAGCTTTTCAGGCCTGATATGAACGCCAAGCGCATGCAGGAGAGCGCAAAAAGGCTCCTGATGCCCGAGGTGCCCGTGGAGAAATTCATCGACGCGTGCGTAAAGGTCGTAAAGGCAAATGAAGCTTATGTACCGCCCTACGGCACCGGGGCCACGCTCTATATCAGACCTTTACTGATAGGTTCAGGAGAAACTATCGGTGTAGCGCCGGCTTCTGAATACATCTTTTGTGTATTTTGCATGCCGGTGGGCGCTTACTTCAAAGGTGGCCTCACCCCTGTCAATTTCACCGTGACCGATTATGACAGAGCTGCTCCAAACGGCACTGGCGCTGCAAAGGTCGGAGGAAATTATGCGGCGAGCCTCTTGCCCCACGCTAAGGCGGTGGAAAGAGGTTTTGCCGATTGTATCTACCTGGACCCTGCAACCCATACGAAGATCGAAGAGGTAGGAGCCGCAAACTTCTTCGGCATCACAAAAGACAACAAGTTCGTCGCTGCAAAATCGCCCTCTATCCTGCCGGGCATAACCAGGCTTTCCCTGATGCAGGTAGCAAAGGACTATCTCGGCATGGAGGCCGAAGAAAGGGAGATTTTTATCGATAGACTGGATGAATTTGCAGAGGCCGGCGCCTGCGGGACCGCTGCAGTGATAACCCCCATAGGCGGGATCGAGTACAAAGGCAAGCTGCACGTCTTTTACAGCGAAACGGAGGCAGGCCCCGTGACCAAGAAACTATACGATACCCTCTGCGGAATACAATTCGGCGACATCAAGGCACCCGAGGGTTGGATCTTGAAAGTAAAGTAGACGAGGATTTTCTCCTCAAAGATCTACCCTCCAGCGTAAGTTGCGTGCTGGAGGGTAGATCTTTGTTATTTAATCCCTATCCTTCTTATTTGATAGCCAGGCAGATTGAACAATAGCCAGGATAAAAGGACACCGGAGGTGAGGGCCTCTTTCAAAAAACAGGCCATAAGCCTTCTCTCGGAAGAAAACTCTATGCGCTTCAAGCCAAGGCTTAAAATCGACTCCTTGCTTCGAGAGTGAATAAGCATTATGATACATCAAAGGAAAATCCTTACGAGCCATTTTGAGCCGATCATGAAAGACGACACGTCCTCCACAATGTATTTTTCTACGCTGCGCTCTTGAAGGCGTTGACCAAGGCGTCGGAGTGCGGAGGGAGTTTCATCAAGAGAAACTCGCCCATATTTATATAATAAGATGAGATTCATCGAGGGGGGGAGTGTTGTGACAGGCATATCTTTAAGCTTCACTGTCTTCGCATTTATCGTCGGCTTCTTGCTGGGGTTGGCTATAGCCCTTCTTTTGAGTGCACTTCGAGCCAAGGCAAACCGAAAGATGGAAGAAGAGATGGAAGGACTGCTCGAAAACGTAACAAAATCCCTCAAAGAGAGCTTCGGTAGTCTCTCCATGGAGGCACTCTCCCGCTCCACCGAAGAATTTTTAAAGCTCGCTAAAGTCAAATTAGAATCGGAGAGGGAAGCCACGACGGGCGAGTTAGAGAAGAAGAAAGAGCTCATCGACGAGCAGCTTCAGGCCATGTCTGCCAGGCTTGAGGCTGTGTCTAACATGCTGCAAGGATTGGAGAAGGAGAGAGCATCCCAATTAGGAGAGCTGGCAAGTCAAATCAAAGGAGTGAGCGAACAAGCTGCCGCACTCGGCAAGGTCGCCGGCGCATTGAGGGAAGCGCTCGCAAGCGCCAAGACAAGAGGTCAGTGGGGCGAGCGCATGGCCGAAGACGTGCTCCGCCTCATCGGCTTTGTGGAAAACGTAAACTACTACAAACAAAAACCCATAGACGGCTCAGGCGCACGGCCCGATTTTACATTCCCTCTGCCGAAAGGAGCAATTCTGAACATGGACGTAAAGTTTCCCTTCGACAACTACCTACGCTACCTGGAGGTTGAGGATGAATCGCAAAAAGTGCAGTTCCGCACCGCCTTTTTGCGCGACGTAAGGAGCAAAGTTAAAGAAGTAGCCACCCGCGGATATATAAATCCGGAACAAAATACCTTGGATTTTGCGCTCCTTTTCATCCCCAATGAGCAAATCTATTCCTTTATACAAGAGTGCGACAGCTCCATCCTCGACGAAGCCCTGCAAAACAAGGTGATTTTCTGTTCCCCCACAACGCTCTATGCCATGCTCTCCGTCATCCGAAAGGCCGCGGACGACTTTGCCTTAGAGCGCACTTCGGGAGAGATTCTAAAGCTCCTCGGGACCTTTAGAATTCAATGGGAGAAATTTTTGGACAAACTCAACCACTTAGGCAAACAAATAGAGGGAGCGTATAAGGATTATGAAGAGTTGGCGACCACCAGGAAGCGGCAGTTAGAGAAACCGCTGGATGCAATCGAGGCGCTGAAGCGCAAAAATCTTCAACCCGGGCAAGAAAGTGAAGAAGACATCGCTGAAGGGTTGGATAGCCTTTCAAATGACGATAATATAAAAGTGGAGGAAATGTGATGCGCCGAGAGATGCAAGGAGGTGAAAATCATGCCGCTTTGGTTGATATTGTCCCTTTCTTTTGCGCTCATCCTGACGTCAGGGGAAAGTGCCACGGCGGCGCCCAAAGAGATATCACTGCCAGAACCGAGGCTCTCAGGACCGACGTCGCTCGAGGAAGCCATGGCCATGAGGAGGTCGGTAAGATCCTTCAGAGAGGCCCCGCTCGAGCTCACCGAGCTTTCTCAGCTCCTATGGGCAGCTCAGGGGGTAACGGAAGGCCGCAGTGGTTTCAGGACAGCCCCATCGGCCGGGGCCACATACCCACTTGAGGTTTATATAGCAGCTGGGTCGGTAAGCAATCTCCCTCCAGGGCTTTATAAATACGAAGCCCGAGGGCACAAGCTTACAGAGTTGACAAAGGGAGATCTCCGCGGTGCGCTTTACGACGCTGCGCTACGTCAGCGCTGTGTGAAAGATGCTCCCGTTGTCATAATAATAGCTGCGGCATACGAAAGGACCATGGCCAGATACGGAGAGCGTGGCATACGATACGTCCACATGGAAGCAGGGCACAGCGCGCAAAACATATGCCTTCAGGCCGTATCCTTAGGGCTCGGCTCGGTCGTAGTGGGCGCCTTCAACGATGAGTCGGTAAAAAGGGTGTTCTCTCTGCCTCAAAACGAAAGCCCTCTCTACCTCATGCCCATCGGCAGACCATAAAAGCGCTTCACTAACCCTCATGAGGCGCATGGACGCTTCTGAAGTGCTCGATGAGCTTGCGCGATATGCTCACCCCTTGGGGTAGGTCTGGCATCTCGTCTGGAGCAAACCATCCTGCGTCTTCTATTTCCTTACCATCAACTTGAATCTCACCAGAAGCCCAATGGGCTGTAAAGCCCACCATTAGCGAATGGGGGAAGGGCCACGACTGGCTTCCGAAGTATTGCAGATCCCTTATCTCTAAGGAAACCTCTTCCCTCACCTCGCGTCGAACTGTCTCTTCCAAGCTCTCGCCCGGCTCTACGAAACCTGCTATGACGCTATATCGCCCTGGAGGGAAGCGGACATTCCTGGCGAGTAAGATCTTTCCATCCCTCTCGACAGCTACGATGACTGCTGGGGAGATGGGCGGATAGAAGATGGAACCGCAAGAAGTGCATTCCCTAGCGTGGTCGTCGGACGAGTCACGCAATGGGGCACCACAAGAGATGCAAAAAAAAGCATGTCTATACCAGTTCATTATTTGAAACGCTCTCCCCGCTTTCGCAAAAGTCTCTTCACCCAAAAGTGCGCCGACTTCGCGCAACCCCATAGGCACAATTTTCGAGGGGATAAGGAGATCCGACGGCACCTCCGCCCAAAAGGTTTCACAACCCCCTAAAGAAAGCTTTCCACTTCGGACCGATGAAGAAACCAGCGGAGCTGCCTCGCTCGAATGCGGCAACCTGGGTCTTGAGGCGCTATATAAAAGCAATTCGTCACCTTTGAATATATACCAAACACCCTCGTCCATCGCCTTTCCCCCTTTTCATTGCGTCCATAAAAGATTATAATCCCTTTTCGTGCCTAGGAGATCGGAGCCAAAATGTCCTTGACTGACCAGTCGGTATGTGCTACATTTCCAACATAAAAGGACTGCGAGAGGAGAAATCCGATAAATGGCATCAAATTTGAGTGGCACAAAAGAGCAGATAATGACAGTTGCTCGTCACTCTTTCGCCCGCTATGGCTATCACGGCACGAGCGTAGATTCCATAGTGAAGGAAGCGAACTTGAGCAAGGGAGCGCTTTACTGGCATTTCAAAACCAAGATGGATTTGTACAGGGCAGTGTTGGAGGCGGAGGTGGACAAGATCAAAGCCTTCTTCGCTCCTACAGAAGAAGACATGTGTTGCAAACCAATTGACTATCTCATAGACAAGGGGGGGGACTTCTTCGGTTGCATAGCCTTGGACGAAGAGGGAATTATGCTATGGATGAACTTGTGGATGGAAGCCAGAAGGGGGAACGAACAAATAAGCAAAATGGCCCAAGAGCTCTCGGAATCACTCATGCAAGATATGATAGACATGGTGAAGAGGGCCTTCCCAGCTATATCATCCGGCGCAGGTAGGTTGTCTCCCAAAGAGCTCGCCATGACTCTGAGTTCATGTTTCGAGGGGATATCAAAGAACGTGGGGTTGAGATGCGATGTTGATCAGGCGAAAAGATCCTGGCGATTCGTGGTGGAACGGTTAATCGAAGGGGGACGTAGTTATGCAGCGTAAGACATTTGCGCTCATATTTTTGATGCTATTTTGTTCACTCTTGGTTATAATGATGGGTCATCGTGCATGGGCACAGGAAGAACAAAAAGCGCTGAGTCTCGATGATCTTTTAAGCATTGCCATGGAGAAAAACCCGCAAATAATCGCGGCACGGGAGAGGACAAATCAAGCAAGCGCAAGATTAGAGCAGGCAGCGGCTGGACTTGCGCCAAAGCTCGATCTGTCAGCGAATTACTCAAAGAGTGAGGGAGGGTTGACAGATAACCCCTTCGACGAGACATACGAAGTGGCCATAAACCTTACCCATCTCCTATACAGTGGGGGAAGTATGGAAGCTCAAGTCGAGTCGACTAAGTTAGAACTTGAGGCTTCTAAGGCTGATGAGTTGCGAACCATACAGATGGTGGATAACGGCGTCCGCGTCTCGTACTATGACCTCCAGAGGGCGCGTTCACGCCTGGATGTAGCTCTTGAGGCCTTAGCCCTCGCCAAAGAACATCTAAACGAGGTGGAGGCACTTCACAGGAACGGCGTCGTAGCCTTAAACGAGGTCTTAAGAGTGCGGGTAGACGTTTCCAGTGCTGAATTGGAGCGCATCAGTGCTGCCAATGCCGTGGACGTGGCCTTAGCGGCCCTGGAGAAAGCCATAGGCGTGTCTTTGCCGAAAGGCATTACGATGCCTCAACCAGAGGCCGAGGCGGAGGTACCTCCGTTTCATCTGCCAGAGGACCCGCAAATGGAGGCGCTGAAACTGCGGCCCGAGCTGAAAAGCTTGGAGTCGTTGCGAATGTCGGCTCAAGCGTTGGCCAGATCTGCAGCGGGACAAGCCAGACCACAAATTTACATTCAAGGATCTGGCGGGATGATCGACACAAGCCTTCTGCCCGAGGAGGACGAATGGAGGGTAGACTTACTCTTTCAATGGAGGCTTTATGACAGACGCGAGATAGAATCGAGGGTAATGGAGGCAAAATCTATGGCGCAGGAGCTCTTGCACCGCATCAGCGACATGGAAAACCAGGTCAAGCTCGAGGTATCTCAAGCCAGTCTGGACCTCGCCTCAGCGTTACAGCGAGTCAACGTCTCCCAAGATCAGGTAAGGCTGGCCGAGGAGGATTATAGAATGGCGTTGAGACGATATCAGGCTCAGGTGGGCACCAACATAGACGTCTTGGA
>CAYTKB010000016.1:7925-14060 GCA_964438265.1 uncultured Acetomicrobium sp. | reverse complement strand
GGGTCGCGTATATTGACGCGAGCAACGCTTTGGTAAATTCTATATATGATGCTTATACAGCTTACTCCAATCTGCTCTTCGCCATGGGAGCAACCGGAACTGAATTTGCATCTTTAAACAGCGGTGAGGAGGAGAAATCCCAATGAAGCGCAAGTACGGTGTTTTGATAGCAGTTGTCGCTATAGCAGTTATCGCATTTCTACTTTGGAATGGGGGAAAATCTAACAGCGTGGATCATACTACCCAACTTGCCACTTCTGTCCAAAAAATTAAAGTGTCCGCCACA
Source organism: uncultured Acetomicrobium sp. (assembly GCA_964438265.1). Taxonomy (GTDB): domain Bacteria; phylum Synergistota; class Synergistia; order Synergistales; family Thermosynergistaceae; genus Thermosynergistes. The sequence goes on along the minus strand of CAYTKB010000016.1, from coordinate 13,774 downwards.
AAGTCCACGCTTGTGACGTTCGAAGACACGGTTACGTTCGTCGGAAATTTAGAAGCAGAAGAGAGGGCGAGTGTGGCCTCCAAAGTTAGCGATGTCACCGTATTAAGCGTCAACGTCGACGTAGGTGACGAAGTCAAGAAAGGTGACACCTTAGTAGAAATGGACGACAGCCTCAATAGGAGGCAAGTCGAGGAGGCAAGGGCTGCTGTGGCACAAGCAGAAGCTGCTATAGCACAAGCCAAAAGTCGGCTTAGCACTGTTGAAAAGGATTACAAGCGATATAAACAACTTTATGAGGAACAAGTCATAAGCCGCCAACAATTCGATCAGACTGAGGGACAGTATGAGGTAGAAAAAGCTGGTTTGGACCTCGCGCAAAGGGAGCTGAAGCAGGCCCAGGCTAGATTAGAACAGCTGTTGATCGTCAAGAATTACCACAAGGTCGCTGCCCCAGTGAGCGGCGTAATAGCAGAAAGGCTCGTTGACCCTGGAGATACCATAAAAAGCGGAGACGTGTTGTTGGTGATCTCGAGGCAGGATAACGTTAAGGTAAAGGGCTCCATCACTGAAACCGACTACCCGAAAGTCAAGCTCGGTCAGCCCGTCCACGTTAGAGTAGATGCCTTCCCTGGACAAGACTTTGACGGCAAGGTGAATAGGATAACTCCCGTTCTGGATCCAGCTACGCGAACCGGCGAAGTGGAAGCTATGATGGCTTCCCAAGGGTTACTGAAGCCTGGAATGTTCGCCCGCGCCTTCATCGTGGTGGGAAGTCACGAGGCTCTGGCCCTGCCGAGGGAGGCAATTAGACAGCTCACTGGAACGGGAGAGTGGTATTGCTTTGTCGTTTCAGGCGATGTAGCCCAGCAACGCCCCATTAAGCGCGGCGCAGAACAGGGCAACTGGGTAGAGGTAATCCAGGGGGTCGACCCGTCTGAGCTCGTGATAACGACCGTCGTGAGACAGCTCTCCGACGGCGTACCTGTGGAGGTGGCAACGCAATGAACCTGCCGGAACTTGCCGTCAGGAGACCCGTAGCGACGCTCATGGCTTTTGTAGCTGTGCTTCTTATCGGGGCAGTTTCTTTCATAGGGCTGAAAGTTGACCTGCTTCCCGAGATTGAACCTCCCGTCATCATGGTGATAACCACATGGAGTGGCGCTTCTGCCAGTGACATAGAGCAAGAGGTAACCGAAGAAGTAGAAGACCGCCTCGCTACCATCCAGGGTATAGACGAGCTCACATCTATATCAGCAGACGGGGCATCCGTGGCTGTCCTCCGTTTTAAGTGGGATGAAGACTTAGACGCCAGAATGGGAGATGTGCGCGATGAGGTAAACCTCATAAAGCGCAGACTGCCCGATGACGCAGATGACCCGATAATTAGGCGCATATCATCCAACGCCCTTCCTATCATGCTTATAGTATTCAGTGCAGGCCCTACTTATCCTGGTTTATATCACTTTGTGGATAACGATGTTAGTGAAGCAATACAACGCATTTCAGGTGTAGGCGATATCTCAGTTTTTGGCGGTGAGCGTAGAGAGATAAAGATACTCTTTGACCTCGATAGACTTAACGCTTATAATCTCTCGCCTCAACAAGTAGCAGACACACTTCAAAGGGAACATTTCAATCTTCCTGCTGGAACGTTCAAAGAGGGATTAACCGAATACCAGATCCGAGTGCCCGGACGCTTTCAAACTCCTCAGGCCATGGGCAGCGCTATAGTTGGCACATATGAAGGTAGGCCGGTTTACTTAAAAGACGTAGCTACCGTGGAAGACGGATACAGAGAGCGCCCTACCTTCGGTTGGGCGAACCAAAGACAATCTGTGGTTATGCAGGTAACAAAAAATACAGACGCAAACACTGTACAAGTGGCAAATGACGTCTTAAAACGACTGGAAGAACTGAAAACTACAATATTTCCTAAGGACGTAGATTACCTCATAGGGTATAACCAGGCAGACTTCATAAAGCGCGCCGTATGGCAATTGGCGACCACCCTTTTCCAGGGCATGGTTCTCGTGGCTGCCGTGACATATATTTTCTTGAGAAGAATTCCAGCCTCCGTAGCTGTATGCGGAGCAATACCTTTCTCCCTGATCATGACTTTTATAGCCATGCGTCTCTTGGGCTATACAATTAACTTGATGACGCTATCAGCTTTAACCGTGGCAAGTGGCATGGTTGTCGATAACGCCATAGTCACCACTGATCAGATCATATATCACATAGAAGAGGGAGAGCGACGAAAGACTGCTTCTATGCTGGGAGCAAGCGAGGTAGGAAGCGCCCTCCTCGCCTCAACGCTGACAACGCTTTCAGTGCTTTTGCCTCTTGTGTTTATTACCGGGCTGGTGGGAATTTTCTTCTCCTCACTATCGGTGGTAATGGGCTTAGCCATAGCGGCATCCTTATTGGTAGCTTTGAGCTTCGTGCCGATGATAGGAGGACAATTCTTCCATCACCATGCAGATACGCGTCGCATTCACAAGCTTATCGAGCAATCCTTAGAGTGGCTTGAAGATCACTATCGAATGTTGCTTGGCAGCGCACTTGCTAACAAAGGCAAAGTAATCATAGCGGCAGCGGTTATTTTGATCCTCACAGTAGTAGGCTTTACGCGCATTGGAACAGAGCTCGTGCCTAAATCTGACTCAGGGTCCGTGCGCGTGAGCTTTCGCCTGCCGGAAGGAACCCGTATGGAAGAAACAGAACGGGTTGCCAAGGGCATGATGGCCTATGCCACAGAAAACGTTCCAGAGGCAGAAACGGTTTACATATATGGCGGAAGTAGCGGCGGAGGCATGAGCGCAATGAGAGGTGAAGGTTCAAACACGGGTAGTGTAGGCGTTCAGCTCATCCCCAAAGGAGAAAGAGACCGTTCGGCCTTCGCCGTTGTGGCACAGTTGAGGCAGCAATTTGCTCAAATGCCTGGCTTCGAGGCCTTGAGCGTTAATGTAGCTTCACCTATTATGATGGGTGGGAGCAGTAAACCGATCATCATAGAGCTTTACGGCGATAACATTACCGAGTTGCTTTATTACGCCGAACGTATCCAAGAGAGGGTGCAAACCATACCTGGGGCAGTGGATGTGGAAATCACACAGAAACCCAATCGACCTGAAGTATGGATGGAAGTGGACAGAGAAAGGGCGGCACTCTTAGGGGTCACCACCAGCAATGTAGCCCAAGCATTGAGAGCGTACTATTACGGCATAGAATTTGACGAGGATTATTGGGAGGGTGACGACAACTACGAGATATGGGCACGCCTCGAACCTGGGCAGCGCCACTCTTGGGACACGCTGAACAAACTGTTAGTACCGTCCGTTACCGGTGAAATGGTCCGCCTCACGAACTTAGCCAAAGTTGCTGAGACCTCGGGTCCTCCTGAGGTCAACAGGAAAAACCGCCAGCGATATGTGACGGTCGAACTCGACACAGAGGGTCGCTCCTTGGGAGAAGTAGCAGCAGACGTAGAAAAAGTCCTTTCGGAAGTAGAGTTAAAACCAGGAATGAGGACTGCCGTGGCCGGCGACGTGGAAGACCTCAAGGATACGTTCATCCAAATGGCTGCCCTGATACTTTTGGGGATAATCCTAGTTTATATGGTCATGGCCGGGCAGTATGAGGCATTCTTAGACCCATTTGTGATCATGTTCAGTGTTCCTTTCGCATTAACTGGCGTTGTATTTGGGCTCTTAATTACGCGAATATATCTATCGCTACAGGCCCTTTTAGGGATAATCATGTTGGTCGGAACCGTCGTAAACAACGCCATAGTGTTGGTGGATTATGTCAACCTCTTGAGGGCTCGAGGATTACGCCTGTACGATGCCTTGCTTGAAAGCGGAAAGCGGCGCCTGCGCCCGATATTGATGACTACGCTCACTACGATTTTCGGGATGTTGCCCATGGCTTTAAGTCATGGTGAAGGTGCGGAGATATGGAGGCCGCTGGCGGTGTCAGTTATAGGGGGATTGTCTCTTTCTACGTTGGTTACGCTCGTTCTGGTGCCTGTGGTTTACAGCCTAGTGGAGGAAAAGGTCAGGAGAAAGAAGCGCTTCGTCGAAGCTAAGGAGGGAACTCAAGCTTGAAGATGCTCTGGGTCATCTGCAATGAAAGCATAGCCGAAGATGTGAGGGATACCTTAGAGGGAAACGGCGTCTCGGGATATACCGTATGGAGAGAAGTGGTTGGAACGCACATAGGCCATAAAACGCATTGGGGAGACGCGATATTTCCCGGCCGCAATTGGACCTTCATGACAGTAGACGAGGAAGAACATATAAATGCTGCGATACAGCGCCTCAAGGAGATGAAAAAGGAGGATCGCTACCATAGGGCCGGCATAAAGGCTTTCACACAGGATGCGGATGCAGCTGTATGAGAGGGGTGTCAATCCCCCTCTTCTTTTTCTTCGGCCAAAAGCCTCAAAGGAACGGGCTTTGCAGGGGGACGAAAGGTGCTGGGGTGAAGTTTTTCCAACGGTACACCTGTAGTACGCGATATCTCGCGCAGGACGATCTCCCTGCAACCTCTTCCCTGGCACGGTCCCATCCCTACGCGAAGTAATCTCTTTATTTCATCGAAAGTGGTATAACCCGCCTCTATGCACTTCCTGATCTCCTCGAGCGTAACTTCTTCGCACCTACAAACGATTATGTCATTATCCATGAGATTTTACCCTTATCGCCCTTATGTCTAATATAAGATCTTTCGGCACCGCCACATGCACCACCAAGGTCTTGTCGCACTGCGGGTCTTGAACCCTTATGACCATCCCAGTGGCTACTGGCTCTCCCACCCTGTTCAAGCAGTCCACTTCCATACCCTCTTCGGGACGGGGAAGCATCTCATAAGGGAGCTTCATCAGCGCTTCACCATCACCCCCGTAGGTGAGATCGACTACGAAGCAGGCCAAACCAGGGCATTTTGCCACGCACATAGCGCACCCTGTGCACTTGGCGAAATCGACTTTGGGGAGGTCGTTTATGTCCTCAAACGACAAGACCGCCCCTGTGGGGCAGTTTGCATGGCACGGGTCACACGGTATGGGTTGAGGGCACTCTATTATTACAAGGCCTCCCCTTTTGCCCTCCCAAAGTTTTGTCGGCGGTGCAGCAGCCTTTGCCATCTCCTGCGTTAAAACGCCAGTCGCAAAGTCATCGAACCTCAACGCCTTTTCCCTCCCATGTTTCGATTATGACCTTGGATGTGCCTGATCTCGCCTTGCTCCCAGCTTCGCCGCCGCGCAAGGCATCGAGACGCATCCAATATTCTCTTAATCTCTCTTTGAAGACCTCTTCGTCGATATGTCCAAGGGAGTGCGCAGAAGCCAAACCAGCTATACGCCCTTCCGCCATGGCCGTAGATGCTTCTTCTATCCCGGCCGCATCCCCAGCGACCCATATGTCGGGATGAGACGTGCGCATCGTCTTGTCCCTCATGGCCACATGGCCTGCCAGCTCCGGCACATAGTGCATCTCACATCCAGCCTGCCAGAGGAGCTCGCACGTGGGGGTGAGACCAACGGCCATGCATATGACATCGCATTCGATGAACCTCTCATCTCCCACAAACTCGCCCTTCTCGTTTACGGCCTGAATGACGGCACCCTCTACAGCGCTCTCCCCGATCGCCCGCTTCACCGTATGGCGCAAATATATGGGCACGCCCAAACGGCGCACCTTAGCGGCGTGCACCCAATACCCTCCTACCTTGGGCGCAAACTCTACAATGGCAGCCACGTCAACGCCAGCCTGAAGTAATTGATAACTCACGATGAGACCGATATTTCCAGCCCCCACCATTAGGACCCTCTTGGCAGGCTTCACACC
>CAYTKB010000016.1:0-7915 GCA_964438265.1 uncultured Acetomicrobium sp. | reverse complement strand
AGCCCCAGCTCCATAAACGCCGGGAAGGTCGTTGCCGGGGAAAGGGATGAGCTTTTCAAGCGCTCCGGTAGCTACGATGATTTTCTTGGGCTTTACTTTGAAGTATCGCTCCTCTCCGACCATACATGTGACGACGCCGTCGCGATAGTAGCCGAGGGCAGAGCAATTGGTATAGGCTTCTACGCGGTTGCTAAAGCGTTCGAGCTCATCTATCAAGATTTTCGCAATCTCAATCCCGCGCGTGCCAGCATGTTCCGCAGCGGACCCGAAGAATTTATGCGTCTGCTTGACAAGTTGCCCTCCCAGGAGGAGGTCTTCGTTCACTACTATCACATGACAGCCAAAGGAAGCATCCTCAACGGCAGCCGAAAGGCCGGCAGGCCCTCCGCCTATCACTAACACATCGGGAGTACGCAAGACATTCACACCCCCTCGCGCAACATGCCGTTACCGCGCTGAGTTTCCACTTGCATCCCTTCACGTAGGGGCGTAATGCAGGTCCTGACGTTTGACATGCCATCTACGACCATAAAACAGGAGGAACACTTCCCTATGGCACAAAAAAAGCCTTTTGGGCGCCCTTTCTTTGGCATGTAGCGCAATACTTTAACGCCATTGGCGTGGAGTGCAGCAGCGATGGGCTCCCCTTCGAAGCCCTCCATCTCCCTGCCGTCAAAGGTGAACTTCACCTTACGGCCATGCCTGAACTCCAGTATCGGGTGCTTCTCCACCAGCTCCATATCCAATCCTCCAAAAACAGCCCTTACTATACTCGCATTCAGAGACTACTCGGCCCACCTGACGGGACACCCATTGCAGCCTCGAGACCAATCTGAACGGTTACTATGTCATCATCTATATGGTGCCCTCGTATCTAAACTTGACACACGCATGATAGATCATATTCCCAAGGTCCACAATGTCGAAGACGGGAAGCCCAACAGCCTCCTGAACCTCTTTTGAGAATGGCGACATGTTAGTGCACTCGAGCACAATAGCACCAACCTCAGGATTTCCAGATACAAGCCTCTCTGCAGCCTCTACGTGTTCCTGCCGCGTCTTATCTACATCTATTTCCACGCGGTCTCCCAATACGACTGAGCTGAAATGTCCGCCTTGGAGGCCAGCAAGGGCTATAGGAACGCCATCAGCCCCTACCCCTTCAAGATGTCTCTGAGTCAGCGCTTCGCTATTCACCGTGAGTATTCCCACCTTCTGATCGGGCTTGAGCGTTCTATACACCAGTGGCACCATTATCAAAGAAGAGGTAAAGAGCGGAATGTTCACCGCCGCTGCCATCTCCTTTTGAAACATCGCCAAGAAGCCGCAAGAAGTGGTGATGGCGCGGGCTCCTTCTATCTCAAGCTCTTTAGCAGCATCAATGAAGGGTTCAAGAAGGCTTATATCTCCCTTGTTTACGACCCTACGAGGAGAAGCCCCCTTAACGATCTTATATATGACAGGGAAGCCCCACGTGGAAGCATTCCCCACATCCCCTGGAATCCTGGGGAAATGCGTTTCAAGCATAATGATCCCCATTCTAAATCCATATACGCCCTTGCGCCTTTTACAATCACCACGAAGCTTCTTCCCCTCTCAACTTTCCGCGGCGTCTTGGGAGGCGTGGCCACCCGCTGCCTTTTTGATGACGAAATGCCTCAAAATCGCGTAAAACGCCAGCAAAAGCACCACACCGATTGCCGCTATTTCAGCTGGTGCACCTGGATTAACCAAAAAGGCTATCAATATGCCAGACATCACAAAGACCAAAGCCCTTCGTAAGGGCCCAAGTTTTTTGAAAAAATAACCGGCTATACCGCTTGCCAGAAGCGCACAGGCAGCGCCAAGGAGTATTATGAGGGTTAAAATCTCCCACACGGAGCCCTTTAGGAGGAGTGCCTTGTTATACATGAAGATATAAGGGACTATAAAACCCACAATAGCGAGCTTAAGCGCTTCAAAACCGGTCTTCATCGGATCGGAACCGGCAATGGCAGCTCCGCAATAAGCGACGATGCAGACAGGAGGGGTCACTTCCGCCAATATGGCGAAGTAAAATACGAAGAGGTGAGCGCTCAACACATCCATACCCATGGCCAAGAGGGCGGGCCCACCTATGGTGATGGCTATAATGTAGGCCGGCGTGCAGGGAAGCCCCATCCCCAAGATTATGCAAGTCGCCATAATCAAAAGCAGAGCCGGCAAAAGCATTCCCCCAGACCAGCTGGTGATCACCGAAGCTATCCCTAAGCCCAAGCCCGTGTGGGTAACGATGCTCACCACCATTCCCGCTCCTGCACAGGCTATAGCTATCATTATCATATTCCTGCCGCCCAATTCCAAGGCGGAAAGCAGCTTTTTAGGCGTCATCGTCGTTTCTTTCCTGAAGAAACTTACGCCCAAAGCGAGCAATATAGCATAAAAGGCGGCCATAAAAGGCGAATAACCCTTAACTAAGAAATAGACCAGCCCAATGGCGGGGAGCAAAAGATAGGCATCGCACACGATCTCTTTCCATGAAGGCACCTCCTCCGGAGGTATCCCTCTGAGATTGTGCTTTAAGGCCACAAAACGAACGGTCAGGCTCAAAGTCATATAATAAAAAACCGCCCCTAACAGCGCAGCGGCGCATATCTTTATATAAGAGATGCCCGTCAACTCTGACATGACAAAGGCCCCGGCTCCCATCACAGGGGGCATAATCAGCCCTCCCGTGGAGGCCACAGCCTCAACTGCTCCGGCGAATTGCGGCCTATATCCGATCCTCTTCATCATCGGTATGGTGAATGTGCCAGTGGCATACACGTTGGCTGCACCTACGCCGCTTATACTGCCGAAGAGGCCACTGCTTATGACGGCTATTTGAGCAGGTCCACCTGGGCTTGTGCCAGCCACCCGAGAAGCCACCTTGGTGAAGAATTCCCCCATCTTGGTAGTCTCAAGAAAAGCTCCGAGGATAACAAAAAGGGCGACGAAGGTAGCAGACACCCCAGTAATAGCGCCATATATGCCAGCATCGGTGATAAGGTATTGCATCTCAACAATCCTGGATAGTGCCATGGGTTTGCCGTAGAAGATGCTAGGGAGGTGTGGCGCCGCATACAGATAAACCACGAAGGCTCCCACTAAGATCGCCATAGCTGGTACCACTGCGCGCCTTATGGCTTCTAAGAGTATGAGGATGTTGAGGATTCCCAAAAAGAGCTCGAACGACGTCACAGGATCCACGAACTCAAACCTCATGTTGAGGGCCTCATTTGCAACTATGAGATAAATCGGCGGAATTGCAGAAAGAACCGCCAAGAGAATATCTAAAGCTGTGAACCTGTCTTTGGGCGATTTCTTCGTGGCGGGATACAGAAGGAACGCCACGGGCAAAAGGAAGAATAGATGAATCCCCCGTTGCACGCGCGGCTGCATAATACCAGTAGCGGCGGTGTAAAGCTGGAAAAGGGCGGCGGCTACAAGCCAGCCGCCCACTACCCATCTTCGCCATCCCTCAAGTCGTCTCATCTACCAGTAACACCTCCCTCACTTCATATAGCCAGCTTCTCTATAGTGCTTTTCAGCACCTGGATGAAGAGGGATTGCCACGTCCTTCCAGCCTCTTTCAGGAAGAAACGTTTTGAGCGGCTCATGGATGGCATGGACTTGTTCTACGTTTTCGCAAATAATCTTGGTAATGATATAAACCACAAGGTCGGACAGATCTTTGTTTGCAATTATTTCGTTGCCGCCTGCCACAGCCAGAACGTCAGCGTTCTGACCTTTATAAGTGCCTGCCGGAATTATACATTTGCCAGATTCTCTCGATATTGTTCCGAGTTTTTTGCTAAGCTCGTCCACGCACTCTTCTGATACAGGCAATAGCGTCGTATCTCTGGAAAAAGACATCTCCGTTATGGCGGCAGCTGGGAGAGCCAGGTAAGTTGCGACGAAATCTACGTGATGGTCCTGATAAAGGCTTACCATGTCGGCGTATACGGCATTAAAGACTTTGCCGCCAGCCCCCTCTATATCCTTCAGAGAAATGCCGTAAAAGCTCAAGATGAACTCCGTAAGCACGAGATCAGAAGTGCCTTTCATGGGAGCAGCTATTTTTACGGCCTTGCCGCTTTTAACCATCTGAGATAAATCTTCGACGCTCTTTACCCCAGTTTCTTTGGCAGCTACGAAGTGCAGGTAAGAAATCCCAAAAATACCTCCGATGGCTCTTATGTTAGGATAAGATTCTTTATAAACAGGCGGTATGCCGTTGTAGGCCATTTTGTCTACCCATGGAACACCCCAGCCCAACTCACATTCGCCGCTCGATACTCTTACCGGATTTACGACACCGCCGCCGGGGATGACTTTTATGGCTATCTTCGGCTCTTTCTCGTTGATTAGGCGCGCTATGCCGCCAGCTTGAGTATACCAACCACCACCCACGCCGCCAGCAATCCACGTGAGCGTTGTCGGTTTTAACTCCTCCGCCGCAAAAGTCGGCAACGCCCATAAACAGGCACAACAGACAATTACGATCGCAGCCAAATCCTTGATGCACTTCCTCATCGCACTTCCCCCCTCTTCTTGATTAACTTTTAATTGACACAAGACCTACTCCAAAAGCTCCAACTCGACCAGGGCCCCTTTAACCACCTCCTTGACCTCCGGGTTCGCCTCCATTAGAGGAAGCCTCAAACCACCTACAGCAAAGCCGAGCATATTCAGAGCTGCCTTCACCGGTATTGGGTTTGTCGTCACGAAGAGGGCTTTCATAAGGCCAAAAAGCTCGAGATGAAGCTTCGAAGCTTTTTCTACATCCCCTCCAACAAAGGCGTCTACCATCTCCCTCATTTGAGCGCTCGCTACGTTAGAAGATGTGCTGACTACGCCATAGCCACCGATCGCCAAGATGGGCAGGGTAAGAGAGTCGTCGCCGGAATAGACGAAGAAATCCACATTCGCCTCCTTTATAATCTTGGCGACTTGATCCAAGTTGCCGCTGGCCTCTTTGACGGCCACTACGTGAGGCACTTTAGAAAGGGCAATTGTCGTGGAGGCCTCCAAATTGCAGCTCGTCCTGCTCGGCACGTTATAGAGCATCATGGGCAAACCCACCTCTTCGGCAATCACCTTGAAATGTCTGAATAAAGCTTCTTGAGGGGGTTTGTTGTAGTAGGGCACAACAGCCAAGATCCCATCCACGCCGCATGACTTAGCCATCATGCCCATCTCTACGGATGCTTTTGTGCTGTTAGTTCCCACTCCGGCGATGACCGGAACACTCACCGCCTTCTTTACAATCCGAAACAGCTCGCATTTTTCCTCAGCCGAAAGGGTCGGAGATTCCCCGGTGGTGCCGGAGACCAAAATGGCCGTCGTCCCCTCATTGACCAACCTCTTCGCCAAGAACGCAGCTTGCTCATAATTCACATTGAGATGCTCATCGAACGGCGTCACCATCGCAGTGACGAGTCTTCCCCACTCCTTCAAAATCCCCACTCCCTTCATTTTCGACAGACTCTCAGTTTAAGTGCCTCGTCATTGCCTCAGCCTTGCGAAATCGCGCCGGGCTCAATTCCGCAATATCCAGCTCGGCCTTGCGCCCACAGACCAAATCGGCCAGCAATTTCCCCGTTACTGGCGCCAGAGCGATGCCGTCCCCCTCGTGACCGGCCGCGACGAAAAAACCAGGGTTTTGGGGGTCCTCCCCAAGAACGCACTTCCCATCCCTGCACGCCGGCCTCAAACCGGAGAAACTCCTAATGATGCGCACATTTGCGAGCGCCGGAAAGAGCGAAACAGCTTTGGCCGATATGGCCTCTATGGCTTCATGGGTCGTATCCTTGTCAAAGCCGACATACTCCCTCGTGCTGCCTATAAGATAATTGCCGTTACAAGTCCTCGACAAGGCAAAACCAAGTCCCAACCTTTCAGCGCGCTCATCCCTCGGGAGGTTGGGTATCAGCTTGGAGACGATATACTCGGAGTCCCAGACGTTTGTCTCTGCGAAGGGATGTATGGGTTCTGTGACGACGATTTGCCCTCTTTTCGGTTCTATGGGCAAGGGAAGGTCCACTAAAGAGGCTATGCGAGGAGCCCAAACGCCAGCAGCATTTACCACCACGCCAGAGGAGTACACATGACCCTCTGCGGTCGCCACCTCCCAACTGCCACACACAGTCCTGGCGACGGATGTCACCTCCGAACTTCTCTTGAAGGCCATGCCGACCCTGGTGCCCGCTCGCAACAAAGCGAACATGACGCGCAGCGGATTGACCTGAGAATCATCAGGGCTATAAGTGGAGGTTACCACGGAGTCGCTAACAAAAGGCTGCTTGGCCTTAGTCTCTTTTTTACTCAAAATTTCCACATTCAGGCCGAAGGATTTCTGCTTTGCCACGAAGTCCTTCATTATAGGCAGATGTTCCGCCTTCTCGATGATTATCATGCCACCTCGCGTCTCGAATTCTAAATCCTCCCCCAGCTCCGCCTGTAGGGAGCGATAAATATCCAGGCTCACAAAGGCCATCTCGAGGGAAAGTCCTGGTGCCTTGGACTGAAGAAGGATCATCTCGTCACATGCCCCAGAGGTGCCGCTCCCTACGTAGTTGCGCTCCAAGACAAGCACACGCTTTCCGGTCTTAGTGAGATAATAAGCGCAGGAAAGGCCTATTATGCCAGCTCCTATGACTATGGCGTCATACTCATCTTCTCTACTCATACAAACCCAGCGCCCACCTTTTCCCGTATTCTTACTTTGCTTCAGGATAATAGAGATGCCAATATGCCCTTACATCCTCTATGAGGCTGTCCATATGGCGGATCATGCTCGCTTCTGCTTCTTTGGGGTCACGTTTCTTCAAGGCATCAAAAATCTGTAGGTGGGAAGTCATATAAGGAGCACCAACTTGACTTCGGATGTATTCAAATAACTCTGATTGTTGTCCAGATAGCGAGATAATTTTATAAATATTGTCCAGAACCTTATTGCGGGAAGCCGAAGCTATGGCACGGTGGAAAGCTATGTCCGTATCTGTTACGCTTTCGCTGCGCTCGTGAAGCGCCCTTTGCTGGCTTAGAATCTCCTCTAATTTTGAAAGCTCGCTCTCCGTGATGTTTTGAGCTGCCAGGCGAGCTGTGGCGCTTTCTACGACCTTTCTGGCCTCGAGGACCATGAGGAAGTCTTCCAGCGTTTCGGTATCTATAAGCCTGTTGAGCTCATCCTGATAACGCTTTCTCCGTTGTAGTTCCTTAGCGATGCGTATGGCCTCTATCCCCTGGGGCGTAATGACTCTGCCCTTTAACTTTTCTTTCCTCAAGTAGCCAAGTTTTTCCAGCCGATTCAGCATGCGACCTATAGTGGCAGGGCTGACAGACATGCCCTTTTTCTCAAGCAGCTCAACCAGGTTCCACGACCCTATGGGTTCGCTCCCATTTGCGATTATCTCCAATATCGATAGCGCCTTTTTATCTGTAAAAAGTTCCATAGTTATCCTCCTACAATAAAATTGCTACTCATCATGTGAGTAGTATATAATGATGCAATCTATTTTGTCAATACCCAGAATGTCGTGAGGTTAAGGATGCATTGATTACAGTAAAAATATATGTTAAAATACATCTTGAAGTTCACTTTAAAAATAAGATTCGGGGTGGTGGCTGAATTATGGAGAAAGTGGTAGGCATAAACAAGGTAAGGCCAAAACTCGGCGAGTACCTGAAGGAAGCGGAAAAGGGCGAAGTGCTGATCATTTCTTCGCGCTCGGAACCCAAAGGGGTTCTCCTCAGTTACGCCAGATACAACGAGCTAAAGGCCTCAGCCGAGAAGGCAAAAATAGCGGAAGTGTCCCGGATACTGGATCAATTTAGAGAAAGGGGAGAGAAATCCGGCCTTTCCGAGGCGGATGTGCAAAAAGAGGTAGAAGAG
>CAYTKB010000015.1:15125-21551 GCA_964438265.1 uncultured Acetomicrobium sp. | reverse complement strand
ATTCCCCCCTCCAAGATATTTGATAAATGAGGTTTGATTCGCATCGGCGGCGCGACAAAATCTATTTTAGCCTAAAAATGCCACTAGGGCCAAGAGGATCAACTTCGACTTCAGCACAAAAACACAAAAAGTAAAGACCTGATCCCGGGTTAGAAGGGGGCGAAGCCCATCTGAGCCATAAAATCTTGGTGCAACTGGCGATATTGCTCGTCAATGATCTTTTGATGTTCGCCCTCCCAATCGGCGAGCTTCGTCAAGACCGCTTTTCCATCCGGATCATCCGCATTGGCAGCCGCTTTCAGATAGAAGTTTCGAAAATCTGTCTCCATCCCCAAAGCCATGCGGATTATGCTGAAGTCCGAGGCCTCCTCGCTCAGGGGCGGTTCGACTCCCCTACCCTTCCACGGCCGCTCTAAGATATCTCGGGCCTCACTCGCGTCCAAAAGAATGGCACTGGCATCCCACCCTGCGCCGCTTTTTAGGCGATCCCTCTGCTCTTCTAAGAAGCGATGGTGAGATTCCTCCCACTTTGCCAAGCGGGAGAGGAGGCGCCTCACATCGTCTCTCGCCACCCTATCTCCGCTCTCTCTGTAGAAGTCTCTGGCCTCAAGTTCCATCTTCATGGCGAACTCCAGGATCTCAATAGACTTTTGCACGTCTGACACCCCCTTTTTGACAGTATAACACTTTGAGAGACGGGGCCTTTTGTGATCGTCCACGTAATAATTGATGATGAGGTCAAAGCCTTCCTCTTCTGTCGGTTCTTCCGCCTTCCTGTGATTGACCAAAACGGCCGTCTCCGGTATATGAGCCGCTTTGTCAGAACGCCGCCTGTGCCGCTCGAGTAGGGTCTCTTCACTGAGACGAAAGTATATGGCGACCTTGGACCTGTCAGTCAAAAGAAAGGGGCGGCGGCTTCTGCGCGTCAGGTTCATTTGGTCTATATAGACGAAGCGGGCGACGCTCTTTGCGAACCTCTCCTTGGCTATCTTCCTCACCAATTCGTGTTTGTTCGTCTCAGTCAGCCAATTCCAGACTTTTCCGTAGTCGACCCGCTCTTCTTCAGGATGGGCCTTCTTATAAAGCCTCATACGTATGACATCGGGCGATATCACATCGACATCGCCCAAGGCGATTTTGAGCCTCCGCCCGAGCGTGCTCTTGCCGGACCCTTGAGCACCTATAGGGATTATGCACACGCCGTCAGGCACATCGAGGCTTTTCAAGATCTCCACAATCTGCCAGAATTTGGTGCATACGACTTTGCGTTCCACGCGCGGTCACCTCGTCGTGCTTCACGCCCATGCATCATCGAATAATGTCAACGCCTTCCGATGAAGGCTTAAAACCACAAAAACACTTGAGAGAAAGAGTTGCGCCTATGCGTTTGCTATTATATAAAGGCTGTCTTCAAATAACATGACCTTCAAGAGGGAGAGGGATCATATGTTCGCTAAGCGGTTTCTAAGAAGCGTCGTCCTCGCAGTGTGCAGCATTGCGATTTTTGTGGCGGCAGCATGCGGAGTGGACGTAGGCGCGATCCGCGGGCCAAAGATAGAAGAGCTATATTTGGTCATCATCAGAGACCCAGACGCTCAACTGTTGGCGCTGGAAAAGGGGCAGATAGACTTGCTTTCAGACATCACGCGCCCCGTCGACATCGAGCGCCTTGCCTCCAATGAGGAGCTTTCCCTTTCTATCGCTCAAGGCTTTCACGCCTTCTTCTTAGGCTTCAACATTAGGAAGGCCCCCTGGGACAAAGTTGAACTGCGCCGGGCGATATGGCAGGCCATTCCCAGAAATCAACTTGTCAGAGACATATTTTCCGGTTACTCCGCGCCTCTCTCCACGTTTTTGCCGCCGGCTTCACCTTACTGCGCCGGAGACCTTGAAACGCCGCCCTATGATTTGGAAGGCGCCCGCAGGACTTTGCAGGAAGCGGGATGGCGATACAGCAATGGCCTCCTCGTTCCTCCAGACGAAGATATGCCGCTCAAACCCATGAAGATCCTCTCCCCCACAGCCCAGGTGGCTCCCACGACGGCCGAGCTGGCACAGCGAATTGCCACCTCATTGAGGGAGTTGGGTTTACCCATAGAGGTAGAGCCCGTGGATTTTTCCACGCTCATAGCCAGACTCGACGAGCACGCCTTTGACTCATATGTATTAGCGTGGCAGCTCTCTCGCGACCCTGACAGCCTCTACGCCTTCTTTCATTCCTCTATGGATGTAAAGGGCGGCTATAATATCTGCGGCATCCATGACGACGAGTTAGATACCGCCCTTGAGGCGTTGCGGTGGGCTCCAAACGAAGAAGATGCCAAGTCCGCTGCCAGACGCGCCCAAGGGCTTCTGCTGGAGAAAGTCCCAATGGTTCCCATCTACTCCCGCTACTTCGTGACGGCTTTGCGCAAAGAGTGGAAAGGAGCAATAACCACCGAAATTGCTACGGCCGATAACGTTTGGAGCTTGCTTGCTATGGAGCCAGAGGGAAAGATGCGTCCTTTCTATTGGTGCTTGCCGGAAGAACCGCGCAACCTAAACCCGTTCACCGCGAGCTCCGCTTACGATTGGCAAGTCTTGGGCCTCATATACGACACGCTCTTAACCTCAGACCCAGAGACGCTAAAAGACCTTCCTTGGCTCGCCAGAGAGTGGAAAGTAGAAACCGTTCCTTCAGGCGATGAGCAGGTGACGCGCCTATCGTTTCTCTTGAGAGACGACGTGCTCTGGCAAGACGATAAACCCCTTACGGCCAAAGACGTAGTGGCGACGATCTCCTTCTTGAAAGAGCACCGCGTGCCACGCTTCTGGGATGCTGTGAGCGATGTCGACACAGTAGCCGTCAAGGGTGACCATGAAATAACTATCACAATGAAGAACACGAGCTACTGGCACCTTCACCAGATCGGCGGGCTCCCGATCCTTCCTGCATGGCAGCTCGCCTCATTGGAGAATTGGCAGATATGGCAACCCAGCAGGATGATCCACCCGCAAAAAAGAAACCTCACCATGTTGGTTGGAACGGGCCCGTTCACTTTTAGCGAATATCGCCAAGGCGAGTATGTCCGCCTGGTCCGAAACGACCTATTTTGGCTCGCACCGAGGTGATAGCGTTGAAGGCATATTGGGGTCGCAGAATCGCCTCATCGCTTTTGGTCCTCGCCGTCGTGCTGGTATTGAACTTCTTTCTTTTCCGCATACTCCCGGGAGACCCGGTGAGCGCGATCATCGACCCTCGCTTTTCTCCCCAAGCCAAGGAGGAGTTGGCGGCCCTCTTCGGCCTGGATCGCCCTATGGGCGAGCAATTTCTGCTCTACGTCAAGCAGATGCTCACGTTTAACTTCGGCGTCTCGTTTTTGAGTCAGAGGCCCGTATGGGATGAAATAAGAAGCCGCCTCCCCAACACGCTCATCCTGCTCGGCTCGGCAATGGCCATTTCAGCCCTGTTGGGGATATACCTCGGCGTGATCGCAGCGGCAAAGCGCGGAGGGTTTATTGAGAGGCTAGTGCTCTGGGCGGGGGCGATATCCTTTTCCTTCCCTTCGTTTTTCATACAGCTCGTGATGTTGCTGCTCTTCGCCTTTGCCATACCGATATTCCCTTTGAGGGGAAGTGTTTCTATTCCTCCACCGCCTCTGGGCTGGCCCACAATGATCGACTACATCTGGCACATGGTCCTACCTGTTTCTTCACTCGTCATCTTGGGCTTCGGCTCCTGGGCTTTATACGTCAGAAACCTCATGGTGAAGGTCTTGGGCGAGGACTTCGTATTTTTGGCGAGAGCCAAGGGGTTGCCACAAAGATTGATCCTGTGGCGCCATGCCTTTCGCTCCGTATTGCCACCCATAGTCACGATAATTTTCCTGTCGCTGCCCGGAGTAGTGTCGGGAGCCGTGATAACGGAGACGGTCTTCTCTCTTCACGGCGTGGGACGGTTTCTACTCGAATCCGTGACGGGGCAAGATTATCCAGCCGCAGGCGCCGCCTTCTTTTTATTGGCACTGCTCACGGTGATCTCTAACCTCCTGGCCGACCTCGCCTACGGCCTTGTCGATCCCCGTATAGGCCTTGAGAGGAAGATGGAGCGATGAGGCTATTACACAGGTGGAGCTTTTGGGCCCTGGCGCTCGGCGTAATCCTCGCTGCAATCGGACCACATCTCTTTAAGACGTCGCCAGAGGAGGCGGTGGCGCCCCCCTTCGTAAAGCCGATATGGCTTGCCAAGGATGCCCCTCCCAGTCTGCACTTGACGATAACAAAGGAACACCTCGAAAGGCGTTTCCTTTGGGAATACGAGCCGCCGCTGCGCTTTTCTTTGAAAGGCACAATACACTTTGAGGCGCCTCCCGGGGTTGCGCACATCGTGTGGGAGACGCCTAAGGAAACGATAGTGCTCTACGACGCTTCTGAAAAGGCAGAAAATCGGATAGATCTCGACGCCAGGGATATGTCTTTCAAGCTTGCACTTGGGCTTTCTCCCTTCCAAAACCCCATGCTTCATCTCTTTCCCGCCCCCGGAGAGTATGCATTGCGCCTCGAGAGCAGCAAACCGCCAGATGAGGTTTCGTTGGCGCTCCAGGTTCCTGGAAACCGATGGGGGCTTTTGGGGACAGACCAGAGAGGGCGTGACGTCTTTCACCTCTTCGTATTGGGCATCAGGGTGTCGCTTCTGGTAGGGCTTTCGGCCACGTTTATAGCTACAGCGCTGGGGCTCGCCTTCGGACTTTCGAGCGGTTACTTCGGTGGGATCATCGACGCCATTATAATGAGGGCGGTCGATGTGCTCTTATCCATACCAACCCTTCCCATCATGATAGTGCTGGCCGGATTGTGGGGCAAAGGACTGTTCAATCTCATCTTGATACTTTCAGCCTTCTCATGGATGTCCACCGCTCGCACCGTGAGATCTATGACGTTAAGCCTGAGAGAGGCTACCTTCGTAGAGGGCCTGCGCGCCCTCGGTGCTCCCTCTTCTTATATATTGTGGCGCCATCTCTTGCCGGAAGCGCTGCCATTGCTCCTGGCCAACATCGCCCTGGGAGTACCGGGAGCGGTCTTGGCGGAGGCCGGCCTGTCTTTTTTGGGGCTCTCTGATCCGCGGCTCGTATCGTGGGGAAGAATGCTTCACGAGGCCCACTCATTTGGAGCCTTTACAAGCGGCGCATGGTGGCTCATCCTGCCTCCCGGATTTGGCATAGCAGGGTTGTGTCTCGTCTTTTTAGACCTCGGCCGGCACCTCGAGGAAATTCTGGACCCGCGGCTCAGGAGGAAAGTGTTATGATTTCGATAAAAGACCTTTGCGTCGCCTATCATGGAGAAAAGCGATCCGTCGAAGCCCTGCGCGGCGTGAGCCTGGATGTTCGCCGAGGCGAAGTTGTCTCCGTCGTGGGGGAATCGGGAAGCGGCAAAAGCACGCTGCTCCTCGCTCTGTTACGCCTCCTCCCCTACGGAACAAGCATCTCCGGGCAAGTTTTTTTAGATGACAAAAACGCTTTAGGATTATCCGATGAGGAATTCCGTAAACTGCGCTGGCGCAAGATCTCGCTGGTGCCCCAGGGTTCCATGAACGCTCTCACGCCGGTCATAACGATAGGCTCCCAAATAGCGGAACCCATGGAGGTGCACCTTGGCCTCAACAAGGTTGATGCCAAGAGAAAGGCGGCATCGCTGTTGGAAGAAGTCGAACTCTCCGCCAATTTCTCATCCCGCTATCCCCACCAACTCTCAGGAGGACAAAGACAGCGTGCTGCAATAGCGATGGCCTTGGCCTGTAATCCGAATTATCTCCTGGCGGACGAGCCGACGACTGCTCTCGACGTAATCGTGCAAGCGGAAATCACAAAACTCCTGCTTCGCCTGGTGAGAGAAAGAAACATGGGGCTTCTCCTCGTCACGCACGATCTGCCGCTGGCCTCCGGATTGAGCGACAGGATCGCCGTTATGCACGACGGTACAATTGTGGAACAAGGAGAGCCGCTTGAGCTCATAGAGAGCCCACGGCACCGCCACACAAAAGTGCTGATAGCTGCACTAAAAAAATTGGAGGTCGGATCATGAACGCCGCTTGCGTGAAAAACCTCCGCGTGTTCTTCGGCAAAGGGAAAGAGGCAACGTGGGCGCTGCACGGTATCGATTTCGTTCTGCCCTTAGGTGGAAGCCTTGCCATAATAGGCGAATCAGGAAGCGGCAAAACTACGCTGCTGAGGGCGCTTCTCGGATTGGTAGCATCCAGCGAAGGTGAGGCCCTGCTATTTGACACTGACCTCTATTCAGTCGAAGCGGCAAAGCGAAGGAGCGTGCGCCGTCGTTGCGGTTATGTAGCTCAGGATCCATACAGCTCTCTGCCACCCACTTTGAGCGTAGAAGATGCAGTAGCTGAAGTGTGGCAGCTTGTCCACGGTTCAACGAAAGAAGCGAAAGAAA
>CAYTKB010000015.1:12060-15115 GCA_964438265.1 uncultured Acetomicrobium sp. | reverse complement strand
GATATGTTCAAAAGTTCCCTCCGCGATGGCCTTTCGGGGGGACAGCGTCAGAGGGTGGCCATCGCCAGGGCCCTTGTGCTCGAGCCCGAACTGCTCCTGGCGGACGAGCCCACTTCTATGCAGGATGCTTCTACGAGGTGGGATGTTCTCGAGGTGTTAAAGAGAAGAATAAAAAAAAGGATGGCCCTCTTGTTCGTAACTCACGATCTCCTCTTAGCTAAGGCAATAACTGAGAGGGGTTTGGTCCTCTTCCAAGGGAACCCATGCGAGGAAGGACCCAGTAATGCCATCATAGAAAATCCGATGCACCCTTACACAAAAGCGCTCGCCTCCGCCCTGCCACGCCTCGGCAAACCGTTAGAGGCAGCCGCGCGGCGACGAGGCGCGCCCAAAAAAGAAGGAAGTTGTCCTTTTTTGCCTTTCTGCCCCGAAAGCTTTGACAAATGTGATGTCTCGCCACCCTTTGAGAATGTCTCCTTTGGGCGCAAAGTAGCTTGTTGGCATTTTCTATAGACTAATCACCTATACCAGCGCAATGCTCACGCTACTTTCGAGCCACCGAAGCCATACGTCATTATGGCAACCTGCGAACCCCTGCAGAGGTTCCCTAACCATATTTTTATGTGAGTCTGCAGCACACTGGCACCGAACATGAAGGTTAAAGTGACAGGAGAAGTGGTAAACCCGTAATAATGCTGAATTTTTTCCAGCTATCTTGAAATTTTCAGCAGATTTATTATCCTATTTATGAGGAGAGGTATGGCATCTGCCAGATCTCGACGAAGGCTTTTGCAGGAGGTGGTAAAGATGAGAGCCAAGAGAACGTCGCTTGTTGTGGCTATATTCCTCCTGCTCCTGTTGCCGATCGAAACTTACGCGGCGCTTCCTGCCTCCGCCGTGCCAGAGGTGTGGCAGCGCCTCGCAAAGGCCGCCAACTTAGAAAAGCCTGGGCCAATCAGCATCGTGAAACAGAAGGAGCCCAATGCGTGGGTTTCCTTCTCTGTGGGATCGTATTCGGTATCCGTGACTACTGGGATGTTGGATCTTCTCGATAGCGAGGATGAGCTCGCCGGCGTTTTGGCCCATGAGTTAGGCCACATAAAACTCAACCACTACGGCTCGACCGTGGGGCGAGGGGTGCTATACAGCCTCATCTTCAGGGCTATAGGCTATAAGGGGAGTCCCGGCATAGACCCGGTGGAACTCGGTTTGGCCCTCGCGGAAGCGGGCTTCAGCAGGGAGCAAGAGGTGGAGGCGGACGATTACGGCATCGAGCTCGCCGCCAAGGCTGGCTATGACCCGTGGGGATTGGTGCGCGCTCTGGAGAAGATGAAGGAGGCCGGCTATACCACTTCTCCCAATGGTTTTAACTCGCACCCGCCCACAGACCGTCGCTTGCAGCACGTTCGCCAAACTGTCCAGAAATTTGCCCCGGCAGAGGCGAAATAAAATCCCCAACATCGTGTAAGCCGTAAATCTGAAGAGGCCCAAGTGTATATCTAACGGTCTTTTGAGGCTTCTTTAAAGGGAGGGATTTTGTGGAGACGAGGCTCATCGCGACGCTGCTCTTCGCGGCATTTTCTTCTTACGCTGCGGCAAATTACTATATCTTCTCCCATCTGAAGGCAGCAGCAAGTTCACCGGGAGTTTTCTTGTTATTACTGTTCTGGGCCATCACGGCGATTTCCTACCCAACCGGCAGGCTATTGGAAGCTTACATCGTCAAAAACACCTTTACGTGGAGCATGATATGGGTCGGCTATTATTATATGGCTTTCATGGTCTATGCCATCCTCCTCTGTTTGGCTGTCGATATCTACAGGCTTTTGAGCTATCTCTTCGCCGCCCTGCCTCCGCTATCAACAGCTTCAAGGGGAAGGATTTGGGCCATCGGCAGCATAGCGATCATCGCGCTCGTAGTGGTAGCAGGTCTAAACGCCAGAAGGATCCAGATCACGAAAATCGAACTCTCTATGCCCAGCCAAGGAGGCACTGTTAGAGAGGATATGCGCATAGCGGCGATCTCTGACATACATGTGGGTTGCTTCATGCACAACTCTCGCATAAAAGAGCTGGTCGACACAGTAAACTCCTTAAAACCGCACGCGGTTTGGCTGGCAGGAGACATCGTAGATGAGAGCGTCTATCAAGCCGAAGAGGAGAAACTGGCCGAAGAGTTCTCCCGCCTTGAAGCTCCCTACGGGGTCTATGCCGTGACTGGCAACCATGAATACTACGCCGGCGTCGATGAAGTGTCAGATTACTTGAGGCGGGGAGGCGTGAAATTATTGCGCGACGAGGCAGTGGTGGTGGGCGACGCCATCCTGCTCGTCGGCCGAAACGACATACGCGGCAGTTCCTTCGGCGACAGCCGTCTTCCCCTAAAAGAACTTCTGCGCGAAGTTCCGCCGCTTCCTACATTTGCCCTTGACCACACGCCCCTTGAGCTGAGCGAAGCCGAAGAGGCGGGCATAACCATGCAAATATCTGGGCACACCCACAACGGTCAGCTCTTCCCTTTTAATCTCATTACATCGCTCATCTTCGAGAAATCGTGGGGGCTATTGCAAAAAGGTAATACTATATATTACATATCGTGCGGATTCGGCACGTGGGGACCTCCAACGCGCCTTGGCTCTGTGCCCGAGATCGTTTTTTTGACCTTAAAGTTCGTTCCCTCACCCTAAAAAGCGCCAGATTTATGCCGGCTGCAATTCTGCCAAGAGCGCTTGAAGCCTTTCCCTCAGCTCTTCCAGGTGCGCCTGGGAGACACAAGACTCGCATCTCAAGACCAATGCGGGTTGCGTGTTTGAGGCGCGCACCAAAACCCAGCCATCCTTCAGATGAGCCCGCACACCGTCTATAGTGATGACCTCGTTCACATCGGGCCACGCCTTTATCTTCTGAGCGAGGCGCTCCACCACTGAAAACTTCTCCCCATCGGGCCATGGAATTCTGACCTCCGGCGTAGCGAAAGTGCGGGGCAAATCTGCCAAGAGATCTGAAAACTTCACCTTCGGATCGTCAAGCTTAGCCTTGGAGTAAACCTCCGCCA
>CAYTKB010000015.1:0-12050 GCA_964438265.1 uncultured Acetomicrobium sp. | reverse complement strand
CCAACCGTGCGGCTGCGTATGTGGCGTCGTCAAAACCCCAATAGCGATCAGCGAAAAATACATGACCGCTCATCTCGGCGGCCATTAGAGCCCCTGTCTCCCTTAGCTTGGCCTTGACGAGCGAATGCCCGGCCTTCCACATGACCGCCTCACCGCCGGCAGCCTCGATAGCCTTAAAGGTCACGGACGAACACTTGACGTCGCCTATGATCGTCGCACCTGGATGTTCTTTTAGGATCTGGCGAGCGTAAACTACGAGGAGCTTATCTCCCCATACGACGTTTCCCGATTCGTCGACGGCGCCTATTCTGTCCCCGTCGCCATCGAAAGCGATCCCGAAGTTGGCGCCAGAGCTGGTTACCTCCCTTTTGAGGTCCTTCAGCGTTTCCTCTATCGTCGGATCTGGATGGTGGTTAGGGAAATTTCCGTCAGGCTCTATATAAAGCCCCTTCACATTACAACCCAATCCGTCGAGGATCTTCTTCGCGACTGGACCGGCGACGCCGTTGCCGCCGTCGATGATGACTTTTGGGCTGACAAGACGGATGCTTTTTGCGTCTACGCGCGATAAGACATCTTGTATGTAGCGACCCATAACATCCACGCGCTCAAAATCCCTATCTTTAAGCGCCTCGCTGCCTGGGATGGGACGTTTTGTCATAGCCAATGCAGCCGCCTTGCCTATCTCTTTCAAGCTTTCACCCCATAGCGTTTGCGTCCCGGCGCAGACCTTAAAGCCGTTGTACTCGGGTGGGTTATGGCTTCCCGTAACGGCGATGCCCCCGATCACGTCTAAAACGTGGGTGGCGTAATAGACAATCGGGGTCGGTACCATTCCCAATAGAAGAGGGGACAGGCCGCCGTCGGCCAAGCCGCACGATAAAGCCAACGCCAGCGACGGCGAAGAGATGCGCCCGTCATGTCCTACGGCAATGCGCCCTTCATCGAAGCCCTGTCCTTCCATGTAAGCTGCGTACCCAAGGCCCAGGCAATAAGCCACTTGAGGGGTAAGATCCTCCCCCACTATGCCGCGGATGTCGTATTCTCTCACGATGCGGGACCAAACGCTCATGTCTGCCATCTTATCACCCCAAAGTCAGTCATCGACCATGCCCAAACAACATGACAACTAAAATGATATCACAACCTCTCGCGGCGCAAGGCAAGGTGTATCGCTAACTTCCACGAACCATCATAAGGAGCATCTTCACCTGCGATAGCGCCCGCAGGGCATGGGGTACGCCGGCTGGCATGATTATGGACTCGCCGGCGTGCATTTCGTTTAGCTTGCCGCCGAGCCTGACCTCGAGCTTCCCTTCTACGACCGTCACAAGCGCATCATAGGGAGCACTGTGCTCACTCAAGGCCTGTCCTTCGTCGAAAGCGAACAGCGTAATTGTCCCTTCGGGCCTATCTACAATGGTTCTACTCACGATGGACTCTTCTTGGAACCCGACCAGGTCTTCGAGCTTAAAAACCTTCCCTTTGATGTCATCTTCCATGACGAACACCCCTTTTGTTCAGCTATAATCACCGCTAATGGGACGAGTCCAAAGAGAGGCTCGCCCCATTAAATTCTATGCTCCCAATATGGCTGCGAGGTCCTCTTTGGGAGTGGTTATGGGCTTCAAGCCCAACTCCTTGCTCAGGTAATCCAATACCGCAGGCTTTACGAAGGCAGGAAGGCTTGGCCCGAGGCGCATATTCTTTACCCCCAGATAGATGAGAGAAAGCAAGATGCAGACGGCCTTTTGCTCGTACCAGGAGAGCACGAGGGAAAGCGGCAGACTGTTTATATCCGTGTCGAAGGCCTCAGCCAGGGCCTGGGCAATTTTCACGGCAGAATAGGCGTCGTTGCACTGTCCGGCGTCCAAGAGCCTGGGAATTCCCTCGATATCGCCGAAGGACAGCTTGTTGAAGCGATATTTGCCGCAGGCGAGGGTTAGTATGACGCAGTCTTCTGGCACCGCCTGGGCGAACTCCGTGTAGTAATTCCGCCCCGGCTTTGCGCCGTCGCATCCTCCTATAAGGAAGAAATGGCGGATTTTGCCTGACTTCACCAACTCTATCACCTTGTCCGCGGCGGAGAGCACCGCGTTTCTGGCAAAACCTACGGTGATATAGTGTTCTGGCACATCTTCAGCAAAACCCTCTGCCTTCAACGCCGCTTCAATCACGGGAGAGAAGTCCTTATCAGGCCCTATATGGCGCACACCTGGCCAAGCTACAAGACCCGTCGTAAAGATACGATCTTTATAACTATCCTTTGGCTTCTGGATGCAATTTGTGGTCATGAGTATGGCGCCTGGGAAGGCATCGAACTCTTCCCTCTGATTCTGCCATGCGCTTCCGTAATTGCCTACCAGGTGAGGGTATTTCTTGAGGCCGGGATAGGCGAGGCACGGTAACATCTCCCCGTGGGTGTAGACGTTTATCCCCTTCCCTTCGGTCTGCTTTAAAAGCAGGTCCAGATCGCGCAAATCATGACCCGAGACGACGATGGCCTTACCTGCCACCGGCGTCGTGCGCACCCTCGTGGGCTCAGGATGGCCGTAAGAGCCGGTGTTAGCGGCATCGAGCAACTCCATGACCTTAATGTTGAACCTGCCCACTTCAAGGGCCTTAGAGAGCAGCTCGTCCTCTGTAAAGTTCTCGCGGCTCAAGAAATCGAGAAAGGCATGAAAACCAGCGTATACTTCTTCGTCTTTCTTGCCCAAAATTTGAGCATGGTCGGCATAGGCGGCGCTGCCCTTGAGGCCAAAAAGGACGAGGTCGTGAAGTCCTCCGATGAGCTCCCCCAATTTTTCGGCCCTCGCTTCTGGCGTGAGCACTTCTCCCTGGCGGATCAGCTCATCGCGGTTGCTACCAAGCTCGAAGGTCGCAGGCCCCGTCAATACCTCCGGAGTCTTCCCTGCTTTCTTACAGGCTTCTTCGTACACATTGCGGGCCTTCTCCCTCATGCTTTCAGCCCTGCGGATCATCCACTCCATGCGCTCCTCATCGAAGTTGACATTCGTGACCGTTGTGAATAGCGCCTCTAAGACAAAGGAATCCACCTCGGGGTCCTTAGCTCTCAGCGCCCGTGCCCTGTGGGCATACATGGAGATCCCCTTGGTTATGTGGATCAACAGATCCTGCAGGTCTGAAACCTCAGGGCTCTTACCGCATACGCCGAAAGTTGTACATCCAGTCCCCTTTGCCGTCTGCTCACACTGGTAACAAAACATCCTTTTAACCCTCCTGTCTCTTAAGTTGATTTATTAAACCGCAAGCTACCCTCAAAAGCTGCGTTCTGCGTCTTCTCCAGTTGTGGTTCCACAAGATCCGCAAGCGTTTTTGAGGTTAAATATGACAAAAAATCTTCAGAAAGGCATCTTACTATAGAACCAAAAATACAACGCTTAAAAGGACAACTTTCGCGCCTCAAAAGGCAATATTCCTTTGACGGTTCACCCTCTATTGCCCTATAAATATCAAAAAGGGAGATCTCCTCCGGCGGCTTGGCAAGGACGAACCCTCCGTGAGGCCCCCTCGTGGAAAAGACATAACCCTCTTTCCCAAGGCGCTGAAACACTTTGGCTAAATGGGCCTCTGAGGCCCCCGTAGCCGAGGCAAGCTCTTTCACGCTCATGCGCCTGCGGGATGCCGCCAAAAGTCCCATCCCATGCAGAGCGAGCGAAGCCGCCTCTGAAAGCTGTATCAATCCCGCCATAATGCTCCCCTTTCATGCATGCTTATTTATACATATTATAATACCAAAATACCAATTTCTGTCAATGCACATTTTCGACCAAATCAGCACGTTATTTACAGGCTCTAACCCTTTATCCCTGCCAACGGTCATCAAGCAGCGATAATAGAAACGCCCTCAAAAAATAGATGACTTCTGAGTAAGAGCGACCCCATCATCGCCTTCTCTTCGACATGATGGTATAATTCAATGCGAGTATGTCTTTAAGCGTTTTCAAAGGAGGGCGTGTTATGTTAGTAGAAGAGCGAGTGAGCGAGCTCGAGCGGGCAATGATGCAGCTCGTTTATCAATCACGCCAGACGGAGATCAATATATTTCAGCTCTCCGAGGAAATGCGCGATTTTAAAAGCGAGATGCTTATTTTCAAAGATGAGATGCGCGATTTCAAGGATGAAATGAAGGTTTTCAAAGACGAGATGAATCGCAAGTGGGGAGACCTGGTGAGGAAAATGGGGACATTCGTGGAGGATATCGTCCTCCCAGGCTTGCCGTTGCTGTTAAAGAGGAGCTTCGACTTGGACGTAGATGATATGTCCATCAGGAGGAAGATAAAAGACGCATACAAAAACGTCTGGGAATTTGACGCCGTAGCCACGAGCGGCGATTACGCTTTCCTCGTGGATGTAAAGGGAAATTACGGCAGACGGAAGGATTTGGAATATTTCAAGGATGTGCTCCTTCCCAAGGCGTGCGAGCTCCTGCCAGAGCTCAAGGACAAAAAGACGATTGGCTGCATAGCTTCTTTCAACCTTGACCAGTCCATCGTAAACGTAGCTACGGAGCACAACCTCTTTGCCCTTGCCATGGGAGGGGATTATTTGGTGCTTTTAAACGAAAAGGAACTTAAGGAAAAGAATATCCTCCCCTCCTAAGGGCTTTAGGCTTTGACTTTCCGCCAAATAGCATAGAGACGCTTAACTACAAGGGTACTTTTGCGTTGTGCGCCTTCGGCTCTGTGGAGTTGGGGGCAAGGAACTCTCGAAAACCGCGTCGGAGATATGGTTATCCACCCCCCTCCGACGCGGCTATTTATTAACGGAGAATTTGCGATTGAGACCGAGCGATGAACCTCAAAGCCTTTAGGAGACGGCCTTCTTTATCCTTGAAAGGCCTTCCTTTATCGCGCTTTCGGATGTGGCGAAGCAGAACCTCACGTATTCCTCTGTCTCTCCAGGCACGCGATTACCAAAGCAGGTGCGCGCCAACACTGCAACTCCGGCTTCATTGAGGAGATAACCTTGGAGCTCTTCGGCACCCTTGAGGCCAAGGCTGCGACATGCGCCTGTGACGTTTGCGAAGGCGTAAAAAGCCCCCTGAGGTTTTAAGCACTTGAAACCGGGTATCTCGTTCAGGCCGTCTACAAGCATATCCCTGCGCCTCTTATACGACGCTACCATCTCCTCTACGCAGTCCTGAGGGCCTTCGAGGGCTGCTATCCCAGCCCACTGGGTGAACGTGGCTGTGCATGATACCGAGTTGGTGAGAAGCTTAGAAAAGTGCGCAACCAGCTCTTCCCTCACCACGGCGTAGCCCAACCTCCACCCCGTCATGGCGTAGGTTTTTGAGAAACCATCTACCAGTATGGTGCGCTCCTTCATGCCGGGGCGGGATAAAATGCTGTCGAAGGCTGCGTCAAATATGATGGCGCAGTATATTTCGTCCGCCATTACCCACAGGTCGTGCTTTACGGCAAGTTCTGCAATAAGATCGAGGTCCGAGGACGGCAGCACGCCTCCCGTCGGATTTTGCGGCGTATTTATGATTATCATTTTCGTCTTAGGGGTTATGAGCGCTTCGAGCTCCTTAGGATCAAAGCTGAAGGCCCTCTCTTCTTTCAGCGGAAGAGGCACCGGCACGGCTCCCACATAACGCACGAGGGATTCATAAGCGGGAAAACATGGGGATGGGTATATTACCTCGTCCCCTTCATTCACGCAGCAAAAGATGCCACAGAATAGGGCTGGCTTAGCTCCAGGGCAGACCACGACTTCTTCTGGCCTCACCGGTACGCCTCTACTCTTTTCTATGTAGCGCGCCACTGACTCCCTAAGCTGTCTTATACCAGCGGATGGACTATAGTGGGTTTCCCCCCGGCGCAGGGCCTCCATAGCTGCCTCTTTAATGTGCGCGGGCGTATCGAAGTCTGGTTCCCCTATAGCGAAGCTTATTATATTTTTGCCCTGTGCTTCAAGCTCCTTCACCTTTGCCAACACGTCAAAGGCTCCCTCTCCCATAAGGCGCTCCCTTCGGTCTGCCAGACGCATATCATTCCCTCCTTCACATAAGATAGTACCGTCATCGTTAAAACTTTGAAAATACGTTTTCTCGGCATAAACCGAGCATCCCACATCTACACTCGACTAAGCTTGGTGTTTTTGTATCATACCACAGTTCGATCA
This sequence comes from uncultured Acetomicrobium sp., assembly GCA_964438265.1. Classification (GTDB taxonomy): domain Bacteria; phylum Synergistota; class Synergistia; order Synergistales; family Thermosynergistaceae; genus Thermosynergistes. The sequence continues at coordinate 5,900 of CAYTKB010000015.1, read as the reverse complement.
CCGGTTATAATGATACTCAAAATTGCCTACGAAGAGGAGGCATAGGCCTTGCAAATACTTTCGGTCATGCAATTAGGTGGGCCATTGATGTGGGCTATATTTGGCCTTTCTGTCCTATCTAGCGCGATAATAATAGAACGCCTCGTCTTTTTCAAGAAGGCTTGGGCTGAACCAGAAGAAGTAGAAAGAGAAATAGCACAAGCCATATATGAAGGCGACAGGGTGAGGGCAAGCGAATTGGCAAGATCTCGCGACTCTTCGTTACATCGCCTTTTTAAGGCAGCCGTGGACCATTGGGCAGCGGATGCGGAGGCGATAAAGGTCCTTCTCGAGCAAGAGAAAAGGCGAGAACTCTTCCGTTGGGAGCGCGGCCTGGAGATGCTGTCGACGATAGCCCGCGTGGCACCGCTTTTAGGGCTTTTGGGGACCGTTTTAGGCATGGTGGAAGTCTTCCGCACTATATCCGCAGGCCGTGGGGCCGACATGCTGTACCTCGCATCTGGCATATGGGAAGCCCTCTTAACCACAGTGGCAGGGCTTTCCGTAGCTATACCAGTTGTCCTCGCCTACGCATATCTCTCTTCCAGGGTGGATATGGTCGAGGAAACGCTATCCCGAGGTACAGATTTTATCCTCAGGGAAAAACTGCTAAGAGGCGAAAGTACTCGTGATGCTTAGGCATGCATTTTTGGCTTTCACTCTCATTGCATTTCTCGCCCCTCCTGCAAATGGGGCAAACCAACCTCAGCGCATTGTCTCTTTGGCACCAGCCATAACGGAGACGCTATTCTTACTGGGAGCCGGCGACTGCGTCGTGGGGGTGACAGACTACGACACGTTTCCGGAGGTCGTAAGAGAGCTGCCGAGCGTCGGTGGTTACAGCAACCCGTCGATAGAGCGCATCCTCTCCATAAAACCGGATTTGGTGGTAGGCATAAAAACGTTCCATAGAGAATTGTTAGACAGGCTATCTGAAATGGGGATAAAGACGCTTGAGCTTACGATGCACCGAAGGCTTTATAACGTAAAGGAATCCATCCTTGCATTGGGGAATGCCGTAGGAAAGGAAGAGGCCGCCGAAGCGCTCTGGGGTAAGATAACATCTGGCCTGGAAAACCTAAAGGAGGAGGTCGCACGTCGCTATCGAGACGGTACCCCATCGATCCTTGTCGTGGTGTGGCATGAGCCGCTCATCGTGGCTGGAGGGTACAGTTATGTGGATGACGTCATGCGAGCGATAGGCTTACTCAATGCTGCCGGTTCCATCCGCTACACATTTCCTCAAATGAGCAGAGAAAAACTCTTGGCCTTAAACCCCAAAATAGTGATCCTGGTCAAGGCTGAGAGGGGAATGTCCCCTGACAGAGATGCCGTAGAGAGGTTGCTCTCTGACCTGCCGCTCGACATCCTAGGCATAGCAGAGGTTAAAAACGATGCGCTTCTTCACCCAGGCCCTCGCGCTTTAGAGGCAGCACGGGCTCTCGTCGAAGCAGTGGCTGAGGTGAGTGAAAATGCGCCATAGCGCCAAGCGACGTGGGCCGGATGTGGACCTGACGCCACTTGTGGATACCCTTTTCATGCTCATCCTCTTCTTCGTCCTTACGGCAGCGTTCGTTCAGGGCAGGATAGATGTCAACCTGCCACGGGTGAGCGGATCCTCTATTGCGGGCACCCCGAACGTTCTAGTGGTGCAAAAGGATGGTTCTCTGCTCTGGAACGGAAAGCCTGCCGAGCCCGAAGAAATATCCAGCTTAGCCCGTCGTGCAAGCGATAAAGGGCAACCCATCCTTATCGCCGGCGATGAGGAGGCAAACTACGGCGCAGTCGTCTCCGTCCTTGATTCGCTTCAAAAAGTAGGCATAGAAAACGTTAGCCTCGCCGTAGGTGGAGAGTCACCATGAAGCACTGGACTTTCCCGATAGCGCTGAGTTTGCTTCTTCATGCGCTCATCCTTTCTTGGGCAGCCCTTTGTTTTTATTTGCCGGAAGAGCCAAAGCAGAGGCAAATTGCCGTTAAACTGGTGAGGATGCCGGCGCTTACGGCTCATGCGGAGGCAGGAAAGATAGAAGAATACTCTGGACCGGCACCTGCTTTCGAAGAATCGAAGACGAGACAAGCCTTCAAGGCCGAGGGGAACGAGAAGAAGATAGATAATAACAACACAAAGAAAGATATAACCGCAAAAGCAAAAAACACCTCTAAAACATTGAAAAAAGAACAAAAAGAGGTTAAAAAACTTGAAGATACAGTAAAGCCAAAAACTTCAGAACCCGAAAATACAAAACCTGCTACCCAACCCAAAGGAGAGCTCAGTACAGACTCCGCACAGAAAGGAACTGCCTCATCGGAGCAAGTTGTTACACCACACGGGTACGCCAACGGCACGCCTTCACCGGCACCCTCGCCGACGAACAATAACAGCCCTGTGCTACAGGGGGGAGCGAGGCTCTATGCACAAAGCGATGTTGTGAAACAGGTAAAACCCGTATATCCCTTGGCTTCGAGGCGCCGTGGAGAGGAAGGGACCGTTCTGCTCGAGGTGAGAGTCGATCCCTCCGGAACTGTGGAGGAAGTGCGCATCGTCAAGGGGAGCGGATACCCGCTTTTGGACCAAGCAGCAGCGCGCGCGCTCAAAGAGTGGCGCTTCAGGAAAGGCTCTGGACCCGTATTTCTTGTCCCTGTACAGTTCCAGCTACAGTGACAACCTAAAGCCTTTTCGGAGTCATACCGCCACAAACAACCACGATCAAGGAAAACCGTGCAGTTGATATTGTGATCTCTCTCTGATAAAATTCCTTCTTGCCTGTAGCGTTTCAGGGCTATTTCTCATATTAGGAGGAATTTGACTGCGATGGCCACGAGTCGAGCGACAAATACTGATTCTATCGTTATGACGAGGGAGGGGTACGAAAAGCTCAAATCCGAGCTGATGCGCCTTCGAAGCGAAGGAAGAGAAGAAATCGCGAAGATGCTCGAAGAGGCCCGCTCGTTCGGCGACCTCAGCGAAAACGCCGAATATCATTCGGCAAAAGAAGCTCAAGATAAACTGGAAAGCAGAATTCAATGGCTGGAATATCAATTGAGCAAGGCAAAGGTCGTAGATAGCCACGAGGTCGACACGAGCTGCGTCACGGTGGGGACGACGGTCACATTATACGATATAGACCTGAACAGGGAGGTCATATACACAATCGTAAGCACCCAGGAGGCTGACCCAAAGTCGAACCGCATTTCCGCGGCAAGTCCTGTAGGACAGGCTTTGATAGGATCGACGGTTGGGGAAGAAGTAGTCGTCAGAGTCCCCAGAGGGGTTAGAAGGCTAAAGATCCAGGACATTCGCGTCAAATAAAACGATGCCCCTGCGCTTTGGAGGCGCAGCCTTGAGGGCTGCTTCGACCATCCTCGATGCGAGCTCCGGAAAAGACCAGCCGTAGGCTTTGGCTGCCTTGGGCACTAGACTTGTAGCCGTCATCCCAGGAATCGTATTAACCTCGAGCACGTAGGGCTTATCGTCGATTCCAAGCCTTATATCCACACGGCTATAAATGCGACAACCCAGCGATAGATGTGCCCTTATAGCGGCAGATTGGACTTCTTTGAAAACGCGATCTTCCAGTGAAGCCGGAACGACATAGCGGCTTCTGCCTGGTGTGTATTTAGCCTCATAAGAATAAAAGCCGCTCTGGGGCTCTATCCCTATGACGGGGAAGGCGATAGGTTCGGCGTCGCCGTCCCATATTGCCACTGTGAGTTCTCTGCCTTCTATATACTCCTCCACCAATATGCGCTGACCATAGTGCGCGGCTGCTCTTGCGGCAGCGAGAAGGTCATTCGCTGTAGAGACTATAGATACGCCCACAGTACTACCACAGGAGGTCGGCTTTATAACTAATCTCTTCCCTGTTCTCAAGAAGTTCGATATCTCTGGCCTATCAGGCAGCATATCTGCATCGCCTGCATCGAGGGCTATCCCGAAGGGGGTGCGAATACCGCAGTGGCAAAAGATGGCCTTGCTCGCTTCTTTGTCCATGGCAAGGGCACAAGCTTCAGGACCAGAACATGAGTAAGGGAACCCCAAGAGATCGAGGAACGCCTGTATCCGCCCGTCCTCACCCCACCCTCCATGAAAACAGGGGAAAACCACATCTGGGGCTTCTCTTTCAAGAAATGGAAGGATCTCTTTAGGCTTATTTATATTGGCTGGAATAACATCATATCCGCCTTCGCGAAGCGCTGCAAGGACCGCCTCGCCGCTCAATATAGAGATTTCCCTCTCCGGACTTTCACCCCCGAACGCTAACAGCACCTTCACTACGATCACAGCTCCGTTTCCAGCTCGTCGAGCTTCCGTATTTTGTCGTTCAAAAAGACCGGTTGTTTCGGATACGCCTTTATCGTCAGGCGCAAACCCGCCCAGTCGTCGTCTTCTACCATATCATCCACGTAGACAAACTCCCATTGATAGCAATGCTCGTCGTAAATCACGCGATAAACCATCTCATCGAGGTGGCTATCTCTCAAGTCGTAGCCTCCCCTCAGAGATAGATGCCACTTCCCCGTAACCGGCATGGAGACAGTCTGGTATAATTCCTCCCGCTCGTCGTAATCATCCCAGTCCATGGGAGACTTGCCGCTGACCCATCGCCTTAGATATGCCGTCCTCATGGAAAATATCCCGGCCTTCCACGTAAACCCCACGTTGGCGCTCGTTATCTCCTGGAGGTCATCCTCGTGATCATAATCCCACCAGAGATAGCGCAATCTCCAGTACGGCTTTATCCGGTGGTCGCTCATCTGATCCTCTTCGCTGCGGGCCTCAACCCCCCACCCGCTTCGGCGATACGACTCCCCTATTTCTTCGTACTCGCCCCAAAATAACAACAGACGGGCTTCATTATGTGGCCCCACCTTCTTCCAAGGGCTGGAAAGGGAAAATTCAGGGGAGCGCCAGAGCGTGCCTTCGTATGTGACGCCGGCTTCTTTTTCGACCTCTACATCCTCCCGTTCAGACCAGAGCACGTTGGCCGTCCATCCTTGATGAACCCAATTTGCTCCCCACTGTGGGCGCCACAGCTTCTCGTCGTCGGTGGTGCTGTAGGTATACTGGCTCAACAGAAAGAGATCTAACTCTGGGTTCGGGCGATATCGTCCGGAGATCTCTCCTTCAAAGTCTTCTTTGGTCCAATAAAATATGGTGGCGTCGGCTTCGAACTCTTCGCTCCAGGAAAGTGAAGTGGATAGGCGCATCCCTACGCCTTTGTCGCTGTCGTAGGCGAGGAACGGGACAGCCGAGGCACCCTCCTTCTTCTCCCTCAAATCTACCGTATACTCAAAAGGGTACGAAAACAAAAGCGATTCCCCTATATATATCTTAGGATTCTTCGCCACGAGGCGGTAACCGGGGATGACGGTGACATGCGACGTGACGAGCCTATAATGAGGCCTCGGCTGGTCGCAGGTGGTTATTGAGACATCGCTCCACCGCCCTACCTGCTCTTCGGGCGGAACGCGTTTTGCATCCCCTTTCGAGATCCACTTTCTCTGCATGGCGGCTTCTGCAGGGGCAACTTCAAGAGAGCCGCCCCTGAGGAACACCGAGTCAGCTTGACCTGATGCGTTATACAATATTCCCTCTTTGGATAAAAGGTCGTATTCGAGGCGCTCGCCGGAAAGGCGCTTTCCATCCGAGAGCATAACGACCTCGCCGCCATTTTCTGCCGTAGCCTTTGCTACCTGCTCGTAAACGTGATATTCCAGGTGGGGAGCGTATAACGTCATATCCTTCGTGCGGAGCTTGGCGTTGCCTTCGGCGCGCGCAATCCCTTCGGCCTCTTCATAGACGAGATAATCGGCCTCGAGTGTGATCTTTTCTTTTTCGTCGTCTTGAGGAAAAGCCGGAG
>CAYTKB010000014.1:9821-21867 GCA_964438265.1 uncultured Acetomicrobium sp. | reverse complement strand
CATCATAGCCGACATCAAATCAGCGGACAGGTCCATCGACCAAACCAATAGGGGCAAAACTAGAAACGAACAAAAAAGCTGCAAAGAGGTGAGAGCGAGGGCTATCATACATCTCCTTAAGCCAGACGAAAATAATGCCCGAAAGTTCTCGCAATAGTTATCTATCTCTCGATTGACAAAGCGTATAACCTTGAAGGCCAAAGCGTCTTTTATGATCCCAATCTCCTTCAGCCGAACCGCTAAACCTCCTATTAAGCGCTTCATGAGCCTGGGCCGCAGCAAGCTCAGCGCGGTCGCAAACCAAATCCCAAGGACTACTACGGTAACATAGCCGAACAAGCCCTCGATCAGGGTCTGCCCGGCCAAAATTTGAGGTTGTAAAAAGAGCGCGACAATAGCCATCGCTCCTAACAAAAAGAGTACCATGAGCGTCTTCGTCAGGGTTACGGCTACGCCTTTGCCCACGTTTACGCCGTTTTTATAGAGCACATAAACCTGAAAAGGTCCCCCACCGCCCTGCATTGGGGTTATCGCCGAGCCGAAGTAGTTGAGAAATGTGAGATAAAGCCCCATCTTGAAGGAAATGCGCTCGCCTGCGGCTTCCACCAGAACCTTAAAGCGCAAGGCCTCGAAGAACCACGACAAAGCTGCCGCCAAAAAAGCGAGCAAGAAAAACCGCTTATTCACTGAGGAAAGCGAATTCCACGTGTCGGCATCTACAGTAAAAAAGAGCACTATTAAGGCCGTTATCACGGCCAAGCCTATAAATATCGCCAAACCCTTGCGCAGAGAGAAAGGAATCGTCGGCATGGTTTTTAACCTGGTAATTTATCCGCTATTAAACAAGCTGCCGCCAGGAGGTCATCTGCTATCCATTCCTCTCTTCTCAAAGAGGGCAAAAGGCCGCCTTCCTCTAACATCCTTCCATAACCACTTCTAAGCAGCACAAAAGGCAACCCAAGATTGCGGGCCATCATGAGGTCGGGCAGGTCGTCTCCCACCACCCAAGAGCCTTCAAGTTCGATGCCTAAATCGCTGACCGCACGCAGCACGAGGCCCGCTTTCGGTTTTCGGCAATTGCAATCGACCCTATAAGGAGGATCCCCCTCCGTGGGATGATGGGGGCAAAAGTAAAAGGCATCCACGGCTACAGCAGCCTCTTCTAAGAGAAGCTGAATACGCCTGTGGCTCTCCAAGACAAAATTCATATCGAAAAAACCCCGTGCGACGCCGCTTTGATTCGTAACGACCACCAGGCTGTAACCTTTCCCCTTCAGCAACGACAGCGCCTCAGGCACACCGTTGATCAGCTTGATTTGAGAAAGGCGCGAAAGGTATGGAACGGTCTCGATGAGCGTCCCGTCCCTATCCAGAAAGATCGCTTTCCTCACGGCTTTATTGCACTTCTCCTGAAGCCATAGCCAACAACTCGTCGACATACCGCCTCAAGTCGCTCAGCGCTGGCTCTACTTCTTCCCTCAGACGATAAGACAACTCGAAGAACCTGCCTTCCTCCAAGGGACTTAGCGCTCCCTCGAGCGTTTGCAACAGACGTTCGCGTGTCGTGCCCAACCCGCCGTCTCCTAAGTCGGCATCGGTTATGCCCAATAGGAGCAAGCTGTTGTGAAGCACCTTCACTACCCACCCTATCCCTTCGGTTACCTGTTGTAATAAAGTGAGGGCATCCTTGTCGTATTTCTCCTCCAAACGATCCGCGACCAAGTTGATCCCATCAAGCAACGCCGGCATGTAGCGTTGGGTTTCCTCCAGAGATTCTGTCACCAGTTCCTTGACGGAGATGGTCACAAATTTTACCTCCAGCCCCCCTTTCATAGAAAGAAACACTTCTTCCTGAAGCGGTTTGCCGTCCACCAATATGTCTCGGACGAAACGTCTGTCCTTGGCGGCCTCCTTTCTCGCGCGCTCCAATAAGTCTTTTCTCTCCTCCTCTGAGAGCTCCCCCTCCAGGCTTTCCCACTCTGCATCATCGATCAACACGCGCATGAGCTTACTCCCCCTTTTGCACACAAAGCGGCATCTTCGCGCACGCTACACCGGCGAGGTTCTACGATGCGGCTTTCAAAGATGCCACAAAGGCGGGAATTTCCCGCTGTGCTCTCGCATAATCTTCCGGCACGCCTATGTCTATGAAAAAACCGCCCACCTCAAGGGCGCATAAAAGTTCCCCTTGCGACAAAAGGGCAGGTATTACCTCCCCTTCCCAAGAAATCCTGCGCAAGGGGATCCTTTCTACAACAGCGCGCTTCACCCCGTAAACACCGCCGTTTACGAGCCAGGACCCGTCATCCATAGGCATCAGATTTTTGTCGCCGAAAGCTTTTACCCTTCCTCTATCGTCGACGTCGAGCGGATCCACGCGGGAAAGATCTCTCCACCGTCTGGCAGCGAAGGTGATCGCGGCGCCCATGCGGCAATGAAACGACAAAAGCCTGAAATAATCCACATCCAAAAGAGTATCACCGTTCATGAGCAAGAAATCCTCGGCATCTATAAGCGAAATGGCATTGCGGAGCGCTCCGCCCTTGTCGAGAGGCTCATCCTCTACGCTGTAAGATATTTCGATCCCCCACCTGCCGCCGTCGCCACAGCTCAAAATTATATCGGAGGCCTTATACCCCAAAAGTAAAAGCACTTTCTTTATGCCCTTAAACGAAAGGAGGTCTAATAACCAGTAGATGAACGGCCTGCTGGCTATGGGGGCAAGCGGTTTAGGTACATCCGAAACGGCTGGGCGCAACCGTTTCCCCTCGCCGCCGGCTAGTATTACGGCCAGAGGTCCACTCACGGAAACAGCCTCTCCTCGACCAGGGCACAGATGATATGTCCCCAAGTGATATGGAGCTCCTGAATGCGCGGCGTATCGCGCGATGGAGCCTCGAGCAGCACCCTGCAATAGGGCTTCATCTCGCCACCCCCCTCGCCGGTCAAGCCTATGGTTATCATGCCGTGCTCCGCGCCCCAGCGCATCGCATTGACGACATTCGCGCTGCATCCGCTCGTCGAAATGCCGATCAGGACGTCTCCCGGCCCAGCGAGCCCTTCAAGCTGTCGCACGAATACCTCGTCGTAAGAGAAATCGTTGGCGATGGCGGTCACGGCGCTGGTGTTCGTATGGAGGGCGAGGGCCGGGAGCGAAGGGCGCACCTTGCGAAATTTCCCCAATAGCTCGGCTGCCAGGTGCTGCGCATCGGCGGCCGAACCGCCGTTGCCGCAAAAAAAAGCCCGCTTGCCCGACGAAAGCGCTTCTATCAGCAAGCGCGCCGCTTCCGCCACGGGTTTTAGGTCTCGCATCGCCTTTCGTTTTAACGCTATAGACGCTTCCATATCTTCCCTTATGCGCTCCTCCAAAGGCACACCCACCTCCACCGGTTTATTCTATCATGGGAATCTTTATATGATCGCTTGCGCCCCGCCGCTTTAGCGAAGGCAAAAAACATCCGAAAACAATATGACAACTTGTATTTTATGGAGGTCATCCTATGGCTGATTATACAGCACCGCTGTTTCAGGTGACGGGCCTCACCTCCGGCATAGACTGGGGGCAGATGATTGACAAGATGATGGAAGCGGCCAGAAAGCCAGAAGAGCTTTGGCAGGCCGAAAAGGATACGCTCGAACTGAAGGTTGGGCTTTATAACGAATTTTCCGCCTATCTAAAGGCGCTGCGCAGCTCTATTTCTCCCTTGAAGCTCTCGAGCACATTCACCGCCAAGCAAGCCGAACTTACCCCTCTTTCATCTACTACAGATCCTTCATCCGTGCTTGCAATTACCGCCACGCCCGAGGCAGAAATAAACAGCTATGAAATCGAGGTATTACAAAAGGCCGCAGCAGAGACGCGCATCAGTAACTCCCTCTCCGGGATACTTAAAGACGTGGGAATCACGACGGACTCCTATTTTTACATAAAAGTGGGTGACCAGCGGGCCAAGATCGAACTTCATCCTACAGACCATCTTTCTGACGTAGCGGCACGTATAAACGAAGCCGTAGACGAAACGACGGACGAAGCACTGCCCATCCAGGCGCGCGTCTTCGACAACCGCCTCATAATCGAAAGCACGCAAACCGGCACAGAAGTCGCTTTCTCGTTAGAAGACCCTCAAGGGGTACTCACCAACTTAGGACTGAATCTGGATGATCCGGAGCACCACATAGCAGCACAAGACGCTAAACTGGTTGTCGATGGTGTGAGCGTTACGCGCTCAAGCAACGAAATCTCAGATTTAATCCAAGGACTTACGCTCAACATAAACGGGATAGGGAAAGTAAGAGCGGATATAGTCTTAGACGCCCAAAAGGCGGTGGAATCCATTCAAAGCTTCGTAGAGGCTTACAACGACACCATGGATTGGATCAACGTGCGACTGCAAGAGGAAAAGGTCGAGGAGCCGGAGTCTGAGCTCGAGGCCCAGAGGGGGCTCTTGCGCGGAGATCCCATCCTATGGCAGGCGAAGTCTTACCTTCGCCAAATTGTAGCCGACCCCTTGTCGTTAAACGGCTTCTCTCAACTCTCCCAAATCGGCATAACGACGGAGTCGATCGACTACGGCAAGAGCGGCAAACTCGAATTCGACACCGATAAATTCATGGCGGCGATGACGGAAGACCCTCAAGGCGTGGCAGACCTGGTAAACGGCGTTGCGAACAAGTTCGAAAGCTATCTCGCCAACATGGTCGATGCAGTTCCTGTCGCCATAGGAGGAAGCACAGCGCTGAGGGGGCGTGTGTCAAGCCAAGTTCAATACTTACAAAACCAAATCGAGGCGATCGACAAAAGGATAGCCGATTTCGAAGAGCGCCTTTCCATCCGTCAGAGAGGGTTATACGAGCGGTTTAGCCAGATGGAAAACACGCTGGCGCAGTTGAACCAGCAAGCTTCATGGCTTGCCAGCGTCCTTGGCATTTTGTCGGGCTCAAACGCGAGCGCTAACGCCGCATCGACTTCATGACGCGGTAGCCTAAGCGCGGCCATCCTTCTGCCGACCTCTCTGCGCCAGGCCCAGACGCCAGGCCATGATGGCTGCTTGTGTTCTGTCGCGCAAGCCCAGTTTTTTGAGGATACGGCTTACGTGGTTTTTTACGGTTTTTTCAGAGACCACCATTCTTAATGCTATCTCCTCGTTCTTCAACCCTTGCGAGAGCCAGTAAAAAGTCTCCTTTTCTCTGGGCGTGAGACCGCACAGCGGCTCGTCGTCGTTGTCTTCGTGGAACGAAGTCAACAGCCTCCCCGCCACCTTCGGATCTACATAGGGCTCCCCTCTGGCCACCGACCTGAGGGCGGAAATCAGCTCCAAATAGCCGGACTCCTTCAGCAGATACCCGTGCACGCCGGCTGACGAGAGCGCCGAAAGGGATTCCTCGTCGTCGTAGGCCGTGATAGCCAAAAAGCGCACAGGAAGCGAGTCGCTCTTAACCTGCCTTATCACCTGCACACCGTCTCCCTTGGGCATGCTTATATCGAGCAGCACGACATCGGGCTTCTTGTCGGCGATCACCTGCACGGCCTCCTCGCCGTCCTTGGCCTCGCCGATCACTTCCACATCCGGTTCCAGTTCCAGCAATTTCTTTAGGCCATCGCGGAAGAGGCGATGGTCATCGACCAGCACGACCCGAATAGTCTGCAACTTTTAAAAACACCTCCCTAAGGGGCGAGCAGGCGATACTCGCAAAAACATGAGATATCATGATTATAGCAGCGAGGGATCGCCGCAATCGTCAAGGGGGTATCGCTTTGAACAAGGCGGACACATTCACGTCGCTTTCAAACGGCACAAGGCGAAAGATAGGAGAGGCGATCGCGGACTTCGTCATGATAAGAGCCTCGGATACCATATGCACGGCACTTTCGGGAGGCAAAGACAGCCTGCTCCTCCTCGCGGCCTTAGCGAGGTTGCGCCGCATAGCTCCAAAGCCCTTCGCCCTGAAGGCCTGCACGCTCGATCCCACAGGAGGCGAACTCGACCTTTCCCCTCTGGAGGAATTTTGCCGCTCACTCGACGTGCCGCTGCGCATCACCAGATATCCGATTTACTCCATAATCCGTTCCCGGGGTGAGGATTCCCCCTGCAGTTTTTGCGCCAACATGAGGCGCGGCATCCTGTGCAGCATGGCCCAAAAAGAGGGGGGTCAAGCGCTTGCGCTCGGCCATCACCTCGATGACGCGCTCGAAACAGCCCTCTTGAACCTCTTCTTCGCGGGCCGCTTCGCGCCCCTTTATCCCAAGATCTGGATGAGCCGCTCGCGACTCTGGGCCATCAGGCCGCTCATTTATCTGGAGGAGCGGTCTGTAGAGTTGGAGGCAAAGAGACTAAATCTGCCCGTTATAAAATTCAGCTGCCCTTTCGCCAAAGGAAATCGCCGCACTTTGATAAAACAACTCGTCAAAGAACTGGAAGAAGGGTCCTGCGTCTCCATAAAGGGCAACGCGCTCGGCGCCCTAAAGGCCATTTGGAAAAGAGAGGTGGCTAAACCACAAGCCTGAACGACTCTATCAGGCCGAAGTGCTCCGCCACGTCTTTCGCCTCGTCCTCAAATCCCTTGCGCCCCAACAACCCGTAGGCATACCGCTTGCTCTGCTCCACCCCGGGTTGATCGAAGGGATTTACCCCGTAGAGTGCGCCGCACAAAGCGGTCACGTATTCCCATAAGAAAATCAGCGCGCCGAGGTTGTGCTCCTCCAGACGCGGCAGCTCCATCCATATGACCGGTCGGCCAGCCTTGACCAAGGCCGCAGCTGTTGCCTTGGCCTCCTCGTTCAAGATGTCGCCTAACTTCTGGCCTTTTAGGTAAGAAAAGTCCTTGAGGCTCTTTTCTTCGCAGCCGAAAGGGATCGATAGATCACCCAGCGTCTCTCTGACCTCGAGGAGCGTAAATAGCTTATCGTCGGGGCCTTCGGAATAGAGCTGAAGCTGGGAGTGCTGATCTACAGCTCCAAGGGCACGGATCGGAGTTGATCCTTTGCCGCGCTTGCCGAGGCTTTCAGCCCAAAGTTGAGCGAACCACTCGGTAAAGTCTTTCAGCGCATCGGCATAGGGCATGAGGACAGTCATGTTGCGCCCTCTCGCCGAGTGCAGGTAGTAGAGGCCGGCCAAAAGCCACGCCGGGTTTTCGAAGAGGGACTTCGCAGCGGATAGCCTGATGTCCATCTCTCGAGCCCCCTTTAAGAGAGACTCCACCTCTATGTCGAGCGTAGCAGCGGAGAGCAACCCGACGGGAGAGAGCACAGAATAGCGCCCACCTACGCTCTGTGGGATGGAAAGGCTCCTGCATCCAACCTCATCGGCAAATCGCCTCAAAATCCCCGACTGAGGATCGGTTACCACAACGAAATGATCCTTTGCCGACTCGCCGAAGAGGTCCGTCATCTTCTGCCATGTCCAAAGAAATTGCACCGCAGTTTCGGTGGTCTGCCCCGACTTGCTCACCACCACAAATGCCGTTTTGGATGGATCGATAAGCTCCCATATAGCGAGGACATTTCGCGAATCCAGATTTTCCATTAAGTAGAAACGAGGGCCATGGCGTTCCTCTCTGGAAAATTCGTTATAGTATGGGGGCAGAAGAGCCCCATGAAGCATTCTGTTGCCCAAGGCAGACCCGCCTATGCCGATCTGAACGAGCACATCGAACCGCGAAAGCCAGTGAGAGACCTCGAGCACCTGCGCTATATCCTGATAGGGAAGTTTGAGCCATCCAAAACCGTCTTCGTCTCTTTCACAGCCGGACCTAAGCCATTCATCGGCGCGTCTGAGCTGCGGTTCGAGACTTTCAAGGTTCTTTTCGCTCACGTCGCCTTCGCGCAATGCACCACCTAAAGCGATAGTCACAAGCTCGCTCAAGCGTCTCACCCTTCCAACTCTTCCCTGTCGAGGCTCACGGTAATGACCTTGGAATCGATCAAACCCGGCACGAAGAGCTGGCTGCTGCTAACATCCACATAGACATCTTCGACGAAGGGATAGGCCTCGAGGATGGTCTTTCCTATGTCCCATCCCAAGGCTTCGAGGGTACGAAATTTTTTGCCCATAACCACGTGCTGAACCCGCTCGAAGACCTCCTGGTAAGAAGGGACCGCCTCCGGGTCGTCGGCCTCTTCCGGAGATAGCTCGTAGTTCATACCCACATTGATGGAAAAGATCTGCCCCAACTCCCTTTCCACTTCAAGGCAACCGTGAAAAGCGTGAAACTGCATTCCTCTCAAAGCGAGCGTAACCAGCATTTTCTGCCCCCCTTCTGCGCCTCGCAAGGCGATCAGCGCGATGCCGCCTTTAGCCTCTTGGTGCTAATATACTCATCTATCGCCTTGGCGGCGCTTTTGCCTGCACCCATAGCCAAAATGACGGTGGCTGCTCCCGTCACGATATCGCCGCCGGCAAATACACCATCGACCGAGGTAGCGCCGGTCTCCGGGTCAGCCACGATGTAACCGTGCTTATTAAGCTTCAACTCTGGAAAGGCGTCGAGGAGAACCTTATTGGAGCCTTGACCTATGGCCTCTATGGCCCCGTCCGCCTCGAGCAGAAATTCGCTCCCATGGACGGGGATCGGACGTCTGCGCCCGGACTCGTCCGGCTCGCCCAACTCCATCCGTATGCACCTTACGGCTTTCACCCAACCGCGCTCGTCGCCGACATACTCCACCGGGTTGGTAAGCCAGCAAAACTCGATCCCCTCTTCTACGGCGTGATGATACTCCTCCACCCTGGCCGGCATCTCGGCCTGCGTCCGCCTGTAAGCCACCGTGACGCGCTCAGCCCCAAGGCGCAGAGCAGACCTCGCAGCGTCCATGGCCACGTTGCCGCCACCCACCACCACGACGTTCTTCAACCTCTTTATGGGCGTGTCGTATTCCGGAAAGCGATAGGCGTGCATGAGGTTGACGCGGGTCAAAAATTCGCTCGCCGAATAGACGCCGTTCAGTGTGGTGCCGGGGATGCCGATGAAACGCGGCGTGCCGGCCCCGGTGCCGATGAAGATGGCATCGTATTCGTTGCGCAGCTCCTCTACCGTTACGCTTCTGCCCACGGCCGTATCGACTTCAACCTCGACGCCGAGCAGCTTTATGTTCTCTATCTCCCTCCGGACGATCGCCTTAGGAAGACGAAATTCTGGTATGCCGTACATCAGGACTCCTCCGGGCTCGTGAAGGGCTTCGTATATCTTGACGCGATAACCCATCTTAGCGAGGTCACCGGCTGCGGTCAAACCCGCCGGCCCTGAGCCTACGATCGCCACTTTCCCTTTTGGCTCACCTCGATGTACGACGGGCGCTGATTGCACGCCAACGCCAGCTTTCCAATCCGCCACAAAGCGCTCGAGCTTCCCTATGGCTACGGGCTCAAAATCCTTCCCTCTTCCCAGGGTGCATACGCCCTCGCACTGCGTCTCCTGAGGGCAAACCCTGCCGCAGACGGCCGGCAAATTCGTCGCGCTGCTCAAGATCTTCCACGATTCATCGATGTTGCCTTCTCTCAAAGCCTTTATAAAACCCGGAATGTCGATGGTCACAGGGCAACCAGCCACACAGGGGGCATTCTTGCACTGCAGGCAGCGCATCCCTTCTTCTATCGCTTCCTCCATCGTATAGCCCAAGCAGACTTCATTGAAGTTGCGAATCCGCTCCTCCGGCTTTTGCTCGGCGATGGGCATTTTCTTTTGTCTAACCTTCGGGCTCATACGACGTTTTCCACCTCCGCCATATATTGCTCCAAGGAGAGTTTTTCCTCATCTTTATACTGTTGAAGCCGCCTCATGAGGACGTCCCAGTTCACCGCCCAGCCGTCGAATTCGGGGCCATCCACGCAGGCAAATCGCACTTCTCCCCCCACTTCCACTCGGCAGCCGCCGCACATGCCGGTGCCATCCACCATTATCGGGTTCAGCGAGACCCACATCGGAATGCCCATCTCTTTGGCGGCGAGGGAGGCGAACTTCATCATTATGGTGGGCCCTATCGCCCAAGCCTGGTCTATTTCCCTATCTTTGGAAGCGACTTTCATGCCCTCCGTCACGACGCCTTTTATCCCTTCAGAGCCGTCGTCCGTCGTTATTATCAGCTCGTCGGAATATCTCCTGCATTCGTCTTTCATGATGACCAATTCCGAGCTCCTGCCGCCGAGCACCGTAATGGTGTGGTTGCCGACGCGCTTGAGCTCCCTCAGGATAGGGAACAAAGCCGCTATGCCGACGCCGCCGCCGACCAGCATGACCGTGCCCCACTTTTTAATCTCACTCGGCCTGCCCAAGGGGCCCAATATATCAGAGAACGAGTCGCCCACCTCAAAGCGCGCCATTTGATGGGTTGTCTTGCCGACGGCTTGAAATATAAAGCGTATGCTGCCTCTCTTCAAATCGTAATCGGCTATAGTGAGGGGAATTCGCTCACCCTTAGGCGTCGGCCTCACGACGACGAACTGCCCCGGCCTGGCATGAGAAGCAACCTTGGGGGCCTCCACCCACATGTCATATTCGTTCGGCGCAATCAACTTTTTCTCAAGGATTGCATGCATCTTCATCCCACCCGCAGTACATATTTATAATTATTTTAACATAGGGACGATCCCTTTACTCCTCTGCCCCCTCTTCCGCCTGAGCCTGGGCTATGATCTTCTTCGCGATCTCCTGCGGCACTTCCTCGTAATGAGAGAAGGACATGGAAAAACTACCCCTTCCCGAGGTCATGGAGCGCAACGTTATAGCGTAGCGGAACATCTCGGCAAGCGGCACTTGAGCTTTGACCACCTGCAATCTGCCGCGGCCCTCTATGCCCATAATCCGACCCCTGCGGCCGTTGAGATCTCCCATGACATCGCCGAGGTAATCTTCAGGGACGACGATTTCGACATCCATTATCGGCTCAAGCAGCGTCGGAGACGCCTCGGCAAAGCCCTTTTTGAAGGAGAGAGAAGCCGCTATCTTAAACGCCAATTCTGAAGAGTCGACCTCATGATACGAGCCATCGTAGAGCTTGGCCTTGAAGTCGACGGCGGGGTAACCTGCCAAGACGCCCTTCTGTATCGCCTCTCTCAGGCCCTTCTCCACGGCGGGTATATACGATTTGGGCACGGCGCCGCCCACTATCCTGTCTTCAAACTGAAAGCCGGCTCCTCGCTCAAGGGGTTCAAACTCTATCCACACATCGCCATACTGGCCGCGGCCGCCTGTTTGCTTTTTGTATCTCCCTTGCGCTTTGGCACTCCGCTTTATCGTCTCTTTGTAGGGCACGCGCGGCAGACGAGTCTCCAGATCCACGCCGTAGCGCTCCCTGATCCTGGATAAGACGATGTCCAGATGGAGATCCCCCATGCCCGAAAGCAGGTTATCGCCCGTCTCGGCGTTCTTCTCAAAGCGAAGGGTCGGATCTTCCTCCAAGATTTTATGGATGGCGTTAGACAGTTTGTCCTCATCCGCCCTGCTCTTGGGGACGACGGCGATGCTGTAGACCGGCGCCGGGAACTGGATCGGCGGAAAGCGCACGTCGCAACCGCGCTCGGCGAGCGTATCTCCCACAGCTACGCTCGAGAGCTTAGGCACAGCGACTACATCGCCCGTCGTGATCTCCTTGACCTCTTCTCCATCCTTGCCGCGCATCAGGCGATAACCACTCACCCGCTCTTCTGTTTCCTTATTGACGTTGAATAGCCCCTTGTCGCTGGAATGCCTGCCTGAAAAGACGCGAATGAAAGAAAGCTTGCCCACGTAGGGATCCACCATAACCTTGAAGCAGAGGGCCATAAAAGGTCCATTTGGATCCGGCGACACGTCCACTTCTGCCTCTCCCTTTATTCCTTTGCGGGGGGGCATCTCCAGAGGAGAAGGGAGTATGTCTGAAATCACGTCGAGAAGCTGCATGACGCCGACATTGGCTGGAGCAGCGCCCGGCAACGCCGGAAAGAGCTTTCGCTCCCTAACGGCCTTGCGAAGGACGGGAAGCAGCTCTTCTTTAGAGATGCTGTCCCCTTCGAGGTAGCGCATCATCAGTTCGTCGTCGGCCTCCACAATGCGCTCGATCGCCTCTTCTCTC
>CAYTKB010000014.1:454-9811 GCA_964438265.1 uncultured Acetomicrobium sp. | reverse complement strand
CTCGCTTTTGAAACCTCGTCGGCCATATCTTGAGGAACAACGGCTTCCTCGAATTCTTTGCTTCCGTCTCCGGAGTATAAGTAAGCCTTGTTCGCGAGGACGTCCACCAGGCCTTTGAAGTTCTTCTCCGAGCCTATCGGCAGATATAAAGGCACAACCCTGTCGCTTAAGTATTGGCGGATCTCGCCCAACGTCCTATCAAACGAGGCGTTATCCCTGTCCATCTTGCTGACATAAAAGACAGTCGCTATGCCGAAGTCCTCGGTGAAGTTCCATGCCCTTTCGGTCTGCACTTCGACACCGTCGACAGCGCTCACAAGCACTACAGCTGCGTCGCAGGCGCGCATACTCGATCTCAGATCTCCGACGAAATCGGCATAACCGGGCGTGTCGAGAATGAATATCGCCTTATCTTCGTGGTAAAGCGTAGCCACAGAGGTATTTATGGATATCTGGCGCTTCTTCTCTTCTGGATCGAAGTCCATCACGGTGTTTCCATCTTCTGTGCGCCCCATGCGCGAGATGACACCCGTATCGAAGAGCAACGCCTCTGTCAGCGCGGTTTTTCCTGACCCTCCGTGTCCAGCCAGAGCTACAACCCTGATCCCTTCGGGCCTGCGTGTCCCCATAGCAATACCCCCTCCGAATTATGCGATCCTCTCAATTCTTAAGCGATTCCTCTAAGAGCTCTGAAACCTCCTGCGGATCCGCCTGCCCCTTGGTGTGGCGCATGATCAATCCCTGCAGGAATTTCACCTTTTTACCCTTCTTGTCGCGGCCAGATTTGATATCTTCGATCACTTCCGCGTTCTCGCGCAATACCGTATCTATTATATCTTTTAGGGCACCGCCCGACACCTTGCCCACGGATACTCCCGCGGCTTCTATCGCCTCGTCGAGCCTCAAGCCCCGGTTTGCCATAAGGCCAAAAACGTCCTTGGCCGCCGTGGCGGACAGTTCTCCCTGTTCCACTTTTCTGAGGAGCTCGGTCAGCGCCTCGGGTCTCACGGGGAAGCCGTCGGCCGAGCACTTGCGCTCGTTCATGACGCGAAAGAGCTCCGTCTTGATCCAGTTGGCCGCCTTATCCGGAGATGCCCCAGCCTTAACGCAGGCTTCGAAATATGCCGCCACATCGCGACGCTCCGAGAGGAGCGCCGCATCCTCGGGCTCGACGCCGTAGACTTCTTCGAAGCGCTTGAGCACTTCCCACGGCAGCTCGGGCATCGCTTCGGCGATCTCCTCTAAAAAACCCTCCTCCAATACGAGGGGTAAAAGGTCCGGCTCTGGGAAATACCTATAATCGTGAGCCTCTTCCTTGCTGCGGCTCGAACGAGTCACGCCGGCGGCATCATCCCAATGGCGCGTCTCCTGCTCGACTTCCTCGCCCCTGGCCAACATACCGCTTTGACGCTCGATTTCGTACTCCAAGGCCCTTTCTATGGCCCTCAGGGAGTTCATATTCTTGATCTCCGACTTCTTCCCCCATCGGCCGTCCGAAACCTTGACCGATATGTTGGCATCGACCCTCAGCGAGCCTGATTCCATATCCCCGTCGGAGACGCCGAGATACCGCACGAGCTGACGAAGCCGCGCCACGTATTCTTTCGCCTGAGCCGGAGACGTGATATCCGGAGCCGAAACGATCTCCATCAGCGGTATGCCGGCCCTGTTGTAATCGACGAGGGAGTAAAGCGCCCCGCTCAGGCGGCCGTCGCTTGCGATGTGAACGAGCTTGCCGGTGTCCTCTTCCAGATGAAGGCGCTGTATGCCGATCCTCCGCTTGGACCCGTCCACCTCGGTCAGCTCCACATAGCCGCCTACCGCCAGCGGAAGGTCATACTGGCTTATTTGATATGCCTTCGGGAGATCGGGATAAAAGTAATTCTTCCTGTGAAAACGCGTCCTGTTCTGGACGCGACAATTCAAGGCAAGGGCAGTCTTCGTGGCGAACTCCACGGCGCGCCCGTTTAGGACCGGAAGCGTCCCCGGAAGGCCTAGACAGACAGGACAGACATTGGTGTTGGGCTTTTCTCCGATGTAATCTGTAGAGCAGCTGCAAAAGAGCTTAGAAACGGTCGCAAGTTGCACGTGGATCTCAAGCCCTATGACAGGCGTAAAAGAAAGCGGCATTAACCCTCACCTCCCATGGCCACCTTCGGCGAGCCGACGGCATCGGTCAAAACGGAGGCCACCTTCAAAATCTCCGTCTCCCCCCATTTCGGAGCCACGACCTGAACCCCCACGGGAAGCCCATCCTCGCTGTAACCGACGTTCATCGAAATAGCCGGCAACCCTGCCAGGTTTACAGGCAACGTGAAGAGATCCGACATATACATCTGGATCGGATCATCGAGCTTCTCTCCCTTTTTAAAGGCGACCGTTGGAGATGCCGGCATAATCAAGGCATCGACGGCCGAGAAAGCCATAGCGAACTCGTCCGCTATCAGGCGCCGGACCTTTTGAGCCACGAGGTAATAGGCATCGTAATAGCCTGAACTCAACACATAAGTCCCAACTAAAATCCTCCGCTTAACCTCGTTTCCGAAGCCCTTACCTCTGGTTTTGAGATAAAGCTCGAGAATGCTCTTTCCTTTTTCGCTCAAACCGTACTGAACGCCGTCATAGCGAGCGAGGTTCGAGCTCGCCTCGGCAGGCGCAACTATATAGTAACAGGGGAGGCCGTATCCGGTAGAGACGGGCAAAGATACCTCCACCATCTCGGCCCCGCCCTCTTGGCATATCCTCAAAGCCAAAGCGAACTTTTCTTTTACCTCATCATCCATATCGAAATCTTGATATCCTTTCAGAAAACCTATGCGCTGCCCCTTTAGGTCATGCGCCTTCAAGGCATCGCGATAGCGAGGACGGCTCCCCGGCACACAGGTAGAGTCCAGCGGATCGTAAGCCGAAATCACCTCAAGGGCGAGCGCCAGGTCCGTGAGATCTCTCGAAAACGGTCCTACTTGATCCAATGATGAGGCATACGCTATGAGGCCCCAGCGGCTCACCAGGCCATATGTAGGCTTCAGGCCATAAACGCCGCAGAGCGCAGCTGGCTGCCTGATCGAGCCGCCCGTGTCGCTTCCGAGCGCTATGGGAGCATAGCCGGCAGCGACCGCCGCCGCGCTCCCGCCGGAGCTGCCGCCGGGGACGCGCGAAAGGTCCCATGGGTTAGACGTGGCGCCGAAGGCCGACTGCTCCGTGGAGCTTCCCATGGCAAACTCGTCCATGTTGGTTTTGCCTATCACGATTGCCCCACTTTCCTCCAGATAGCGCACGGCAGAAGCGGTATAAGGAGGCTTCCACTCTCCCAAAATGCGGCTGCCGCACGTCGTGCGGACTCCCTTCGTGCAGAGGAGGTCTTTCACTGCGACGGGCACGCCGGCTAAAGGGAGGTCGGCTCCTTTGGATAGCGCCTCATCTATGGCTAATGCCCTCCTTCTGGCCTCCTCCGGCATAGGGGTGATCATGGCGTTAAGCGAAGGCTCGAGGCTTTCCATGCGCCTGATGTGCGATTCCACCGCCTGCGATGCGGAGAGGTCTCCGCGCCTCACCTCCTCCGCTATCTTCCAGGCAGGGAGTTGCCACAATTCCATCCGTCATTCCTCCTCTACGATGCGCGGGACGACGAAGAAATCTCCCTCGCGCCGTGACGCCTCAGACAAGATCTCGTCACGCCCATCCCAGGGTTTAGCCTCGTCGCTCCTCCAGGGCGTGCCCGGTCCCTCAAGGGAAAAGGGGTCAACTTCGCTCAATTCTAACTCTTGAAGGCGATGAAAGTGCTCCAAAATCTTGCCGAAGTGCTCCGTGAGCGATCTTGCCTCCTCGTCTGTAACCTCCAGGCGGGCGAGAAGAGCGACGCGGCGGACATCCGCCTCAGATACTGCCATTTTTATCCCTCCTTGGCTTCCTCAACCATGCGCCAGAACAAATCTTCATCTATAGTTTTAACGCCCAAATTGACAGCGCGCTCTAATTTGCTCCCAGGGTTTTTCCCGACGACCACATAAGAGGTCTTGCGGCTCACGTCAGAGGAGATCTGCCCTCCGAGGCTTTTCACGATGTTTTCTGCCTCAAGCCTGGTGGCGCGCTCGAGTTCGCCGGTAAAGACGAAGCGCAAGCCCCGCCATACATCCTTTTCAAGCGCAGGACGTTCCAAACGCGTCTTAACGCCGAGCGCGATGAGGCGCTCTATGGTCCTTCTATTGGCTTCGTCGCGGAAAAAACTCACCACAGAGGAGGCTATCCGAGGGCCGATCCCCTCTATCCGTAAGATCTCCTCCTCGGTGGCCCCCATGAGGCGCTCGAGGCTGCCGAAATTCTCGGCCAAAAGCTCGGCGACGCGAGAACCGACGTAGCGTATGCCCAAGGCATAGATGAGGTTAGCCAAGGGGCGGTTTTTCGATGCTTCCAGCGCTCGAATCAGATTCTGCGCCGATTTCTTCCCCATTCGCTCCAACGAAGCCAGCTCTTCTTCCGAAAGCGTATACAGGTCGGCTATATCGCGGACGAGGCCCTTCTCCACCAGCTGGTCTATCAGCTTCTCGCCGAGGCCTTGGATGTCCATGCCGCTTCGTGAGGCGAAATGTCTCAAGCCTTCCTTTATTTGCGCAGGGCATGAGCGATTGAGGCAGCGATGGGCGGCCTCACCGGGAAGGCGCACCACCGAAGAGCCGCACGCAGGGCACTCTTTGGGCATCTCGAAGGGAGGCAGTTCCTCCCTTCGGGCTTCTTTATCCACTCGCACAACTTCAGGGATTATCTCCCCCGCCTTCCTGACCCATACATAGTCGCCCACTCTGACGTCCTTGCGGCGTACCTCATCCTCGTTGTGAAGAGATGCGCGCTGGACTATCGTCCCAGAAAGCCGCACAGGCTCGAGAATGGCAACGGGCGTCAACACCCCCGTGCGGCCGACGGAGATTTCGATATCCTTTACCCTCGTCCTCTTCTCCTCGGCCGGATATTTGAAAGCCACCGCCCAGCGCGGGGCTTTGGCCGTAGTCCCCAGGATTTCCTGTTTGGCCAGGTCATCGACCTTGACCACCACGCCGTCCGTCACGTAGGGCAGACCGAAGCGTTTCTCCCTCCATTCGTCTATGTATTTCGTAAGCTCGTCGAAGCTATTACATAACCTCTCTGTGCCCTGGGTGGGGAAACCCGAACCCTTGAGCCACTGAAGCACCTCATATTGAGACTTAAAGCCGCGCTGTACGGCGTTTACCACCTGGTAAACGAAGATGCGCAGGTGCCTTTTCGCCGTTATCGAGGGATCGAGCTGCCTGAGGCTCCCGGCGGCGGCGTTCCTCGGATTGGCAAAGAGCGGTTCGCCCTCCTCCTCGCGCTGGGCGTTCAGTTCGGCGAAGTCTTTCTTTTGCATGTAAACCTCGCCGCGCACTTCCAAGCGTCCGGAAACGGGCTTCATCAAGCGCAACGGCATACTTTTGACGGTGCGGAGGTTGGCCGTCACATCCTCGCCCACCCTTCCATCTCCTCTGGTGGATCCGCGGACGAAGACACCGTCTTCGTAAATGAGAGAGACGGCGACGCCGTCTATCTTGAGCTCGGCGGTGTATGAGACTTCCTCTCTCAAGGCGCGGTTTACGCGGTCGCAAAAGGCTTTGAGCTCATCCAAATCAAAGACGTTGTCCAAGCTCAGCATCGGCACCTCGTGAACCACATGCTCAAACTCGTCTACTGGCATACCCCCAACGCGCTGCGTGGGGGAATCTGGCGTGCGCAGATCCGGGTAAGCCTCTTCAAGCGCGCGCAGCTCGCGCATAAGCGCATCGTATTCTTCATCGCTTATTTCGGGCGAATCGAGCACATAGTAAAGGTAATCGTGGTGAGCTATTTCCTTTTTAAGCTCCTCTATGCGCCTTGCCGCGGCTGCTTTATCCATCTGCCGTTATCCTTTTGGCCGCATCGTGGGGAATAGCATGACATCGCGAATAGAGCGTGAGTCGGTGAGAAACATGACGAGCCTGTCTATTCCGATGCCGAGCCCGCCCGTGGGGGGCATACCGTATTCCAGCGCCGTCACAAAATCCTCGTCGTACGGGTGGGCTTCCTCGTCGCCCGCCTGGCGCTTTCTTTGTTGTTCGAGGAAACGCTCTTTTTGGTCGATGGGGTCATTCAGCTCGCTATATGCGTTTGCCACCTCAGCGCCACATATGAAAAGTTCAAAGCGGTTGGTGAAATTTGGGTCTTCGGGATCCCTTTTCGCCAAAGGCGACACTTCTACAGGGTATTTGAACACGAACGTGGGCTGCACAAGCTTTTCTTCCACAAACCCCTCGAACAACTCCGCGAGGATCGAGTATTTGCTCTCGCCTGCCTCCACCTCGACTCCAAGTCGCATGGCGATCTCGCGGGCCTCTTCGTCGCTTCCGATCCGGGAAAAATCCACGCCGGCATGCTCTTTTACGAGCTCGGCCATGGTGGCACGCCTAAAAGGCGGCTCAAAGTTTATCTCCTGCCCCTGATAGACGACGCGCCTGCCGCCCACGGCGTCGGCGCAAGTCACAACGATCTCCTCCGTGAGGTCCATCATGTCTTTGTAATCGGCATATGCCCAGTAAACTTCCACAGCCGTGAACTCGGGGTTGTGCATGGAGTCCACGCCCTCGTTGCGAAAGTTCTTGCCTATTTCGAAGACGCGGCCCATCATGCCCACTATCAGGCGCTTCAAGTAAAGCTCTGTGGCAATGCGCAGATATAGGTTCATGCCGAGGGCGTTATGATAGGTTATGAAGGGCCTGGCAGTCGCACCTCCCGCTATAGGAGAAAGGACAGGGGTTTCCACTTCAACGGTATCGTGGCGCCTCATGCATTCGCGCACGGCCTCGATTATGAGCGCCCTCTTCCTGAAGACTTCCCGCACCTCGGGGTTCGCCAGCAGGTCGAGATAACGCCGGCGGTAGCGGACCTCCGTGTCTTTGAGGCCATGCCACTTTTCGGGGAGCGGCCGCAACGCCTTAGACAAGAGCTTAAATTCCACGACGCGTATGGAAAGCTCCCCCCTGCGCGTCCTGAAAGGGTGCCCCTTTATGCCTATGAAGTCTCCCGGGTCAACCCATTTCCTGAAAAAATCGTACGATGCCTCTCCGAGGGCATCTACCTGAAAGTAAAGTTGCAGACGAGATGTCTCGTCTTCCAAATCGGCAAAAGAAGCCTTGCCGTGCCTTCTGATCGTCATGATCCTGCCCGCCGTGACGACAAAGGAGTCGGCATGCTCGTCAGGAGCGAGATGAGAATAGTGTTCCACCACATAAGACAGAGGATGCTCTCTCGTCCAGCGCTCGATGCGGAAGGGGTCATATCCTTCCTCTTTTCGCAGACGTTCGAGCTTTTCCAATCTCTGCCTGTAGATTTCCTCTTCCGGTGCTTCGGAGTTGAGCTGAACCTCATCGTGAGGTGCCATCGCGATTACCCCTCTCTGTAACTTTTGATGCGAACATGCTATAGACGAAGCAATATATAAAAGCACAGCGCATATCAGCGGCGAAGTGATGAGTGATGGACGCTATAAAAACACTATAAGGCTTATCTGCTATAGAGCTTGTCTAAGCGAGCCGATAAACTTTGGGCAAGCTTTCGCACCCGTATAGCCGATATTTTACCGCATTCTGCGCCGCGCGCCATTGCGCACAAGGGTGTTCTTCCACAGCCACGGCGCTCGAGCACATATAACACCGCTAAAGCCCGAAGGTTTGTGCTTCTCTTTCTTTTGGATGTTACGGATGATTTAGGGCGCTATTAACGCCTAAGGGCGTTCCTCTCGTATATGAGTTTTAAACCCTCTAGAGTGAGCCATGGTTCTACCACCTTCATATACTTCGAATGCGCAGCGATCAAATGTGCATGGCCACCCGTGCTTATGACTTTCGCCCCTTCTCCGAACTCGTCCCAAATGCGCTCCACGAGCGTATCCACCAACCCCGCATAGCCAAAAAGTATGCCCGATTTTATGGAATCCACCGTGTTTTTCCCCACGACGCCGGGCGGCGGGGCATCCAAAGCTATGCGTGGCAACTTGGCCGTGCGACCGAAGAGGGCCTCCATGCTCACTTCGAGCCCAGGCGCTATCGCCCCTCCCATATATTTTCCCCCAGGTCCCACGTAATCGAGCGTAATGGCCGTGCCGAAATCGACGATGATGAGCGGAGAGCCGTAACGCGCCACGCCGGCCACCGCGTTGACCAGGCGGTCTGCTCCAACCTCTTTCGGCGCTCCATAGAGCACCTCTATGCCCAAGTCCAAATCCGTCGAAACCGTCATGCACTCCACGCCGAGGTAGCGCTTCACCCCATCCCTCCATGGAATATCGAGGGAGGGCACAACGCTGGAGAGGATCGCTCCGTCAAAGGAGTTCAAGTGAACATCCACCGTCTTTAAGAGATTCGTCAAGTATATGCCCAGTTCGTCTGCGGTGTGTCGCTCCGATATAAGCCTCCAGTGCCCAAGCAGTTCGTCGCCCTTGTAAACTCCTATGACGGTGTTCGTATTCCCCACATCCAACACTAACACCCTTGGGGTCACGTCTTTACTTTTTGTGTTTTCGTCCTTCTCTGTGTCTGGCAACGTCGCTCTCCTTTCTCTTTCTCGCACTTGAACCCATTTGAGATTGACGGCGCTGAAGCTCGATTAACGCGATGCGCGACCTTTCTCACTCCAATGCTCTTAAGACCTCGGACTTGTCTTTTGCGTCTAAAATCGCATCCAGCGCAGCTTCGAGCTTGGCTTCGTCCGCAACGGAGCGCACCTTCTCTTCCTCCGCGGGAGTGAGACCGAACTTGCGTTTGAGGAATTTTATCAATGTCGAGCGTTTGGCTTCTATTTTACCTATCTCTTTACCTATCTCTTTACCTATCTCTTTACCTATCTCTTTACCCCTCAATTCGCCTCTCTTTTCGCCCCTCTTTTCCAGCTTCTCAGCCAAAGATGGCATAACTTCTTCACCTCCGATTTTTTGCGCTATCTCGTACATAGCCTCTTCTTCCACGTCCAGCACCTGAAAGAGGTATTCGATTATTATCATCTTCTGTTCTGGCGATATTATTATACCAGCCGTAGCTTTGATCCTTTCGATATTCTGGGCAGGAGCGTATTTCATGATGCGCAGGCTCTCTGCGAAGAAGGCGTTGTCTTTGGCTTTCTTTCTTATCTCTTCGTCGCTCAGCGTTGTTAAGTCTACCAATGCATACTCGAATTCAAGCATGTATCGCTTTATGGATTCATTTAGTCCTTCAAATTGGTTCAAAAATGTGGTAGGGATATCCCAAGGGTGCATTCCGTGGTATATGACGACTGGTACTATGGGGATTAAAGGCCTCGACATTCTCATCCGTTCGTCCC
>CAYTKB010000014.1:0-444 GCA_964438265.1 uncultured Acetomicrobium sp. | reverse complement strand
TGCAGGAGGACTTTTCTGTCCGGGTATGATTTGTGCTCGAATATGAAATAGAGCTGCCCTTTCTTTTGGCCTATCTCGCATTCGACAGCAAGGTCCATGTGGTATTTCCTATACCGCCTCAGCTTCTCCGTGGGCAAAGGTTTCATCTTTTCTAAGGTAATTTCTTTGGATATATCATGGGGCAGGAATTCTTTTATGAACAGCCTTACGTTGTTTTCGTCCGCCATGAGGGTTTTGAAGAACCTGTCGTGAGGGTCTTTGGGGCGCAGTTCATCCATAACCGCAAATTCCTCCTCGTAAAGGCTTTATGCTTTGGGCGTTTTTTGCTCAACGGATTCATGGAAACACAGGAACACCTGCCACCACGTTATAACAGATTGCAGCGCTATGGGCAATGGTAGTGTCGTCTGGATCTGCACATGCGAGGGGAAAACACAAAAAGCT
>CAYTKB010000013.1:0-21881 GCA_964438265.1 uncultured Acetomicrobium sp. | reverse complement strand
AGAGCGCGGAGCCAAACTAAGAAGTCCAAGGGAGGGGTTAAACCACGGAGATCTCCCCGAGCCGCTGCTTTCAAGGTTAAAAGCGCTTGAGTTTGAAGTAAAGTTCCTCAGGGAGCAACTCCTGCTCCTGAAGGAAGGCTTAGAGGAAAACTCAATAAAATCGAAGGAGGCGGTTTAATTGGATTGCGCCGTCGATCGCATCGCCTTGAGAAAGCTCATAGGGAAGACCCCAATGATGAAGCTCGCCCTCGAGGGATCTCTTATATGGCTAAAACTCGAGGGCAACAACGTTGGAGGCTCGGTGAAAGATAGAGCCGCCTGGGGGATGCTCCGCTTTGCTGAGATTGAGGGAAGACTCCAAGAGGGCGCGACGATCGTCGAGCCTACATCGGGCAATACCGGCATAGGCCTTGCCATGCTGGGGACATCTCTGGGCCTGAGGGTAATTCTAACGATGCCAGAGTCGATGTCTTTAGAGCGTAGAGGCATCCTTTCCGCCTACGGCGCGGAAGTCGTACTCACCCCCGCAGAAAGCGGGATGAAAGGAGCCATCGAGGCCGCTCAAAAGATTGTAAGCGAAATCCCGAAGGCCTTCATGCCAGATCAATTTTCAAACCCCGGTAACTCCTGGGCCCATCAGGTGACGACCGGACCCGAGATCGTGGCAGGCATAAAAGGGAAAGGGATTGCCGCATTCGTAGCCGGCGTTGGAACCGGTGGTACGATAACAGGTGTGGGGCGCATCGTTAAAGCTGCCTTCCCCGAAGCACAAGTCATTGCGGTAGAACCACAAAAGAGCGCCGTTTTGAGTGGAGGAAGCGCAGGAAGACACGCAATAGAGGGAATCGGGGCCGGTTTCGTCCCCAAAAACCTGGACCTTGATGTGATAGATCGAGTCGTGCAAGTACCAGACGAGACGGCCGTGGAGATGGCGCGACTCCTCGCGCGAAAAGAGGGTTTGTTCGTGGGGATATCAACGGGCGCCAACGTGTGGGCTGCCCTGAAGCTGGCGAGGGAGATAGAGGGAAATATCGTCACCATCTCGCCAGATAGAGGCGACAAATACCTGAGCACGGCCGCTTTTAAAACCTCATGATCGGACCGGCACCTTGTGGTGATGCTCGGCAGCCAGCGCCCGAAGGCCATCGGTGCTATCGTTGCCCTGTTGTACAGCCAATCGCCGTGGGCAATGACATCGCTATTTAAGAGGAGCGAGGGTAAAACACAAAAAAGTAAAGACCTGACCCAGGGGTTGGTTTATAATGAATGAGAGTTATGACATTGTCGAGAAGGGGGTAAGGGGTTTGAGGAGCAAGGAAGTGCTTAAAAAGCCGGAGTTTTCCATGCATAGGGCTGCTTACAAGTCCATGGGATATTCGGATGACGACCTGTCGCGCCCCATAATAGGGATAGCAAATTCGTGGAATACGATCGTGCCAGGACATTTCAACCTGCGGTTAGTGAGCGAGTTCGTAAAGAGAGGAATATACAGAGGCGGCGGCACAGCTGTGGAGTTCGGCGTAATAGCCGCCTGCGACGGAATAGCCCAGGGACACGACGGAATGCACTACATCCTCCCCTCCAGAGAGCTCATAGCAAATGACGTCGAAGTTATGGCACAAGCCCACAGGTTTGACGGCTTAGTACTTTTGGGTTCCTGCGATAAGATCGTTCCGGGCATGCTCATGGCGGCGGCCAGGCTCGACATACCGGCCATAATAGTCCCTGGCGGGCCGATGTTGGGCGGGATCGAGTTCGACGAGCGCAAGGCGGATCTCACGTCGGTTTCTGAGGCGCTGGGCATGATGAGCGCTGGGAAGATCAGCGAGGAAGAGTACTACAATCTCGAGGATGTCGCCTGCCCCGGATGCGGTTCTTGCGCGTTCTTCGGAACGGCCAACACCATGTGTTCGCTCGCCGAGGCTTTCGGGATGACGCTCCCAGGCGGAGCGCTCACCCCAGCCACATATGCCGAGCGGTTGCGGATAGCTCAAGAAAGCGGCATCGCGATATGTGAACTTGTCAAGAAAAACATAAGCGCGCGCAAGATCATAAACAAGGCCTCGCTGGAAAATGCCATAAGGGTATGCATGGCGACGGGCGGCTCCACAAACGCAGCACTGCATCTACCTGCCATCGCCTATGAGGCTGGCCTGTCGCTCGATGTCTTGGAGATGTTCGATTCCCTGAGCCGCACAACGCCGCAGATAGCCAAGGTGAACCCGGCCTCTAAGTGGGACATGGAGGCCTTCTTCATGGCAGGCGGCATACCGAGGGTCATGGAAAATTTGGGTGACCTCATCAACCGCGACGCCCTGACCTGCACCGGGCGCACGGTGGCAGAGAATTTAGCAAATTACCGCTACCACTATCCGGAGGACAAGAGAGTCATAAGGGATCTATCCGATCCGTTCAACGCCACGGGCGGATTGGCCATCCTGCACGGCAATTTGGCGCCGGACGGAGCAGTATGTAAACCGGGGGCGATGGACCCGTCTGTATGGCACTTCAAGGGCAAAGCCATGGTCTTCGACGACGAAGAGAGCGCCGACAAGGCGATCCTCGACGGCAAGGTGGGCCCTGGTACGGTAGTCGTCATACGATACGAAGGGCCAAAAGGAGGCCCCGGGATGAGAGAGATGTACAACGCCATGAAATACCTCTACGGGAGAGGACTCGCCCTTTCCACGGCGCTCGTCACGGACGGCAGATTCTCCGGCACGAACAACGGCTGCTTCGTCGGCCACATATCGCCCGAGGCCGCTGAAGGGGGTCCTTTGGCGATAGTCAAGGATGGAGACGAGATCACTATAGACGTCGAAAAGAGGGAGCTCACGCTCCATGTGAGCAACGAGGAGATTAAACGTAGGCTCGCCCAGTGGAAGCGCCCAGAGCCGAAGATCAAGACCGGCTATCTGGCGCTATATTCCAAGCTCGCCTCATCGGCATCTCAGGGAGCAATATTCAAGTTCTAACTCCACAGCTCAAAACGAAAGCGGCGTCCGGTAAGCAAAAATCAAACACCGGGCGCCGCTTCGGCTATGGCCGCTTTTGCAGGGCTATTGAAAAGCCCTCATCGAACGGCCAATATGATCTTGCCGAAGTTCCTGTTCTCTTCCATGTAGCGATGCGCCTCCGCCGCGCGCTCAAGCGAGAAAGCCGTATCCACGATAGGCCTCAAGCGGCCGGATTCGAACAATGGCAGGATCTCCTTGCGGAAGCGCTGGGTCAGGGCGATTTTTTGCTCTATCGGGCGAGCGCGAAGCGTGGTCCCGACAAGCGTGAGGCGTTTGTTCATGAAGGCCCCTAAATCCACCTCGCCCTTTGCGCCTCCCATGACGGCGATCTGGACTATCCTTCCATCCATAGCCGCGGCCTTTGTGTTGCCATCCAGGTAGGGTTTTCCTATGAAGTCCAAGGTCACATCGACCCCTCGCCCTCCCGTTTCAGAGAGCACCACATCAGCGAAGTTCTCTTCTTTGTAGTTTATGGCCCTATCCGCTCCGAGCCTTACGGTCCTTTCGCATTTATCCGCACTTCCAGCCGTGACGAATATCCTGCTCGCGCCGCCTATCTTAGCGAGCTGAATAGCGGCAGTGCCGACGCCGCTTCCGCCGGCGTGGATCAAAACCACATCGCCGACTTCCATCCTGCCCTTGAAAAAGAGCGCATCATAAGCGGTCAGAAAGACCTCCGGTATGGCTGCAGCCTCGTGGAAGCTGAAATCCCGTGGAACAGGCATGAGCATGCGCTCGTGAGTCACTACGTACTCGGCGTAGCCTCCACCAGCGAGAAGCCCCATAACGCGATCGCCAACCTTCCATTCGAAGACCTGCGATCCGACCTCTTCTACAACGCCGCAAAACTCGAGCCCTGGAACTTCGTGCTGGGGCTTGGGCCCGGGCTGCGGATATTTTCCGCGCCTCTGCAACACATCCGCCCTGTTCAGGGCTGTAGCGTGCACGGCCATCTTCACGTCGTAAGGGCACAAGACTTGAGGCTCCGGTATCTCTTCAACCTTTAAGACCTCAGGCCCACCGTATTCTCTCAAAACGATAGCTTTCAACTCCTTCGTTCGCCTCCCTACGCTATGCTATAAGCTGCGCCATATACTGTAAACCGTGCTGACAAAGTGACATTTCAAGGAAGTATTGCAAAAACCCTAGCCGGGAATCCAGAACCGTGAGCTGGCTTCGGAAAGGCCACCACCACGAGAGCGCCGTACTCCGGTACTTTATCGAGGTTAGCGAGCAGTTCTATCTGGTAACGGTCTTGGGACAATATATAGGTCTCACAGGAATAATCGCCCTTCGACGTGGCGATACCGGGATCCGTGTCGGTGGTTTCGTGACCGGAGGCAGTGATCTTCCTCTCCTCGCAGAGGTATTTCAGCACTTCGAGTGACCAGCCGGGATAGTGAGCCACGCCATCTTTATCAGCGTTGCGCATGGCTGCCGCGTCCGGCCAGCGTTTGGACCAATCGGTCCGCAGTGCCACAAAAGAGCCCTCTGGTATGGGGCCGTTGCGGTTCTCCCATGCCCTCACGTCATTCATCGTGACGACGTAATCGGGGTTTTGTGCGGCTTTCTCGTGAATATCAAGGATCACGAGCGGAAGGAGCATCTCCTTGACGCTTATCTGGTCTATCGTGCGAAGGTCCTTAATGAAGTGGGCCGGCGGGTCGCAATGCGTCCCCCACTGCCCAACATGCGTGTAAACGTGGGCAAAAAAGCCATAACCCGCGGAGCCCACGCCCTCGTCGTACCAGTATATGGTCTCCCGCCTCTCGTCTGGGAAACCGGGCCAGTGCGGTATGCCTGGCGCAAAGCTGTGAGTGAGATCGACAAATTCCTTTTTTTGGAGCACTTGATAAATCTCAAGAAGCGTCGGCTCCGCTGCTGCAGCCACAGGCACAAGATATGCGGTCAAAAGCAGGACCACGACCGCTCCAAGAAGACGACCTCTCATGCGGACTCTCATAAAACCTCCACCTCCTTCAAAATTGCGCCTAAAGGCTTACTGTGAAACAGATCAGGAAAGTGCAGCTATATTTTATCACTCCGCCCATTTCACATACAATAACATCGCCATCATTTCACAACCGCGCTTTCGGCATGCTGCGCAACGGCTAACTATCCTGATGTAACTGGCCTTTGCCTTTGTATAACGCATTAGCAAAGTGTAGGGCATCCTCCCTGGTACAGATCCTTCCTTCCGCCTGAGCCCTCTCTATAGCCTCGAGGATCCTCCCCACCTCGGGCCCTTCTTCTATGCCCAAGACCCCCATTACGTCTTCCCCCGAAACGAGCGGCTGGGGGGTGCTCACTTCGAGGTAAACGGCAGTTATCCTGTTCCTCGTCCAGGCAGAGAGGTCTTTTCCATCGGCCATAGCCTCTGCCCAAGCCAAAATGAAGAGGTCGTCAAACCAGGTTCGGCCTAAACTTTTGAGGAGCCGCAAAAAGACCCCAGGCAAAGCATCAGAATGCGGAAGCCCCTGCCACTTTATGAGCCTAGCTACATAGTCGGCCAGTTTATGCGGCCAGGCCCAGGCGCTCATGATCTGGTCGGCAGCCTTAGATAGCAAGGCTTCGCGCCCCTCAAAGGCCACATTCCCTTGCACCTCTTGTATCCTCGCCCTCGCCATGCCGTCCAATATACAGGCGGCTTTTATCTCCGCCCTATCCGTCGCAACGCGAGCATATGTCAGGCATGCTTCGGTTTCGGCGGACAGCCCAGGGAGCAGCATTTTCACAAGGCCGAGCTCTTCGAGGAAAGCCGTAAAGCGCACCGCGTCGCCTCGCATCGCGCAGAGCACCTCCTTGCCGATGCGCTCCTTCGGCATCTGCGACATCGCATCCTGCCACCCGTGTGCGGCTGAAAGCGAAGCCTCATCCACGACGAACGCCGGAAGCACGGCCGCAAACCTGGCCAAGCGCAGCGCCCTCAACGGGTCTTCGCGAATGCGTGCAGCCGCCTCTCCGTTGAAGCGAAGGATGCGCCTGGACAGGTCTTTTACCCCATCTACTACATCTATAATCCTGCCGTCCGCCTTCATGGCCAGGGCATTGACGGTAAAATCCCGCCTCTTGAGATCCCTTTCGAGCGTTTCGCCCAAAAAGGGGGTGACCTCCACATTGAAGCCGTCCATGGTGATTACCGCCGTCCAGGGAGGCCCCTTTCTCGTTACCTTGACCCGTTCCCCCCAGATGGATCGGATCGCCTCGAGGCTTGCACCCGTGGCCACGTCCACATCTGACAATTCCTGCCTTCCGAGAAAGAGATCCCTGACGGCTCCACCAACTATCGCCGCTTCGTATCCCTCTTCCTCCAGCCTCGCGACGATTGCCAAGGCATTCGATATGCACTCCATCAACAGCCACTTCCCTCCGAATGCGCCCTTGACGACAACAAATAAATGTCAAATAATGATTTATGCATACTATTTGTATTCATGACCTCCTCCTTCCACTCTTATAAATGAGACCCGAAGAAAGGGGGGGAAGAGATGGCCAGTTACGCTCCCGTATCCAGTCGCCTCAGCCTAAGGCTCCAGATCGGAACCGACTCGCTCGGGCGGCCGCAGTTGCGGACGCTTTCGTTCTCCGGCGTGGATCCCTTGGCCGATGCCAATGCCACCTACGCAGTAGCTCAGGCGCTCGGCGGACTTCTGTCTTATCCGGTCCACGAGATCCAAAAGGTCGGCACCGACATCGTAAGTTAGCGTAGCCCAAGGAAGCAAAATTCGAAAGATAGGGAGGTGATAAAGTGAAAACGCTGCGCATGATTTTCAATACGGCTGATGACGACCAGTGGATCCTCTCCCTCCGTTATCCCAAGGATGACATCACCACCACGGAGGTGGAGACCGCCATGCAGACCATAGTCGACAACGACGTTTTTGTCTCCGGGCCGGTTTCCATAGCCGGTGCCGAAATTGTGGACCGCACAGTGACCGAGCTTCTGTAGGCAAATATAGATAGATGGCGCACGGCGAGCGGTTTTTATATACCACTTGCCGCGCGCCTACACAAGAGAGGTGATGAAGATGGCAGATTTCGTATCCGCAGCCTTGCAAAGCGGCTTCGCCGTGGCGGTAGCCGGGTATCTCCTCGTGCGAATGGAAAAACGCTTAGAGGAGCTCACCGCAGCGATTCGCGACTTACAGATGACGATAACCAGCAAGGGGGTATTTTAGGGTGCCCATAAACGACATCCGCCTTTCTTCTCATTTTAAGCTCAAAGAGTTCCAATGTCGCTGCTGCGGGACAGTTAAAATTCACCCGATGCTATTGGAGGCGCTGGAGCGCTTGAGGGAGCTTTGGGGCAATCCAATAGTCATAACGAGCGGTTACCGCTGCGCGGATCACAATCGAGAGGTGGAGGGCGTAAGGGAAAGCCGCCACATAAAGGGGTTTGCGGCAGACGTAGTCTGCAACGCCTCTGAGCAGGCGCGCGTGAGTGAACTTGCGCGTGAAGCAGGCTTCGATCAGGCGATTCCCTACGGAGCCAGGAACTTTATACATTTGGGCGTTTGGCCTAAGGATTGAAACTCATGGATGAAATCGACACGCTCATAACGCAATACCGCCCCTTGGTAGAGTCGCTGGCAAGGCGCTATGCCGGAAGGGGCGCCGAAGCCGAAGACCTCGCGCAAGAAGGATACGCAGCGCTTCTAACGCTTATACCTAAGTGCCGCCGACGGGATGCTCTGCCGCTTTTCCTAAAGAAATCCCTGCCCAGGGCGATCCGCGACGCCGCAAGGCGGCTCAGAAGAGTCTCGCATAGCGAAGTGCCTATAGAGGCAGACGACCTGGAAGACGAGCGAGCGCTGACGCACGACGGTGACGCACAACTCGCCGTGCTACTCCTCGCAGAGAGCTTAATTCGCGACCAGAAAGACAGACATCTCATTTCACTTTTGACGGAAGGCTATAGCCAAAAAGAGGCTGCGGCTACCCTCGGGATGTCGCAACAGGCAGTAAGCGCAAGGCTCCGACGCATGAGGCGCGGAGCCTTGGCTTGAAAAAGACTTGCTTAGGTTGCCTTTGTCAGATGCTACTGGGAGATCGCGCTCACCGGGCAGGTGGAGACGCAGGCGCCGCACTCGATACACGTATCGGGATCCACCTGCGCCTTGCCCTCCACTATCGATATCGCTTCAACCGGGCAAACGCCTACACACGCTTCACATCCAATGCACGTGTCCCTGTCGACTACTGCCTTTGCCATTACGCACCCTCCTTTGCGATATTGAAAATGCTTTTACGTGCCCATGCTATTCTAACGGCTAATCCCACCGGTTAGCAAGACGTTGGCCGCAAAGCCAAAGACGCGCCCATTACAAGAGACGCGCATCGAACAGCGCCCTTCCGCTACTGCGACCACAGCATCTGAGGAGGAAGTTCCGGCTTCATCTCGCGCAGCAGCAGTTCCTCCATCGCCACTTTAGGAGTTATCCCTCCGTAGAGTATGTCGCGGACTGCCTTGGCTATTGGAAGGTCTACGCCCATGGCACGTCCTCGCTCGACTATGGGTATAACCGTATATGCCCCCTCGGCCACCTGGCCAAGGTCCGCCTGCGCTCCTTCGAACGACATCCCCTCGCCCACGCGCATGCCGAGCCTCAAATTGCGCGAGTGCGTGCTATAACAGGTCACCACGAGGTCCCCAACGCCAGCCAGACCGGCGAGCGTGAGCGGGTTGGCTCCCATCTTGGCCCCAAGCCTCATGATCTCCGCCAGCCCTCTGCAGACCAGGGCGGCCAGGGTGTTGTCGCCGAGGCCCATGGACCTGGCTATGCCTGAAGCTATGGCGATGACGTTTTTGACGGCGCCCCCGAGTTCAACGCCCGTCACGTCAACGCTCGTATATACGCGGAAGTAAAAGCAGCCGAAAACCTCCTGCCACATCGAAGCGACTTCCTCTTTGGACGAAGCTACAACTACAGCGGTGGGTTGCTCTACTATCACTTCTTCTGCGTGGCTCGGGCCAGAGATGACGCTGTAAGAAAGGCCGGGAAGCTCCTCGTCGGCGATTTGGCTTATCCTGAGGCCGGTTTCGATTTCGATCCCCTTTGCAGCGTTGCACAGCAAGATGTCATCGCCCGCAAGGGGGCGCAACAGGCGCAAGGTCTCCCTAACCGCCTGAGTGGGCACGGCTGACACCCACAACTTAGAGAAGGCGGCGGCCTCTTCTAAACTCGATGTGGCATAGACACCGCTGTGCAGGCGGTGCTCCCTCAAATAGCGCATGTTGTGCCCCGTGACGTTTATGGCCCTGGCGGCTTCGGGATTGCGCGACCACAGGCACACCTGGCGACCTTTTTTGGCCAGCAAGTCCGCTAAAGCCGTGCCCCAGCTTCCCGCTCCGAATAAGACAATTCCCTTCACGCAGTTTACCCCCCCGATTCAGAATTCCACATGAAAGTCCACGAGGTCAGGCTCGGGTTCCTCCCACAGTACTGCTACATCCCTCACCGAGGCATATGGCGGCCCCTTGCGGCACCAGGCTATCATCGACTCCACTGCGTCGTTTTCGCCCTGAAGGAGGAGCTCCACTCGCCCATCGGGCAGATTCCTCACCCACCCCTTCACACCTCTCCTTTCGGCCTCTCTCACGGCGTAGTGGCGAAAGCCTACCCCTTGGACAAAGCCAGAGACCCAAACACGCGCTCGTTTTATCTCTCTTCTTTCCCTCATAATACGAAAAGTATAACATCGCAGGCGAAAGCCGCTAAGTCCCGAGCTATAAAAATGGCACAAAAGGCTCAAAACAAAAGGATTGAGAGCGATAAATATCGTTAGATGCAGCCCAGCGGAGCACAGCCTTGCCGTGGAAGGAGTTGCCGTAGTGCACTTGCCTCGGGAACAAATAGAGGCGGCAATTGCCAAGCGAGCCAAGCAAGGAGGCAGGCATAAAAAAAGAATCTGCCTCCCTGCCGAAAGGTTTTTACATCTTCTTCTTCGAGAGCGCTCTTCGCGCCTCCTCCATCCTGTTCCAGGCCGACGAAAGACCTTCGACGCTGACGTTTCCCGAAGAGCAATAGTCGATAACGATGCGCTCAGCTTCGGCCTGTTTCTTCACCATTTCCGGAATCTTTTCGGCTATCTCTATTGGGACATTTATTACGCCGTGGATATCGCAGACGAGCAAGTCTCCCGGCGAGACCACAAGGCCGCAGGCGTTCACCGGAATGCCGTAATCGATCATATAGATGGAGGCGTGAGATACCAGAACATCCGTGGCGAAATAGGCAAAGCCGAGCTCCTCCACCTCCTCCAGATCCCGCACGCCGCCGTGGGTAACGGTACCAATACAGACCAAAGAGAGTTGCACGTTGGCGTTGACCTCGCCCCAAAAGGCCCCGACCGGCTGGTCGTCCATGTCTCGCACTACGGCAATGCGCGGCTCTGGCACCGAAAGGATGTGTTTCCAGTAGCCGCTCCTGTCGGCTGATTTCGCCGCCTTGTACGGCAGATCCGCCCCCACTGTGAGGGTGGTGGCATACCCGGCGATCGGACCCACATCGGCAAATACGGGATGCATACGTGAGTCGCAAAATCCCACATTCCTCGGCCTGATCTCAAAAGCCTCGATCGCGTTTGCGATGGCCGGTGTGGGGATCTTCTTCAACTCCTCCAGGACCTTTCCAGAAACTTTCGCAAATTCTGCTGCCAAAAGGATCAACCCCTTTTTGCGATTTATGGCACTGCCTTTAATGATACCGCTAACGGTAAAGAATAGGCTTATACGGCTTATAATGAACTTACACGTATACCTTTAACATATCATTGGCCAGTCAGCCGAGGAGCTCGATATCCTGTGAACGGGTTATTGTGGAGGTTTGTAATTGTAAATTTCCTAATGTTGAGCTATAGCAACACCTACTTCCTTCTGCCGTCATATCTGGACAAAATGGGCATCGTCGATATCAAGCTCATAAGTTGGGTAATGGGGATATATTTCGGGGCCTCCACGATCGGGAGGCCTTTCACCGCACAATTCATCGAGATGTGGGGGCTGCGACGCGTGCTTAAGGTCTCCACCCTCATCTGCTTTTGCAGCGCCATCGGGATGGCACTGGCTGGAGGTTCAGTCGCGCTTATCTTGTGCTTTCGCGCCGCATCGGGCATCGCCTTCGGCGTGCTCCTGGTGGCCATATCGACAGCGCAAATGATAGCCGTCCCCGATGATAAGAGAGGAGGCTCGTTCGCTTTGACTTCGGCAGGTTCTATGGCCTCCATGCTCGTCTTTACGCCCATCGCCGACTTTTTCCTCCACAAGGGGTTCGACTTCATCTATCCATGGATACCACCGCTTCTGGCCCTAGCATCCTATTTCGTCAAGATCGATCTGCCCGAGGAGCCGGAGAACGTCCCAGGCAAGTCCAAGGGGATGAGAGGTTGGGCAGCTCTGCTCAGAACGCCAGATGTCCGGGCTCTTCTGATCTCCGTGGCGTTCCTGGGCGTATCCGACGCCTTTATCCTTTTTATTGCAAGCATCAGCATGATAAAGGGTTTAATCCCTTCATCTTTCCTCTCCGCCTACGCCCTTGCAGCCATAGGCGTGCGCCTGATCTGCTTTCGCACCATGGACAGGCTGCCCAGAAAAGCCATAGCGGCTCCATCCTTCGGCATCATGGCCCTCGCCATATTGGCCGCCACGTTTTCCTCGAACAACTGGCACTTCGCCATATGCGGAGCCGTCTACGGCCTCTCTATGGGATTCGGTTATCCCGTCCATGTGGCACTCGTAGGGGATGTAGTGCCTCCTCACTTGAGGGCGAGATTGTCGTCGTTGTTTTGGTTCCTCTACAGCCTAATCTTCTTTCTCTTCCCCATCTTCGTAGGGCATATCTCCTCATCTGCAGGAATCATCGCGTCTTTGAGGGCATTTTCGCTATCGATATTCGCGGCGTCGTTCTTTGTGGCCAAATGGGTGTGGCATGAGCGCTGGGGTCAGCTTAAAAAGCGCTCGTAAAGTGGACCGTGACCTACAAAAGGTGAAGCTGATCTTTAGCTTGTATTTATTTAGGCTTGGCCCTCAAGTACTGAAGGGGCCAGTCGATATCCTCGCCTAAGGTTGTCGCAGCATGAAGGGGCCAGTGAGGATTTCTAAGCAGCGCCCTCCCCAAGATGACTACATCCGCGTCGCCGGAGCTCACGATGCCTTCGGCCTGGAGCGGCTCCGTTATTATGCCGACTGCCCCCGTCATAACGCCTGCTCTTTTGCGTATCTTCGAGGCGAAAGGCACCTGATAACCTGGCTTTGCGGGGACTTTGGCATCGGGCACAAGCCCTCCCGAAGAGCAATCTATCAAGTCTACGCCGTGCTCTTTGAGGGCTGAAGCCAGCACTAAGGATTGCTCTAAGTCCCATCCGCCATCGACCCAGTCGGTCGCGGATATGCGGAAGAAGAGCGGCATCCCATCAGGAATGGCATTCCGCACGGCTTCGGCGACTTCGAGGGCGAACCTCATCCTGCCCTCCAGGGAGCCGCCGTAGCAGTCGGCCCTTCTATTGCTCAAAGGGGATAAGAATTGGTGAATGAGGTAGCCGTGAGCCGCATGTATCTCGATCAAGTCGAAGCCGGCACGACGAGCACGTCGGGCTGCCTCGGCGAACGAAGAAACGATCCCCCTTATTGCGCCTTCGTCCAGGACTTGAGGCGTGGGATATCCCGGCCCAAAGGGGACGGGGCTGGGACCGATGACGGGCCATCCTCCTTCATCGGTTTTGAGCGGTCGTTCACCTCTCCAGGGCAGGTCCATGCTCGCCTTCCGTCCCGCGTGGGCGAGCTGTACCCCGACTTTCGACCCCTGCGCATGGATGAAGCCCACCAATTTAGACATAGGCTCGATCTGCCCGTCGTCCCATAGACCTAAATCGCCGGGAGTGATACGACCGCGCGCTTCGACTGCCGTGGCCTCGACGATCAACAGCCCGACGCCCCCGATGGCCCTGGAGCCATAGTGCACCAGGTGCCAATCGCCCGCCATTCCTGACGTCGCCGAATATTGACACATGGGCGACATGACAATCCTGTTTTTGAGCGTGACATCGCGTATGGAAATTGCGGAAAAGAGCTCTGCCATAGCTTTACCTCCAATCGGCTGTTAATGATCTCGCATATTCGTAACTGCTTTAAAAATTCTAACACAAACCGCCGGGCGATCGCTTGAGCGGCGTACAAGGTAGCCAGGCCGACAAGATATGTTATATAATTCTTGCTCAAGGACGAAGCGTTGGACGCACAGCGCAAGAGATCGCGCACAGGAGGGTGATGAAAGTGAGATTCAAGGGATTGGCATTTTTGGCAGCTTTTCTTCTGTTAGGCGCAGCAACAGGTGCGAGTGATGCCGTCGAAAGCTATAGGCTTTCGAACCAGCTTCCGCCGTCGCACCATATCTCCAAGGGCATGGACCTCTTCGCCGAGAAGGTTAAGGAGTATTCAAAAGGAGAGATCGAGATCAAGGTGCTCCACTCTGCCCAACTCTTTAGCGACGCAGAGATCGTCGAGGCGCTTCAGAACGGTCTCGTAGAGCTCGGGGTCGTACCTGTAAACAAGTGGTCAGGCATGATTCCAGCGGCCGATATCTTTGAGATGCCCTTCGTATTCGTCGATTTATCCTCGC
Source organism: uncultured Acetomicrobium sp. (assembly GCA_964438265.1). Lineage (GTDB taxonomy): Bacteria > Synergistota > Synergistia > Synergistales > Thermosynergistaceae > Thermosynergistes. Next base: position 8,248 of record CAYTKB010000013.1, on the reverse strand, counting down.
CAGGAAAATTCTTCAAAGCCGGCGGCGGAAAGCTGCTCGACGAAGCGTTCCAGGAGATGGGAGCTAAGGTAGTATTTTGGGTGGACTACGGCTTCGTACAGTTCTTCAATAATGTAAGGCCCTTGAGGAAGCCGGAAGACTTCAAAGGTCTCAAGATCAGGGCCTTCAGCAAGGGATCGGCGGACTCCATAGAGGCACTGGGCGGAAGCCCTGTCGTAATAAGCTCGTCCGAGATGTACATGGCCCTTCAAAGGAGGACGATCGACGGTGTAACCACCGGCATGCCAGCCGCGGTTTCCAGAAAGCTTCACGAGGTCCTCAAATATATGACACTCTGCAACTACTCCACGGCGCAATTCATGGTCCAGGCAAACCTCCCATGGTGGGAGAAGCTCCCCGAGTCCACAAAAGAAGTGCTCCTAAAAGCGGGCAACGATGCCGAAGAGTGGATAAGGAGCGCCATAGCTGATTCCGAAAACGAGGCGCAGCGCTTTCTCGAAGAATATGGTCTGCAAATTACGACGCTAACTCCTGAGGAGCACAAGGCCTTTGTCGACGCAACCATGAAGGTGCGCGAGACATTCCTCCAGCAGAGCGGCTCCTTGGGTAAGCAGCTTTTAGACATAGCCCTCTCCATACAGTGACCGAGCCTTCGCCTTTCGGCCTGGAGCAGCAAATCGCTGCTTCGGGCCGCTCGGTCGACTCGCAAAACCTTTCGGGCAGACGTTGAAGGACGCGCGACGTTTGCCTACTTCTAAATGATGCTTTTATCAACGCAGAAGGAGCGAATGACGAGATGAAAACGCGCGCAAGAAGGGCCATCGTCAGACTCAATAATGTCATGGGTTATGCCAGCGGTATCGGCATGTTGGTCTTGGGATTGATCCTTTTTTATGAAGTTATAATGCGATATATTTTCAATGCACCGACATCCTGGGCCCAAGAAGTTTCCATATACCTCTTTATGTGGACGATGTTCGCCGGCGCCGCCTATACGCTTGAACAGGGCAAGCACGTTCGCATAGACCTTTTAATATACCGCCTCTCTCCCGCCGCCAGGAGGAGACTCGAGATATTCACAGGAGCGTTGGGCCTGATCTTTTCCCTCGTCGTTACGTATCAGGGATACGAAATGGTAATGGCAGCGTTTAAATACCACAAGCTCTCGGCCACGCCGCTTCGTTTTCCCATGTGGATACCCCAGGCGTCGCTACCCGTGGGGTTTCTCCTGCTTTCAGTGCAGTTTGCAGCAGGGCTAATGGATAAATTTAGTGAGATAAGACGCGGGGTGGATGTGCCATGATGACGTTTCTCTTCGTAGTGGCGCTACTCCTCGTCCTGCTCTTCATCGGCCTGCCCGTGGCTTTCTCCTTGGGGACGGCATCACTTGCTCTCATCATTGTCTTCGATCTTCCGCTTAAAATCATAGGACAAACCATATTCTCTTCCATGGATAGTTTTGTCCTTTTGGCTGTGCCCTTATTTATTTTGATGAGCCAGGTCTTGCTCGACGGCAGAGTCGGAGATGACCTCTTTGACGTAATGAACGCCTGGGTGAGACACTTGCCAGGAGGGCTTGCCATAGCGACGGTCTTGAGTTGTGCCTTTTTCGCCGCTATTACAGGTTCAAGCGCCACTACTGCGGCTACGATAGGCATGGTGGCCTTCCCCGCGCTAACCGAACGTGGATACGAGAGGTGCTTCGTCCTAGGGCTTTTGGCTGCAGGAGGGACGCTTGGCATCCTGATCCCGCCCAGCATACCCATGATCCTATACGGTGCCGTAACCGAAGAGTCGGTCGGCAAGCTCTTCGTGGCCGGCATCGTTCCAGGGCTCGTGCTCACTGCCATCTTCGTAATCTACGCCATCATCCGGAGCCGAGGAGGGGGTTACCGCGCTTACGAACCAACCTCATGGAGAGAGCGCTTCCGAGTTACCAGGAAGAACCTATGGGGGATAGCCCTCCCGATCATCATAATGGGAGGCATCTACAGCGGGGTATTTACCCCGACAGAGGCCGCAGCCGTCGGCCTAATATATAGCCTATTCATCACGCTCGTCGTCTATAGGACTCTTTCACTCAAAGACTTGCCCAGGGTATGCTTGCGCTCCGTAGGGACTGCGTGCATGATTGCTATGATCATAGCCGGTGCTCTCGTATTTGGCAGGGTAATGACGCTGCTCGAGATCCCTCAACAGCTCACCCAGATGGTCATAGACGCCGGACTTTCACCCCTTGGCTTCGTCATAGCCATGAACATCCTCATGTTGGGGTTGGGGTGCATTTTGGAGACCGTATCAATCGTGCTCCTTACGATGCCTCTGGTAGCCCCGATCTTGGGAGCGCTCCAGATAGACCCCATATGGTATGCTGTCGTGCTGGTCATAAACTTGGAGATGGCACTGATAACACCTCCCGTCGGGGTGAACCTCTACATAATCCATGGACTCAGGGATGATATAACGATGGGAGAGATAGTGAAAGGGGTCTTTCCGTTCATGATCCTCATGGTGGGCATGTTGATCCTGGCCATCGCTTATCCGCCTATGAGCACATGGCTTCCGTCGATAATGCATTGAGCATACATTTATGGAGGTAATATAATGTCAGAGGAAAGAAAGAGCACACTTCTGAGAGAACGCTTGGGAAAACCCGGTGCACTGGTAGGGGTCGGCGTCTACGATGCCTTGAGCGCGCGCATCGCCGAGATGTGCGGTTTTGAGGTGGTCCACCATTCAGGCTTCGGCACAGCCGCAACGCTTTTGGGAGCCCCCGACATAGGGCTTTTGGACTTCACCGAAATGTGCCAGCGTGTGAAGAGCATAGCTCGGGCGGTCTCCATCCCGGTTTTGGGAGATGCCGATACGGGATATGGAAACCCCTTGAACGTCTACCGCACCGTGCACGAGTATATATGGGCAGGGTCTGCCGGACTGTTCATCGAAGACCAGAGATGGCCTAAAAGGTGCGGCCACATGGATGGAAAAGAGGTCATCGGTTGGGATGAGATGAAGGGGAAACTCGAGGCCGCAATCGACGCCAAGCGTGAGCTCGACCCCGACTTCGTTATCATATACCGAACGGATGCCGTGGCCGTAGCAGGCATAGAAGAAGCCATCGCCCGCGGCAACGCAGCCGCAGCCTTGGGCGTGGATATGGTTTTCGTGGAGGCGTTGGAATCGAAAGAACAGATGGAACGGGCGGTGAGTGAAATCGACGCGCCGCTGATGCTAAATCTCATAGAGGGAGGAAAGACCCCGCTCTTTTCTGTAAAAGAGGCAGAAAGTATGGGCTTCAAATACATCGTCTTCGCCCTGACGCCGCTCTTTTCGGCCACAAAGGGCATGATCGAAGCCCTGTCACACCTCAAAAAGACCGGAAGCTCTAAAGGGCTGGAAGAGAGGCTTGTGTCGTTTGACGAGTTCACCAATATTGTGAATCTAAAGGGTCTGCTCGCCAGAGAGAGGAAGTATGCCTCCGATACCGCCTCAGACACAGCACAAAACAGCACAAGATAGGTAAAACACCCTTGTTCTGCCTGCTCTGTGGGTAAGCGCATTGCCCACCTTGAAGAAGCCCGCCTGAACTTCATCTGCCACGAGCAACATTACACAGCGCACAGCTGAAAGCTCAGGCGGTGCAGCTTGATTATTTCATCCATGTCCTCGGTTCGTGCCTGCTCTATAAAGGCCATTTCAATGCGCTGCCTTTCAGTTTGTAAGCGTCGCTTACGGCTAAGACACAAGGTGCAATATTTTGGTATAATCAAGACGCAATTCATTATTTTAAGGAATTTGGGTGGAAGTTATGGAGCTTTCGAACGGCAGCATGGGCGTGGTGGTCTCAACCTTTCCAGGCGACTTGGTGCGTCCAACAGTCATGCTCTTTGCCGATCTTGAGGGGCAAGAGGGCAGTTTGCGCCTTGTTGACCTGAGAGAGTCAGATCTCTATATCAAACGAAGCATCAACAGCGTGGGCAAGCGAACGTTAGACCAAGAGGAGTCGGCAGTAAAAGGACTTGCGGAGAGCACACGCAAGGCGTGAAAAATTAATAGAGTAGGGGGGTAAGATACCATGTCGAGTGAAATGTGCTGCCTGGGGGAGAAAGGCGTAGCTGAGATCAACACCTATCTATCAAGCAAAAAGAACAGCGTCGTCCAGAGCCTCATCAACGTGATCAAAAAATATGGCACACCTCAGGAGATAAACGAGAGGGCAAAAGAGGCACGGAAGGTGGAAAACTTCATCGCTCGCCTTAAACGTGTGGAGCCTTCCTATGTAAAAGACCTCGAGTGGCTCGAAGAGCAGAAAGAGCGTAAAACCTTCATATCGATCTCGGACTTTCGAAAGAAAGTCTTAGGCGAAGGAGCAGGTGCCGTGCTCCCGGACGAAAGCAGCGCCGTTACGCTTGAAATCAGCGCTTTGCAATATTTCCCCTGGTTCATAGCTGAGGCCAAGAGGGCAATAGAAAAGGGCGAACTCATGCCAGGGCGATATATACGGGTGCGCAACATGAGGGAGCAGGTCAAAGACGGCGACCTCTTGGCGGTGCACGCAGCCACGGAGATGGCGGGGGCGAGCTGCGTCGAGACGCTCGACACCAAGGGGACGGACGGGTCTAACATTCACCTGATGGGGCCAGAGACGATAACTGGCTACTTCGGAGGGATCGGACAGCCGAACGAGCACGCTCTGGCATGGGTAGATGAGTTCCTATATTACTACACAAACTACGGGGTGCAAGAGGTGCTCAACGTTAACGAAGGCACCATCCTCCTTGCACTTTTGCTCTACAAGCTCGGCGTGGATATAAAGTTCAAGATCTCCGTATTTAAGGGCATCGACAACCCCTACTCCTTCCTGTGGACCCTCACCGCGGCGCGCCTCTTGGCGAGGGAAGACGGCACGACTGCGCTTTCTGGCATAAACCTCTCAAACTCCGTCAACGCTGCCACGATAAAGATCGCAGCGCAGATCCGGCGCGACCTCGGATTTGAAGATCAGGTGCGCATAGAACACCACATAACCGAAACGGCAAAGAGCATCGTGCGCCAGCCCTACTGCCGCAGGGACGAATTGGTAGAAGTAGCCGTGACGGTACCCAACATATCGGCCAAACATGAGGGAGGCGACTTCGAGGACGAATCTTCTCTGGATCACCCCTCCGATATACTCGATTACTTCCGCGCCAAAGAGGAGGCCATAGCCTCCGGTCATTGGGAAAGCCTCGAGAAGAATTATATGCTCAAGCACATAGCCTTAAACCGCACCGCTGAAAGCCTGACTAAGCACGGGATAGCTTTCGTAGCAGCCAGGGGATTACACGGCCGTTAGGAGGTGGACTTTTGCGCGCTATAGGGATAGACCTGGGCGGACACAACACAAAGGCAGCTCTTGTAGTTGACGGGGCTATTCAAGAGCGTTTGGAAGAAGCGACCGCACCTGGCAGGCGCCAGGAAGAGGTGTGCGCTCAGGTTGCACGTCTCGCTGAAGCACTCTCTCCAGCTGGAGAGGTCGTTCCAGTGGGGTTGGGCGTGCCTGGGATGCTCGATACTTTTAGGGAACATATCAAAAAGATGCCCAACTTTCCCAACTGGGAAGGGGTGCCGTTGAAGGCGCTACTCGAGGAACGTCTTTCCAGGCCCGTAGAAATCGAAAACGACGCTAATTGCTATGCCCTGGGTGAGGGATGGGCAGGTGCCGCAAAGGGCCTTTCAAGTTATGTGGTTATAACATTAGGCACAGGCATAGGCGGCGGGGTAGTCCTCGATGGAAAACTCCTGAAGGGCGCTCATGGCATGGCAGGCGAACCCGGCCACATCGCGATCGGCAGAGATGAATACTGCGGGTGCGGCGGAAGGGGACACCTGGAAGCCATTTGTGGCGCCGATGCTTTAGAAAGACTTGCCCGCTCATGGGGCATCCCTGATGACCTCCCCCATCTATGGATAGAAAGGGGAAACCCTGTCATCGCAGATCTTTGGAACGTGGCGCTTGACGCCTGGGGGAGGGCTTTGGCATCTATTGCGCACATGCTCGACCCTGAGGCTATCATTGTAGGCGGCGGCCTAAGCCGAGGTGAGGGCTTTCTCGAGAGTTTGCAACCTCACGTTATCCCTTACCTGGCGCTTCCGTTCAGGGAAGCATTAGACCTCCGCCTTAGCCTCTTGGGCAACGATGCCGCAATAATAGGCGCCGCGGCAGTCGCATTAGGATATTTCGCTTGAGGCACGAGTGCGCCACCACAAGGTAAAGAAGGCGGCAGCGAGAACAATCAGCGCTGCTGCCTTATATTGTGCCTGCGGGAAGAACGCCGCCACGCCAAAAACGAGAAGAAGACCTCTGGCAAGGATCCCCAGCCGGCAGAAGAGCCATCCCTGAAAGGCTCCCGAAAGGCTAACTACACCAACCACAGCAGACACTACGAGCAAAGCTAAGTATGGCACATTAGGACCTTCTAACAAAATGGCAGGAGAATAAATGAACGTAAAGGGCAATAGATACGCCACAAGGGCAATCCTTGTGGCTTGGAAGCCTGTTTGCGTTGGATTCGCTCCAGCTATGCCAGCTCCGGTGAATGCCGCCAGACACACGGGGGGCGTAAGATCTGCCATTATGCCGAAGTAAAAGACGAACATGTGAGCCGCCAAGGGAAGGATATGCATCTTTATCAAGGCTGGCGCTATGATCGTGCTGGTGACGATGTAATTTGCAGTCGTAGGCAGCCCCATTCCGAGCACCAGACATGCCACCATGCCCAAAAGGAGGGTAAAAAAGAGCCTCCCGTGGGCAAGCTCGATGATGTTGTTGGAGATCACAAAGCCCAAACCTGTGAGCGACGACGTTCCTACGATGAACCCAACCATGGCGCACGCCAAAGCAACACCGAGGGCGCTGCGCGCGCCCTCTTCCATGGTCTTCAACAGATCCCTTATATTCATCCTCGTGTGGGGTCTCAAGAAGCTCACGGCAAACACGGATATTACGCCCCAGAAAGCCGCGGCAAGCGGAGTATATTTGGAAAGCAGCGCATAGAGCACTACGCCCAATGGAATCAAGAGGTGACCGTCATGAAGCAGGACACCCGTCACATTGGGCAGGTCCTTTTCTGGAAGCCCCATTAGCCCACGCCTCTGCGCTCTGCAATGCACGTTGAAGTAGAGGGCTAAGTAATAGACCATGGCAGGGATCGCAGCGGCTGCAGCGATCCTTAAGTAGGGCACCTGCAGAAATTCGCTCATTACGAAAGCTCCCGCCCCCATTATCGGGGGCATGAACTGCCCGCCAGTCGAGGCCGCCGCCTCTACTGCCCCGGCGAACTCGGGGCGGTAACCCACCCTCTTCATGAGCGGTATGGTAAAGACTCCGGTGGTGGCCACATTTGCCACAGAGGAACCGTTTATCGTGCCCAGAAGTCCAGAAGCCACTATAGCGACCTTGGCCGGTCCGCCCGGCGAGCGCCCTGCCAGCGCTAAAGCCAAGTTGGTGAAAAAGCGCGCTCCTCCGCAGCTGGAGAGGAACGCCCCAAATAGTATGAATATGAATACGAAGGTGCTCGAAACCCCGAGGGCTACGCCAAATATGCCTTCAGGGACGAGATACATATGTTGGACGATGCGGCTTATCGAATACCCGCGGTGCATAAACACGCCAGGCATCTGTCGCCCAAAGTAACAGTAGAGCAAAAACAGGATAGAAAGCACCGGTAAGACTTTACCCGAGACACGACGACCGGCTTCAAGGACTAAAACCATCGTCATTATGCCAAGCCATAAATCATGAGGGAATACGGCCGCTCCACGCCTCGCGATGTCGTTGAAGAAAAAGACTATATACCCACATCCTAGGGCCGATAACCCCGCCAGCAGCCAATCATACCACGGTATTGATTGCCTGCTTGAGCTCTTTCTGGCGGGGTAAAGCAAAAAGACGGCAACCATGGCAAAGGTCAGGTGTACCGCCCTATGTATGGATGTAGGGAGAGTGCTCAAGCCTGCCGTGTAAAAGTGGAATGCCGACATAGCTATGAGCCAACCTGATACGAAAAGGCCGGATAAACCGCTCAATCTCCTGTAGCGGCTTTCTACGTCGTACTTTTCGATTACTTCCTCGACTTTTTGCTGGCTTTCCTCGACTGAAGATCCTGACATCTTGTCGATTCCTCCCTCAATATGCATCGGTATAAATACGGCCCCATGCTCCCTGCGAGAATACAGGAAGCATAGGGCCTAAGGGCTGTTCGCGTCA
>CAYTKB010000012.1:0-22427 GCA_964438265.1 uncultured Acetomicrobium sp. | reverse complement strand
TATCGCCCGGCACGGAGAAGGTAACCCTCCAGGGCTGGAAGGACGAAGAACCTGTAGAAATCCCGCTCGACCCCGATAAATCAGCCATAGAGAATGCGAAGCGCTATTTTGCCCTCTTTAAGAAATACAAAAGGGACATAAGGCCGCTCGAAGCGAAACGGGACAAACTCGTAAAAGAGATCGCCGAAGTTGAAGAGGAGATCGAGATGTTAGGGATCCTCGAATCTACCGACGAAGTCAAGCCGCTCCTGGGCGAAATCGCCGCCAACAAGGAACGCGGGCGCAGGGTCGAGAGCACCCCGCCGCATTTGACCTTCAAGCTCCCCGAGGGAGGACGCATATTGGTGGGCTTAAACGCCAAAGGCAACAGGTTTGTCACGTTCAAGGCCGCTCGCCCGAACGACATGTGGCTGCACGCCAAAGATATCCCGGGATCCCACGTCGTTATCACAGGCGAGGGGGTGAGCGAAAAAGTCCTTCTATTTGCTGCATCGTTGGCCGCTTACTACAGCAAGGCCAGGCTTGCAGAGAAGGTCACCGTGGACTACACGTTCAAAAAACATGTGAGAGCCATCACGGGCAGCATGGCTCACGTCACCTACACGGAAGCCAAGAGCCTCGTCGTATCGCCTACGGCGTGGAAAGCCTCCCTCGAAGAAATTGGCGCAGGTCGAGAGGCAGGAAGGAACGAAAGCTCATGACTTCACCCCTCGTCGGGTGAGGGAAGGCGAGTTGCCACGCATGGAGAAAAGGGCGGCTGAGGCACTCATCGCTTTTAGGCGAATAGAGGATATCTCCTACGATGGGGCAGCCCAAATACGACATGTGGACGCGGATCTGGTGCGTCCTTCCAGTGACTGGACGGCAAATCGTGAGCGAACATCCCTGACGAAGCCATAATACTTCGTAACGCGTGACGGCAGGCTTGCCGTGAGGGACAACCGCCATGCGCAACCTGTTCCTCGGGTCCCTCCCTATCGGCGCGTCTACGGACCCTTCTTTGTGAGGAAGAGATCCCTTGACCAAGGCGATAGATTCCTTTTTCACCTTCCTCTGACTAAACGACTCCATAAGGAAGCTCTGAGCGCGAAGATTTTTGGCCACCACCATCAACCCGGACGTGCCGGCGTCGAGGCGATGGACTATGCCCGGCCTCTCTGTGCCGTTAATAACCCTCATAGACGGAAAACGATACAGGAGGCCATGGAGCAGCGTTCCCCTCCAATGGCCCGGAGCGGGGGCAACCACCAAGCCGGCCGGCTTGTCGATCACGGCAATGTCATCATCTTCGTATACCACGCCGAATGCCACGGGTTCCGGCTCCAGTTCGAGCTCGCGAGGCGGCGGGAGGGATATCGCAAAACTCGCACCCGCCCTAACCTTGCTCGACGGCTTCAGGCGGGCTTCCCCTCTCAGGGTGCGGACTCTGCCCTCAATGACAAGGCTCTTGGCGTAAGAGCGAGATACCCCCAATTCCTTTGCGAGGAAGAGGTCGAGCCTTGAGTTGTCTTCTGCGGCTTCAAGGGAGACGCTCGTCCCCTTGAATTCATCCTCGTCGCAATCTTCGCTCTGGTCTTCCGAAAAAGGCTCCTGAAACGCAGAGGTCACTTGCTCTTCGTCTTCGTCTCTATCTTCTGCTTGCAAGAGACGCAATACCTCGCCCACGGCCTGGCCTCCAGCCTTTCTCTATCAATGGGCTTGCCGCAGCGTTCGCACATGCCAAACTTCTCGGGAGACGCATCCAGCTTGCGCAGGGCATGGCGGATGTCTTCGAGCAACTCCTTTAAGATGACTACATTCCCGACGGCGAGTTCCTTCTCCATGAGACCCAAGGCGGAGTCGGCTGGATGGTTGTGAGTAGCGCGAGCCATCTCAACCGCCGAACTCGCCCCGCCCTCCTCGGCCATAGACTCCAGAAGCGAAGCTACGTCGCCGGCCTCTCGCTCAAGTTTGGCTTTGAGATACAGCACAAACTCCTCCTCCATCGCGGCTCCCTCGCTGCCTCATGCCCTCGAACTCGAAAGCGACTCGAGCACCGCTTCGCATCGAGGGCAGAGCCCCTCAGGCGACAGATAAGTGGAATATTTCCAACAACGAGGGCACTTGTCGCCAGGCGCCCTGCTCACGCCGATCGCCAAGCCGGTGTCCTCGTCTCTATTGATCACGTCTCCCGCGGCAGCGCCCTCTACCCATTCGAAGTGCGATACGATGCAGATCATCTCCCATAGGGCGCCGTCCAAGCTGGCCATATCTTCAAATTCTTCAGCTCTTTCGATGCTCACCGATGCCTCTAAGGATTGACCTATGAGCCCCTTAGAGCGCGCTCCTTCAAGGACCTTGCTGACGGCTCCTCGCACGGTCAGAATGCGCTGCCACTTTTCTTCAAGCGACGAATCTTCGAGTTCGCGGTCAATCTTGGGCCACGAACTCAAAAAGACGCTCTCCGGAAGCGAACCGTCGATGCCGCGGAGGCACTGCCAAGCTTCCTCCGCCGTGAAACTCAAGATCGGCGAAAGCATTTCGAGCAGGGAGCGAAGGATAACCCAGAGGGCGGTTTGGCAACTCCTCCTGGAGCGGTCGCAAGGCGCGTTCACGTAGAGGCGATCCTTGCTCACGTCCAAGTAGAAGGCCGAAAGGTCGTTGACGCAGAACTGATGTATCGTGAAGGTCGGCACATGAAACTCGTAATCCTCAAAACCCCTCGTAACCCGATCGATCACCCGCTGCAGGCGGGAGAGGATCCACCTGTCGATCTCCTCCATATCGCGAGCCGAGACGCTGTCTTCCTTCGGATCGAAGTCGAAGAGGTTGCCCAACATAAAGCGGATCGTGTTGCGGATGCGCCTATACGATTCAATTAAGTTGTTCAGTATGGTATCGGAGATCCTCACATCATTGCGATAATCGGTAGACGCGACCCACAATCGCAGGACATCGGCACCATGCTGGCCGATGATGTCCTGCGGGTTGATCACGTTGCCCAGCGACTTGGACATCTTTCGTCCTTCTCCATCGACTATGAAGCCGTGGGTGAGGACTGAGTCATAGGGAGCGCGCCCCTTCGTAGCCACAGACGTGAGAAGGGATGTCTGAAAATATCCCCTGTGCTGATCGCTGCCCTCGAGGTACATATCGGCCGGCCAGCGCAAGTCGGGCCTCGCTTCAAGCACAGCCGCATGGCTCGAGCCGGAGTCGAACCAGACGTCCAAGATATCCGTTTCCTTCCTCAAGCGACCGCTGCCGCACTTCGGACACTTGCACAAAGTTCCCAACAATTCCTCGGGCGATTCCTCCCACCACACATCTGTCCCGCGAAGCGCCACTTTCTCGCTCACCTTGCGGACATATGGAGCCGATAGGATCGACTCGCCGCAATCTTCGCAGTGAAAGGCGGGGATCGGAACACCCCAGATGCGCTGTCTGCTTATGCACCAGTCTGATCGCTCTTTGACCATGTTCCAAATCCTCTCTCGACCCCATTCGGGGATCCATTTGACCTCGTCGATGGATTTCAGCGCCTGATCCCTGAAAGCCGAGACCGCCACGAAGTATTGCTCGGTAGCCCTGTATATTACGGGCCTCTTGCACCGCCAGCAATGGGGGTAAGAATGGAGGATCTTGGAGCTCCCCAAAAGCCTCTCCCTCTCCCTCAACGCTCGAAGGATCTTCTCCTCTGCCTCTTCCAGAGAAAAACCCCCCACCAGCGGCGTATCGGGCAGGAAAAACCCCTTCTCGTCGACGGGATTCAATATGGGAAGGTTATACCGCACGCCGGTCTCGAAGTCCTCGACTCCGTGGCCCGGAGCCGTGTGGACGCATCCTGTCCCCTGATCGAGCAACACGTAATCCGCCAGAACCAGCGGCACAATTCGATCTTCGTAAAAGGGATGCCCCGCCGTTAAACCTTCGAGCTCCTTGCCTTTGCGCTCGAGCAGTAACTCTTCAAAGCGCAACCCCGTCTCTTTCTCCACCAGTGGTGCCAATTCTTTGGCCACCAGATATGCTCTGTCGCCGACTCTGTAGAAGGCGTAATCGTATGAAGGGTGTATAGCGACGGCCAGACTCGCTGGAAGCGTCCACGGAGTCGTGGTCCAAATTATCACAAAGGGCTTTACATCCGGGGGGAGCGGAAGCTCCGCGAGGATCGGGTAGGCCACATATATAGACGGGGATGCGATGTCTTCATATTCGATCTCGGCAGCGGCCAGGGCGGTCTGGCAATCGGTGCACCAGAAGACGGATTTCAAACCCCTGTATACCAATCCCTTATCTATCATGTCGGCCAACACGTTCAGCTCCGCCGCCTCATACTTCGGCAAGAGCGTTATATAAGGGTGCTCCCAATCGCCCAAGACGCCCAACCTCTTGAATTCATCCCTCTGGACGTCGATGTAGTGCAAGGCATAGGCTTTACAGCGCCTTCTCAGCTCAACCGGTTCGATCGAATCCTTCGTCAAGTTGGCATCTTTCAAGACCCTGAGTTCGATCGGCAACCCATGAGTATCCCACCCCGGGACGTAATGCGCCCTATAACCGCGCATCCACTTGTATTTGGGGATGAAGTCCTTGAGTATCTTGTTGAAAGCAGTCCCTATGTGGATGTTGCCGTTGGCGTAGGGCGGCCCGTCGTGGAGGATAAATGGCGTGGAATCTTTCGCCCTATCCATGAGCTTCTGATAAAGGCCGACGTCACTCCAAAACTTCAACAGCTCGGGCTCTTTTTTCGCCAAAGCTGCCCGCATCGGAAATGTGCTCTTGGGCAGGTTCAAGGTCTCTTTATAATCATTTGACATAATGCATCCTCCTCGATCGCAGCTAAAACGGGTTGCCACATGCAAAGCCCAAAGGCTTATGTATGCCATTATACAACATGGCCTCAGCCGTCCTTCCCGTCAGCGACGCCTGGCAGCAATGGCACGAAACGACAATAGTCATGATACGACTCCTCAAAGCCATGAGCCTTCTTCACACAGAGCAGAATTCGTTCTCCCCAAACGCCTTGGGCTAAGGGAACTACCAGCCTACCGCCCTCTGCCAACTGCTCCTTCCAGGCCGGCTCCACCACAGAAGCCGCCGCAGTGACGATGACGCCATCGTAAGGCGCGGCTTCTGGATATCCGAGCCTTCCATCGCCGCAGATGACCGTCACGCGATCATCATATCCGAGATCGCACAAAACCTCTCTGGCGCGTTCCGCCAGGGTCGGAATTCTCTCGACGCTCCAGACGCGCGCGCCCAATTCCGCCAACACCGCCGCCTGGTAGCCCGAACCTGTGCCGATCTCCAATATCTTGTCTCCCGTCTTCGGAGCCAAAAGGAGCGTCATCTTGGCCACCATATAAGGCTGAGATATCGTCTGACCCGCCCCTATCGGCAGAGGCATATCGTCGTAGGCCTGATGCCGCAGTTCCTCAGGCACAAAAAGATGACGAGGCACCCTCGTCATCGCCTCTAACAGGGCCTTATCCCTTATACCCCTCGATGCGATTTGAGCCTCCGTCATTTCTTTTGCGCGCTCTTTCCAGTCTAAAAATCCCTTCACCATTTTATCCCTAAATAAATTGATAACATTGCTTTTCTATTATTTACAAAGAATTCAAACGCTCGAAACTACAATAAAAACTACTGAAAAACTACTGCCACCTCGGAACAAAAGTTGCCCGTTCCTATCGTATGAAAGTCGGGTTCGCTTCACTCTTATGCAACGGCAGGCTCGAGGCTTTACCGCCGATCCACTACCACCTGCTTGGAGAAGATTTCACCGTTCAGGTTCACCGCTTCGATGGTGATCGTATTTACGCCCAAAGCCAAAGGTACGCGCGGCACATACCATTTGCCGTTTAAACTGGCTTCGCCGAGCTTGCCCACGTAAAGCCGCGCGTCTCCGTTCCCACCGCGGTCGTTCCTCCATCGGAGCGAAGCAATGCCAGTTTTTGATGTCACAGCTCCTTCGATGTAAATAGCATTCACATAAACCACGTTGTCTTCTACAATCTTACCATCTACGAAAAGCGGCGCAATGGATATGCGCGTGTCAACCGGCTCCTCCTGCGCTACACCAGCCGAAGCGACGAGTGCCACAAAGGCCAACGCCACAACCAGCACCATCGCCTTAAGAATACACCTCACGGTCAACCCCTCCTCATGCTGTGCCGTTTTCGTTCATTATAACATGGCGAGTTCGCTCTCGTGGCTTTCGTTCCCGAGGAGGCAAGTGATGCAATTCCACCCATGGCTCGCACATTTTGCTCGCCTTGTGGCACTTGTGGCAAAGGTCAGAATGGCGGTTCAATTTCTATGAAATTCGGACTGTGTCAAGGAAGGGATAAAAGCGCTTAAGCCAAAAATTCTATTGAGGCATCCTGCCGCGCAGCGCTGTAGAACGCTTCGGCCCGGGGGGCTGTGGCCGTAACGGTCTTGCCGCCGGAGACATACACTCTGCCGCACTCCGGACATATGCTCGTTTGAAGCTGCACATATTGGTATACGACGCGGCGATCTTCTCCCTCGGCACGCACTTGCTCGCGGCGCACATGTTCGCCCTCGTGGGCGCGCACCAAAGCCGGAGCCGCCTGGGGAGAAACGACGGTGGGACTTTTAAACGACACGCCTGGATCGTTTGAGACATCTTGATAACGGCGGCTCTGACAGGTCTTACACGGCTCCAATCCGAGCCGCTTTTTGACCCTTTCTGGGAGGGATCCGGCTTCGTCCTTTCTTTCCTTTGGATCTGCCGAAGCTTTTTCGCCTCGCGGGTCGCGCTCTAAGGCCGCAGAAGGCTTTGCCTCCTGTGGCACAAAGGGGGTAACCTTCTGCGGGGGAACCATCCATCCTTCTGATGAACCATGGAAAAGCTCTATCTTCACGCTTTCCATCTCCCTCAAGGCCGATCATACCCAAACAATATAATAGACACTTCAGACAAAGATTGTCAACGGCGGCGGAGAACCAACCTAAGGCGGAAAGGCTTGTCCGCAATATCTGCTGTTATACGAAATTCGAGGTAAGCAACGACGCGGCAGAACGCTTTTACGCGGTATCCTGCTGAGAGAGCATCGCCACAAGGCCTGCCGGTATTGGTTCGGAAAAGGGAGGATAGGTCACCTTGTAGCGAGCGTAAGGTATGCAAAGCGAGGGTTTCTCCATGTCATGCCAATACAATACCTCCAACCTGCCATCTTCGTGTTCAACCACGGCCGAGCAGCTCTCAACCCAGTCGCCACAATTCACGTAAAGGATCTCCCCTATCTTTCGGATGGCCGGCTTATGGATATGACCACATATAACCCCGTCGCAATGGCGCTTCCACGCCTCATGTTGAAGGACGCTTTCAAATGCCGAAAGTATCTGTATAAAATCTTTGACTTTATGTTTCAAAAACTGCGAAAGCGGCCAATAACCCATGCCCAACCAGGAACGAAGCCCGTTCAACCACAAGTTCAGCCATAGTGCCCCGTCATAAGCCAAGTCCCCCAAGACGGTGACCCACGGGCTTAACTCCACCACTTTGTCAAACTGGTCGCCGTGCAAAACGAGCATGCGCACACCGTCGGCGGTCTCATGGATGGCGTAAGGTGCCACCTCTATATTGCCGAACTGCTGCCCTATAAAATCTTTCATGCAGTGGTCATGGTTCCCGGGAAGGTAAACGACCCGCCCCTCGGCAGATTTTAAGCGTATCTGATTGAATACCTCTATCTGCGCGCGAGGCCACGAAGATGTCCGTGTGACCTTGGCGCCTTCGAGAATATCGCCAACTAAATACAGGTTCTCACACTCGGTGTAGGCCAAAAATGAGGCCAAATTCTGCGCCCGACACCACCTACTCCCCAAATGAGCATCGGAGATAAAGATGGAACGGAAGAAAGACCTCATGCCGTAACCTCCTTCTGGCGTGCACAACACTGAGCGGCATTTGCATTATATACTAAATCTAATTCGTAACAGAAAAACGACAATTGCGTTACAAATTAGTCACGAAAGATCCGAACCAATAAAGGGCGGCCCGTGCGTCAGGCCGCCCGACCCTCAGGCGATAGCGATGACTTTACCGCAATGCGTAGAGCGTGCCCTTCAGCGTGCCGAAGAGCACGCGCCCTTCTGCAACGACTGGATCTGAGACGATTTCATCGTCGGCTTCGAAGCTCCACAGCGCCGCTTTCGATTTAGCATCCACGGCGTAAAAGCGATGATCGGAGCTGCCGAAGAACACTACTCCGTTAGCATGCGCCGGCGACGACGAAACGGGCCCTCCTGTGGGGAAAGCCCACAATATTTGACCAGTGGCGGCGTTCAAAGCATACAACTTACCGTCCAACCCTCCGAGATACATCTCCCCACGCGCGTAAGCCGGGGAAGAACCTACAGGTGCGTTCACCCTGGTATGCCATAGCGGCACGACGCCCTTCAAGCGGATCGCATGGGCGTATCCGTTGTCAGTGGCGTAATGAACCCGCCCGTCGCCGTAGGCAGGCGCACCTCTGATGGAACCTTCCGCGTTGCCTCCCCAGAGTTCCACCCCGCTCTTGGGGTCTAAAGCGTGAAATCGGCCATCTACACCGCCTACCAGGAGCACCCCCTCGGCCATAGCCGGAGCGCAGTCAAAGCCCCTCGGGCTCTGAACGTTCCACAACAGGGCACCGCTGCGCACGTTCAAGGCATAGATGCTGCCGTCGTAGGCCCCAACGTAAACCCTTTCCCCCAAAGCGAGAGGCGGGGCGAGGATTGGACCGTCCGCCTTAAATGCCCAAAGAGGCGTGCCATTCCCCCTGTCTAAGGCATATAGCGTGCCTTCAAAGGTGCCGAAGAAGATTATATTGTCCAACGCCGACGGAGCGGCCATGATGGAACCGTCTGCCTGATATGTCCAGCGCACGCCTCCCGTATTGACGTCTACGGCGAAGACGCGGCCATCCATATTCCCCACATATGCTGTGCTGCCCACCACGAGCGGTGCACCCATGATCTTGCTCCCCGTCTCGAGCTTCCATGCCAGCGTTCCACGAGGAAGCAACTTGACGTTGAAGTTACCGCTGTTGTACTGATCACCCCTGGAGTACCACGCGGCTCCTTCCGCATAAGAGGCGCCCAAAGCTATAAGCAGGGCGCATAACGACGCTGCAAAAGCTCTCCTCATGATCGTTCACCTCCTATGAAATATCTATACGTTTAATCTTGCTACGTTACCGTTATAATATATACGGTATTTGTGCATATTTTAACACCCGTTAAAATGCTTAAAAAAATGAGGAGGCAAGGCTATGGAACTGAGGCGTTCGCTGGCTTTATACGTTATCCCTGACAGAAAGATGGGAAAGGGGCGCGATCTAATGACGCAGGCGCGCTCGGCGCTCGCCGGCGGCGCGACGGCGATACAACTCCGCGATAAAGAGCTACCTGGAAGAGATCTCTACGAACTCGCCGTCAGGATGAAGGCCTTGTGCAGCGAATATGGCGCACTTTTCATCGTAAACGACAGGCTGGATGTGGCGTTGGCCGCCGATTGCGACGGCGTTCACTTGGGTCAGGAGGACCTGCCGGTATCGGCAGCCAGACGGATCGTCCCCCCGGGCTTCATCATAGGCGCCTCAGCCCACACACCAGAAGAGGCGCTCAGGGCCGAAAGGGACGGGGCCGATTACCTCGGCGCGGGCGCGGTTTACCCCACGGGAAGCAAGGGGGATGCCCACACGATAGGCATCGAAGGATTCAGGCGAGTCGTGAAATCGACGAGGCTCCCCGTCGTCGCCATAGGCGGCATAGACGCCGAAAACACAAGGGAGGTCATCGCCGAAGGGGCTTGCGGCATATCCGTAATCTCGGCCGTAGTTTCGCAAGAGGATATCGAAGCCGCAGCGAGATCGTTGAGGCACACGGTGGATTCTGCCCTTTCCGAGAGGGAAACGCATAAGGGGTGAGGCAAAATGGCATTTAGCGGAGAAAGCGCCCATCATCTCCTAGAGCGCGATTTGGATTTCTTGGTAAAGGCCGTGGCGGACAAAAGAAACGATCACGAGGAAGTCAAAAGGATCGTTTGTGACAAAGAGGATCTCATCGAACTCATGCTGGACGATCCCAAGCTTCTATCTAAGTTAGAGGAACAACAGGACGAGATCCTCCTCATCTCGCCTTATCTTTTGTTCAGCATACTCTTACGGCATGTGAGGCGAGAGCTGAAAGGGCGCACTCACACCCTCGAGCTCGTAGGAAGAGAACGAGTGGCCGTTTTCGATGTGAGCCGCCTGAACGATCTACTGGACGACTCGAAGATCATAAACTATCTCGCCGAACTGCTCGCATCCTTTACAAGGGTTGAAAGGGGATTCCTGGTCTTCCGGATGGGAGGCAAGATAAAGGCCATACCCTTCAACGCGCTCGACTTGGAGAGCCTGCTTTTCATCGTCGAGCTTCTGCCAAAAGGAGAGTGCTACCCCCTTTACCATCGCATAGGCGATCTCTGCCTCTTCACGGTCGGCATCCTGCCCGATCACGTGAGGAAAGAAAAAACGGGGCGGCAAGCCAGGGAAGGCTTAGGTGTGGAGGAATATATAAGGTTAGGCATACACTACTACAAAAAAGCAGCCCAACATCCGGCAGCCAAACGGTTCGACGAGGAAGGATTCTTAGAAAGGGTAGCCAACAACTTCCAGCTTTTGATCAAGCCCTTAAACGTCCTCTCTGAGAAATACATAGGATTGAAACGCTCTCAATGGTTCGCGCTTTAGCAGCATAGGCAGGCTCTGATCGGAAGGTGATTTGTATTGTTTTCATATATATCGCCTCGATGTAAAATAAACATAATTGCGCGCAGATAAGAGCGCATCTTTGGCCATAGGGCGATCGAAGGAGGGATGCGATGAAGTAGTTTAATAAACAGTGCAAGAGGGCAATTTGATCGAAAGAGAGAAGTGAGCGGGAGGTGGAAACCGTGGATTGGAAAGAAGTGGCTAACGGCTTATGGATATGGATATGCGGGGGCATCACCTCGGGGCTCGGTTTATATATGGCATACTACTTTTATAAAAGAGCCGTCTCGTTCATGCACAATAGCGGGGTCCCTAAAGAAGAGACGCGTTCCATGGTGCGCGGTGCCGTAATCACCGCTATAGGTCCGGTGCTGTCAAATATCTTTATCATGATAGCCTTGGCGGTGGCAATAAGCCCCGGCCTTGCATTTCAGCGCGAGGGCGTCGGTGTTGGCTCGGTCTTTACGGAATTGGTGCAGGCTTCAAACGCAGCCATCGCTGCGGGAGAGAAGTTCGGCGATCCCAGTTTTACTATAAAGGGCTTTGCCGCAGCCATATTTATAATGAACATAGCCGGTTGGGGATGGTCCGTAGAGGCGATATTTACGCGCTACCTCGGCAAGGTCAGGGAAAAGCTCACAGGTGGTGACCCGAAGCTCTTGGCGGTCATCGCAGCCTGCGGCATGGTGGCCGTCTTCAGCTATTATTCGGTGAGCAACGCCATTAAGGGTAACGGCTTCCTCGTGGCAGTGGTCGTATCGTTGCTTTCGTCTATGTTCCTTTTCAAACTCGCCGATTGGATGAAGCGGCCGCACTTCAAGGAGTGGGCCTTGGGCATAGCCATGTTTGTGGGCATGATCGCGGGCAAGCTCTACGCCGGTTAGGAGGAGATGGCCATGGCAACCGTTAGAGAGTGGCACGTCGATCCAGTAGCGTTTGAAAGGGATTATCTCAAGCCAATTCACAGAGTTGGCACAATTACGTCTACCCTCATCTTTTTGGCGCTCTTTCTGCCCAGCATCTGGCTCTACTTTATCACGGGCGTCTTCCCCGATTGGCAGACGATATTGACTGGCTTCGGCTTAGCGATGACCTACGCCATTCCCTTCTATATCAGCGAGCCGATAGCGTACTACCCCATCGTCGGCAACGCCGGCTGGTATCTGTGCGGCACCATAGGAAATGGCTCGAACCTGCGCGTCCCCTGCGCCGCAGTTGCACAGGAGGTGGCGGGAGTAAAAGAAGGAACCATGGAGGGAGAGTTAGTAGCGGCCGTCGGCGTGACGGTCTCTGTATTCGTCAGCGTGCCGGCCATATTCTTCGGAGCGCTCCTCATAAACCAGATCCAGCAGTTCTTCCCCGCCTGGCTCCTGGATGCCTTCAATCGCTTCCTATTGCCAGCCGTATTCGGCTCTGTGTGGGGACAGTTCATATTGCGCGGCTGGAAATACGCTCCCTTCGCCTTCGTTTTGGCCTTGGTGCCCATACTCTACAAAGTGCACTCCGCATGGGCTTTGGTCATATGCGTTTTGGGGACGATGGTCGTAGGTTGGGCCATGCTCCGCTTCCTCAAGATCGAGGCGTAGTTTTGCTTTGTTCAAGCGAGCGGCTCTTGCCGCTCGCCCTAATTTTAAGCCTTGTAGCCGAGGAGGGATTTCTATATGGGATACGAAGGATTGTTTTCCAAAGTTTCAGAGGATGAACTGGCGAAGCTATGCGCAGAGCTGGTTCGCTTCGATACGACAAATCCGCCTGGAAACGAGCGCGCCGCTGCTGAATGGACGGCTCGTTATCTCGAGGGCCTAGGCTTCGAAGGGGAGTTCGTGCCGCACGGCGAAAGCAGGGCCACGCTCTTGGCGCACCTTAAAGGAAGCGGCGAGGCTCGGCCGCTTGCCTTCAACGGCCATTTGGACGTAGTACCCGCAGGGGCTCAAGAGTGGAAACATCCACCTTTTAGCGGCGAAATATCGGAGGGGAAAGTCTGGGGCAGGGGGAGCTCCGACATGAAAGGCGGGCTCGCCGCCATGTTGATCGCGGCTAAGGCCGTCGCCACTTCGGGTTTGCCACTGAAAGGAGATCTCATCTTTTTGGCCACGTCTGGGGAAGAATTGGACATGATGGGGGCAAAAAGCCTGACGGGCAGGAAGGATCTGGCGAAGGCCCAAGCCATAATCATAGCCGAACCCACAGATAACGAAGTGGTGTTGACGGAGAGAGGGGTCTTCTGGCCAGAGTTCACCACCTACGGGAAAACCGCCCACGGCTCTACGCCCGAGCTCGGACATAACGCCATCAAAGACATGATGGCCCTCCTCCTTGAGCTGGAGAAAAGCGAGATTCCATATGAGCCGCACCCTGTAGCAGGACGGTTCTCCATGAGCATAAACACCATAAACGGCGGCGTGAAGACCAACGTAGTTCCCGACAAGTGCGTGGCCACAGTCGACATGCGCACCGTTCCGGGACAGGACCACAAGGCGCTTTTGTCTCAACTTGAGGGAATCGTCAAGAAGCTGGAGGCAAAACTTCCCGATTTTAAGGCCTCTATAAAGATAAACAACGACCTGCCGCCAGCCGACACCTCACCCGAAGAACCGGTGGTAAAGCGCTTCTTGGAGGTCGCCCAAAGCGTGGCTCCTGGCGTGAAGGTCGGCAAGGCGCCATTCGCCACGGAAGCAGCCGTCTTTGTCCCATCCATGGGCGTGCCCACTATCATATTCGGCCCCGGCGATCCAAAGTTGGCGCATCAACCCGACGAATACGTGGAGATCTCCAAGATGGCGACATCCGCCCGCGTCTTTGCAGCTGTGGCTGCGGCGCTCCTCGCGTAGTTTCTTTGTTTAATAGGAAGATTTTGTGATTTCTTTTAGGGGTGATGTAGTGGACGAAGGGAAATTGCAAGAAAGCGTAGAGGAGTACCTGCGCTCCCTGCAGGAAAGGGGTTTTCGCATAACCAGCCAAAGGCGGCTCATAGTGGAAACTATCCTTCGAAACTGGGACAAACACCCAAACGTTAGAGAGCTCTTGGACCTCATTCAGAAAAAAGATCCGTCCATAGGACTTGCCACAATCTATCGGACCGTAGAGCTTTTGGTGGAGATGGGGCTCCTCCACGAGGTGAATTTGGACGAGGGATTCAGTCGATTTGAGGTCCCTCGAGGGGAGATCCATTTCCACATCATATGCCGCAACTGCGGCAAGATGATGCACTTTGAAGATGAAAATGAAAAGGGGGAAGTGGCGGAGAAATGGGTCGAAGAGATGGGATTTGCCATCATCCCCCAGAGCATCGAGATCTTCGGCATATGCCCTGACTGCCTCGAGCGCGGTTTCTCCCCTACAAGGTTGCCTCAAAGGGAGTGTCGCTGCCGTCACAGGAGACGTATGCGCCACGGCTTTATGTGATGCATCGCCGCAGCGCTTTCGTCATTCATCCGACTGAAGAAAGGGGTAACTCCAATGAGAAGGCGGCAGCAAGTTTTCTTTTATAGTTCTCGGACTCACCCAACGCATGAGGTTAAAGTGGGTTCCGGCCTTGTCGTTGGTGCCCGAGGCCCTGGCGCCCCCAAAGGGCTGTTGCCCCACCACGGCCCCGGTGGGCTTGTCGTTGATGTAGAAGTTGCCCGCCGCATAACGCAGGGTATCATACGCTTTCGCTATGGCATCGCGATCTTTAGCGAACACAGCGCCGGTGAGGGCATAGGGCGAGGTCTCGTCGCATAGTCTGAGGACATCTTCGTACGCGCTATCTTCGTAAACATAGACGCTCAAAACAGGACCGAAGATCTCCTCTTCCATGGTCACAAAATGCGGATCCTTCACCTCGATTACGGTGGGACGCACAAAATAGCCTTTGCTCTTGTCGCCGAAGCCGCCGGCGAGGATCTTCGCATCAGCGGAACTCTTTGCCCTCTCTATATAGCCCATGATCTTGTCGAAAGAGCTCTCGTCGATAACGGCGTTGACGAAGTTCCCGAAGTCCCGGACATCGCCCATCGGCAACCCCTCTGTCCATTCCACCAATAGCTCTCTCACTCTTCCCCAGATCGACTGCGGGATGTAAGCACGCGATGCCGCAGAGCATTTCTGCCCCTGATATTCGAAGGCCCCGCGGACCAAAGCGGTCACCAGCTCCTCGATGTCGGCCGAAGGATGGGCCAAAACGAAGTCTTTGCCCCCGGTTTCGCCCACGATCCTGGGGTAATTGCGATAAGATGCGAGGTTCTGTCCTATCTTGCCCCAAAGTCCGGTGAACGTATCCGTCGAGCCGGTGAAGTGTAAACCGGCGAAATTCGGATGCTTTAGCACCACCTCGCCTATCTCCGACCCCTGGCCGGGCAGGAAGTTTATAACCCCGTCGGGAACGCCCGCCTCCTTAAAAACCTTCATGAGATAGTAATTGGATAACAAGGATGTCGTGGCAGGCTTCCAAACCACTACATTCCCCATGAGCACGACCGAGGCGACCAAGTTTAGGGCAGTGGATGTAAAGTTGAAGGGCGAAACCGCAAATACAAACCCCTCCAGAGGGCGATACTCCACCCTGTTAACACAATCACCGCCGGAAGACGGCTGCCACTCATAGATATAAGAAGCGGTGTATGCGCCGAAGCGCAGGAAATCCACGCTTTCGCAAGCCGCGTCTATCTCGGCTTGATATGCATTTTTGCTCTGGCCCAACATAGTTGCGGCATTGATGAGATGACGATACTTCTTGCTGATGAGCTCAGCCGCCTTGAGCATGACGGAAGCTCTATCGACCCAAGAGAGCTTGGACCACTCAGCTTTAGCCTTGAGGGCAGACTCTATGGCCATCGCGACTTCCTGCTGGCCCGATTTGTGATAGTTGGCCAACACATGGCCGTGATCATGCGGCATAACTACCTTCCCTA
Organism: uncultured Acetomicrobium sp.; assembly: GCA_964438265.1. Lineage (GTDB taxonomy): Bacteria > Synergistota > Synergistia > Synergistales > Thermosynergistaceae > Thermosynergistes. Next base: position 6,790 of record CAYTKB010000012.1, on the reverse strand, counting down.
AGCGTCCGGTGCGAACCTCCCTGCCGCCTATTATGGCGGGTATCTCGACCTTCTGACTGCTCTGGCGATCCAACTCTGCCTTGATCTCGATGCGCTCACTGGATCCCGGAGCATAAGAAAGTGTCTCTTCGTTACGAGGAACCGCAAAGCGGAACACAGCATTGTTCATTATGCGCGACCTCCTTCTTGCCGAGGTCAAGGACGGCACGCTCAAGCGTTTGATCTGCAAACGGAGCCGTTGCTATCCAAAACCGGCATCATCTGATAGTAGCGGGGCGTTTTCGAAGTCCGAAATAGCGCGCCCTATTTATAGTATACCAAAAATCATTTTAAAATACCTTTCAAGACATACGTTTTTACCTGCGTCATCTCTTCTATCGTGCACGGTATGCCCTCGCGGCCGATGCCGCTCATTTTATAACCGCCAAAAGCGTGGTCGATATGTCTGTAACGGCTGTTTCCGTTAATTACGACCGTGCCCGCCTCTACTTTCGACATGAACCTGACACCCTTGTTGATATCCGAGGTAACCACTCCCGCGCAGAGGCCGTATTTGGTATTATTAGCGATCGCTAAGGCCTCTTCTTCTGTTTTAAAGGTGATTATCGGAAAGACCGGTCCGAAGATCTCCATATCTTTCGCTACGTCCATGTCTGGGGTGACATCGACCAGGATGGTCGGCTCAAAGAACGCCCCGTTTCTCTTACCCCCGTAAACGCACTTGGCGCCTTGTTGTATCGTTAGTTTGACCTGCTCCTCGACCCTTTTAGCGGCGTTTTCGTTGATTAGACAACCTAATTCGGTGCGGGGATCCAAGATATCGCCCTTGACAATTTTTTCAAACTTGGCTTTAAGCTTGTCTACAAAGTCCTTCGCTATGGGTTCCTGAACGATAAACCTCTTGGGAGAACAACAGATTTGGCCGGCATTTGCTATCCTCCCGCTGTAAGCTTCGCTAACGGCTAACTCCAAGTCTCCATCGGCGAAAATAACCATCGGGTCATTCCCGCCGAGCTCGAGTGTTACTCTATGCAGGGCATCCGCGGAATCCCTCATCACAGCGATGCCCGCTTCTGTGCTGCCGGTCAGCGTAATAGCGTTAACTTTCGTGCCGCTGCATAAAATCTTCCCCACCATCGACCCGCTGCCCGTTATCACCTGGGCCACACTCCCCGGAACGCCGGCTTCTAACAATAGCTCCGTCAAGCGTATAACTACGAGAGGGTTGTCCGACGAAGGCTTTATGACGACTGCGTTGCCCGAGACCAAGGCCGGTGCAACCTTATGGGCAAAGAGAGTTGTAGGGAAGTTAAAGGGGAGAATACAGGCAATGACGCCTAAGGGTTCCCTTCTGGTAAAAAGTATGTCTTTTTCTGCGCCAGGCTGGCAGTCAGGCACAGTCTCTCCATATAAGTGCTTCGCCCTTTCCACAAAACCTTCGAACAACATAATGGCCGTATCGACTTCACCGACACACTGCGAGAACGGCTTCCCCATATCCCTGCTTTGTAACGTCGCCAATTCTTTTTTATGGCTTTCGAGCAAACCTGCATATTTAAGGAGAATTTTAGAACGCTCGACCAAGGGCGTATCGGCCCACAATTTTTTACCCTCTTGAGCGATGTCCAAACACCGCTCGATGTCTTCTTTGGTGGCGACAGGAACGGTATCGAGCAGCTCCTGCGTAGCTGGATTAAAAACCTTGTTCGTCCTGCCATCGCTCGAATTAACTTTCTTGCCCCCTATAATCATTTGCATAATTCGCCATTCCCCCTACTTCTTATTGTTTTAACTTGGAAATACAGTCAGCATCTTGCTTACAAGAATACGCCAGGGGGAATGTGATCGAAAGTTTTTGGATGTTTGTGCTCGCTTTAGCTCTTATTGTTCATATCTTTAATCGATAAAGTTTGACGGGGCGACCCACCCTACGGAAGGCATACTCCACCTCCACCACCCCTGCATCGACGAGGTGTTCCAGATACCTGCGAGCCGTGGGACGGGATATCTTAAGTTTGTTTCCCATATCTGTTGCTGAAACCGGTTTGTCGAGGGTGCGCAACAGCGACATGACATCATTTAACAGTTTAACTTGTACTCCCTTGGGCGGGACGAGCACGGGACAAACCATGCGGGCCCTCATCGATGATCTTACCAGACAGTCCAGCTCCTCCTGTTGCCACGCTGCCTTGCGCTGCGTCAGGCCCAAGTTGTAAATTCGGTAAGCTTCGAGAGCAGCCTTGAACCTCTGAAACGTAAAGGGTTTTATAAGGTAGTCAAAAGCCCCTTGGCATAGGGCGCCGCGCACCACATCCGGATCCCTCCCCTCGGAAAGGACGATCAGGTCGACTCTGGGATAAAGGGCCCTCGTCCGGCGAAGTCCCTCAACTTGGCCGAATTCTTTCAGGAAGATGTCCAACAATACGAGGTCTATGGCCTGCGCCCTCAGGACGCTGTCAAGCGCCCTCCCAGAATCGGCCTCCGCGGCCAACGCATAACCCGGGATGCCTTTAAGATAATAAGCATAAAGGGCTCTCAACATCGGATCTCCGTCCGCGATGAGGACCGCAAGAGAAGGCATATTATTCCCTCCTTTCCAAACACGGGAGGACATCTCCGTTTCCAAAGATGCCCTATCGGCCTGACGCCATAGGCAAATTGCCCTTAGGCAAAACAGGCTCGGAGGTTTTCGCACTCTGCATGTAAATAGCACAAACTCGCCTTTCGTGCAACCTTGACAGGGTCGGATCATTTAGTATAATTGTTACTGATAATCAATATCATAAGCTTCAAAAGGAGGTGTAGGGTATGCCTAGGGGATTCGGCAGAGGCGGTTATGGATTCGGCTTCCGAGGGTGGACTCCTCCGTGGCCATATGTCGGAATGGGCCGAGGCGGCCTCCCTCGGTGCTGGTATTTCTTTAGCGGCGCTGCAGGGATGCCTTATAGAGGTCGTATCCCTCAATGGGACTACGGCGCTACACCGGGAGTGTGGCCTGGTTATACTCCTCAGTGGGGGTATGCATCGGGCTCTTCCTACCCTCAGACCATGAATAAGGAGCAGGAGCTCGAACTTCTCAAGGCTCAAGCCAATGCCGTGAAGGCACAGCTCGAAGCTATCGAAGCTCGCGTCAGAGAACTTGAGGAAAAGTAGAGGAGGAAGTTATGAAGATAGCCATATCGGCGACAGCACCTAATTTGGACGCGTCAGTAGATCCCCGCTTCGGGCGCGCCCCATACTTCATCATCGCAGATACCGATTCTATGCAATTTGAAGCTATAGAAAATAGCAGCGCGGTAGCTTCAGGAGGGGCGGGCATAAGCACTGCACAAATGATCGCAGGCAAGGCGGTTCAGGCAGTGCTTACAGGAAGTTGCGGGCCCAACGCATATGAGGTCTTATCGACCGCGGGAGTGCAGGTAATCACAGGCGCCTCCGGCAAGGTGAGGGATGCCATTCTATCTTTTAAGCAAGGGAGGCTGACGCCTCCTGCATCTGCCCCCAATGCCCCTCCTCACTCCGGGATGGGCGGAGGGTTTGGCAGAGGTATGGGTCGAGGCATGGGCGGCTTTGGAATGCGGAGAGGCGTTGGGATGCCATCAGGAGTTACGCCCCAGCCACTGAGCAAGGAAGAAGAACTCGAAGGACTCAAGACCCAAGCAGAGGCATTGAAGCAGCAGCTTGCTGAAATAAACCATCGTATTGATGAGTTAACTTCTGAAGACTAAAGCCGTGACGATAGCAAAGGCCATAAATTCACGCGAGGGGGTGGAGGTGTGATTGTTTCTGTGGCGAGCGGCAAGGGCGGCACGGGAAAGACCCTGATAGCCACAAGTTTAGCCTTGGCCGTAAGCGAGCATGCTTCGGTACAGATATTGGACTGTGACGTAGAAGAGCCAAATGCCAACCTCTTTGTACATGCGACCATCGAAAGCGTAGATCCCGTACATATCCCCACCCCCCAAATAGACGCCGATAAGTGCAGCTATTGCGGCAGATGTGCAGAAATATGCGCCTACCATGCCATAGCGGCCCTTCCGAGCAAGGTGATCGTCTTCCCGGAGCTCTGTCATGGTTGTGGTGCCTGTTCGTATCTGTGCCCCAAATCTGCCATCGCAGAAGTTAACAGACAATTAGGGGTTGTCGAGATAGGTTATCGCGGAAATCTAAAACTTATCCAGGGGAGACTCAACGTAGGGGAGCCCATGCCTACGCCTGTAATAAGAAAAACCAAGACATACATCGACCGGCAAAAGGACGCGATAATCGACGTGGCCCCGGGCACCTCTTGTCCGGTGGTAGAAGCGGTAAAGGGGAGCGATTACTCCATCTTAGTCACTGAGCCTACTCCTTTTGGATTGAACGACCTTTCGCTTGCCGTAGAGATGGTAAGACATCTTGGCATCCCTTATGGGGTCATAATAAACCGCGCAAGTCCTTCGCGTGACAAGCTGATAGAGGAATATTGCCGCGAGAGCGAAATACCCGTGTTGCTGAAGATCCCCTTTGGCAGGGATATCGCCGCCCTCTACTCCAAGGGTATTCCCTTGGTAGAAAGAGAGACGCGATGGCGCAAGGCCTTCTTGGAGTTTTTCAACGCACTTAAAAGGGGCCAAGTTTGTGCAGCATATAACGCTTGAGCATCGAGGAAGAAAGCCTATGAACGAAATCGTGATAATAAGCGGCAAGGGCGGCACCGGGAAAACGAGCATAGCGGCGGCATTTGCTGCCATCAGCGGGAGTAAGGTCTTAGCAGATTGTGACGTAGATGCTTCCGACCTCCACCTCGTCCTCTCCCCCACAGTTGTTGGTAAGGGCGAGTTTTGGAGTGGTAAGAAGGCTCGCATCGAAGAGGAAAAGTGTAACAAATGCGGCCTTTGTCAAGAGCTTTGCCGGTTTGACGCAATAAGGGACTTCAAGGTCGATCGCCTCTCTTGCGAGGGGTGCGGTTTCTGTTTTCATGCATGTCCGGCGGGTGCGGTGGTGATGGAAGATGCCCTCTCGGGCCATTGGTTTGTGTCTGAGACCAAGTATGGCCCTTTGGTTCACGCAAGGCTCATTCCTGGAGAAGAAAACTCGGGAAAGCTGGTGGCTTTAGTGAGACAGAAAGCTAAGGCATTGGCCAAAGATAAAGCATCGGAATATATTATCACCGACGGACCGCCAGGTATAGGTTGCCCAGTCATATCATCCATTTCGGGAGCTGCCATGGCTTTACTGGTAACTGAACCCACTGTGTCAGGCGTATCCGATTTGGAACGCGTGGTTGGGGTTTGCGACCACTTTGGCATTCCAGCCGCAGTTTGCATAAACAAATATGACTTAAACGAGGAAATAAGCCGTGAGATCGAAATGTATTGCCGCCAGCAAGATATAGAATTGATCGGCAAACTCCCCTTCGACGAGATTTTCGTCGAAGCTATATCCAAAGGGATACCGGTAGTAGAATGTTCAAAAGGGAGCATTAAAGACGAGATCGAGCAAATGTGGGAAACTATCGCTGCGAGGGTCAAAAAACAATAAATCAGGAGTGATAATGCCATGAAAGTGATGATAGCTACTTATAAAGATGCGGTATGCCCTCATTTCGGCCACGCTCCAGAATTTAGGCTTGTCGAAATCGACGGAAACAGGATTGTAAATGAAGAAGTCTGTTCCAATCCTGGACATGTGCCTGGGGCGCTGCCCAAGTGGATGAAAGACCTCGGAGTAGATGTGGTTATAGCAGGAGACATGGGAGTAATGGCGAGAAATTTGTTCGCCTCTTTGGGCATCACGGTCCAGACGTGCCCTCCTATGAGCACAAATAGCGCGCTCGAAGCTTTTATGAAGGGTGAACTTTCCGGCAGTTCCAATTCTTGCCACCATGGCGAGGAGCACGCTACAGGCACCGCTTGCAACGGGCATCATGAAGCGTTAGAGGAATTGGAGGGACAATAAATTGGCATACGTTGTAAATCACCATCTATGTCAAGGCTGCGGGGTATGCGCCAAGGCGTGCCCCACGGGCGCTATAAAGGTGGAAGAGGGCAAGGCAGTAATAGACGAAACCCTGTGCAACTATTGCGGTGCATGCGTCACGGCTTGCCCTTACGGAGCTATCGGCGCAGATTCCACCACTTCTGACCTTGGCCAAGCAGGGCGCTTGGGCCGCCAGATGGGCAGAGGTATGGGGCGGGGTATGGGAATGGGTAAGGGAAGAGGACGAGGTGGTCGCGGGCGATGGTGATGCTGGATGGCTAAAATAGCGCCTTTTGAGGCGCACAGGAATAGATACGAACAGTGGTTCGAGGACAACCGTTTCGCCTACGAAGCGGAGATCGAAGCGGTGAGGCTCCTCCTCCCGAAAGGGGGTAAAGGCCTCGAGGTAGGCGTGGGCACGGGACGCTTCGCTGTGCCCCTGGGCATCTCTATAGGCCTGGAGCCATCGCCTGCCATGGCTGAAATCGCCCGAGCGAAGAGCATCAATGTGGTAGAAGGCGTGGCCGAGACTCTGCCCTTTAGTGCCGAAGAGTTTGATTTTATCCTCATGGTAACGACTATCTGCTTCTTAGACGACATCGATGCAGTCTTCAAAGAAGCGTGGCGGGTTTTAAAGCCCGAAGGACACGTCGTCATCGGCTTTGTAGATCGAGAAAGCCCTCTGGGTCAGAAATACGAGACTGCAAGAAGCGAAAACGTCTTCTACAGAGAAGCCACTTTTTATTCGGTGCCCGAAGTATTAGCGCACCTTGAAAAGGCTGGGTTTGGGGAGTTCGCTTTCGCTCAAACTATATTTCGAGATCTCTCT